>DATNIO010000250.1:0-47059 GCA_035604385.1 Verrucomicrobiia bacterium | reverse complement strand
AGCGTGTAGGTTCCAATAGGCAGGTTCACAAAGCTGTAGGATCCGGTGGAGCTGGTGGTCTGTGTGCGATTCAGTTTTGTTTGATCGCCGACCAGGGTGACCGTGGCGCCCGAGATGACGGCGCCGGATGAATCCGTGACCGTGCCGGTGATCCCTCCGAGTGTTGTCTGGGAATAAGCGTTCGGTATCATCAGAAAGGCCATTGCGAGGAATACGGCTGGAAGCAATGCGGAACGAACGATGCGCATTTTCATACTTAATCCCCTCTCTTAAGTCGAAAATCGAAAATCCAAAAAATACCAATTGAGGGCATTTCTAAATGAGGCTGCACCCCCCACATTGCTGCCACTCAAAGCCTTTCATAATTTGATGGAACTTACGCCATTCTTGCCCGGATGAAAAGCATAATCTTTCAATCTTCGCCATCAGGTATTTGTATCTGTTTCTGCATGCACCGAACGGTGCATCAGAAATGGAACGGACTGCCTTCCTAAAATGGGAAAAGTAACGAAATTGCGTTTCGATGGGTTCCCTTCTTCCGTCATTGCTTATTTGAAACCGCCGTTCCAAACGTGCGAAAAGTCTGGGCGCCTCACCCATTCAAGCCTTGCTCTCTTTTCGTCTTTGCCAGAAAAACAAAAGGAGCCCCGCGCTCAAATACACGAGGTAGATGTACGGCAGCTTGCCGTAGGGCCCCTCGGGCACCGGGTATAGATTGCCGACCAGCGCGGAGAGCATCGCGATGAAGGCCAGCCACGGAACGATTTGCGCGCCGGGGCGGAAAACGCCGTGGTCGCGCAAGTATCGAGGCAGCGCGACGCATACCAACGCGTAGGTCACGATAAAGCCGTACGTCGCAAGAGAGCCCATCCAGCCATAGACATCCAGTCCGCTCGATCCGCGATAGGCCAGCGCGGCAACCGGCAAAACCGCGGCAAGTCCTGTGGCGAGGATCGCAAATGTGGGTGTCTCGTTGCGGGCATGCGTCATGCGAAATGTGTCGTGCGCGAGGCCGTTGTGCGCCATGAGAAGCAAAACGCGCGCGGCAGCCGTGATGCAGCCCAGGGTTCCGGCAAAAAGACTGACTGCTGCGCCGACATCAATCAGGATTCCCAGCGCCGGCACGCGAGCGACGTTGGCCAGAACGTGCATGGGGGCCTGGCTCGTGCCCAAATCTTGCCCGGCAACATGGAAGCCGAGCACTTCCGAATAGGCGGAAACGGTAAAGAATAAGCCTGCGATCACCGCGCTCTCAATTACGACGCGAGGGATTGTCTTTAATGGATTGCGCGCCTCGGCGCCTAAAGTGGTCGCGCTCTCGAAACCGACGAAGCTGAATAGCGCCAACACGAGACCGAGTCGCAGGCCGCCGCCCGTCATGGCTGTTAGATGCAATTGCCCGGGATCAACGTGAAAGCCGTGGCGCACGAGCACGAGCGCCACAACCACAACAATCACGAGCAAGGAGACCGCTTCAATCCACAGCATCAGCCGGGCGGAAATTTTCACATCGCGCCAGGCGATCCACGCGGAGACTCCCGTAACGATCAGCGCCAGGGCAGCTCCGGAAAAGCCGTGCCCTACGACATCGACGAACAGCAAATTTGCGTAGTGGTAGAAGCCGCCGATGACGCTCGATCCTGTGGCAATGTAGGCAAGCAGCAGGCTCCACGCGGCAACGGCGCCGAGCCATGGCGGAAGAATCATAGCCGCGTAAGTGTAGAGCGAACCGGGCGACGCCGAGTATCGCGCGAATCGGCTGATGCACCACGCCACCAGCAGAATCGCGACCATCGCCAAAAGATAAGCGAGCCAGGTGCCGTTGCCCGCCAGCGCGGCTACAAGCGGAATCGTGGCGGCTGGAGTGGAAGTGGGCGCAATGGTGGAGACCGATTGCCCAAGCGTCTCCATCGGGGAGAGCGCCTCGCCGCGCAATCCGTACTCCCCAATTTTTATTTGAACCGATCCTGCCTGTCCGGTCGACTTTGCGCCGTTTGTCTTCTTGGTAGGTTCAGTGCGGCTGGGCATGCCGTACCATACATGCGCGGCGCGATTGACGCAAGGTTTGGCGAAGGATTGGCGCATTTGAAAAACGAATCGAATGATCCTGCTTCTACAATTCGATAAGCGCCGGCGATCAGGATACCCTGTTCGTCTGAGGTTCACCGTTGACGGAGCGGGCCACTCCGGCCTATAGTGGCGCACTTTTCAGAGGGGCGCGCATTGCTCGAGAGAATTTTCCATCTCACGGAAAATCACACCACGGTTCGCCGCGAACTTCTTGGCGGCTTGACGACGTTCATGGCCATGGCGTACGTGGTGGTCGTGAATCCGCGCATCCTGGGCGAAGCGGGCATGCCGGTCGAGGGCGTCCTCTTTGCAACCTGTGTTTCGGCGGCGCTCGCCACGCTGGTAATGGGCCTGTGGGCGAATTATCCGATTGCACTCGCTCCCGGAATGTCGTTGAACGCGTACTTCACCTACTCGATTGTTCTTGGGCGGGGCGTGCCATGGCAAACAGCGCTCGGGGTCGTCTTCTTGTCCGGCACGCTCTTTCTGATTCTGACGCTCACTAACATCCGCGAACACATCGTCAACGACATTCCCGATTGTCTGAAGCATGGAACGGCCGCGGGCATCGGTTTCTTCATTGCTTTCGTGGGCCTACGCAACGCCAAAATAATTGTGGCCAACTCCGCGACGTTTGTGGGCCTGGGAAAATCTTCCGATTCTGAAGTGCGTCTTGCCGCGTTTGGGCTGGTTCTGATCGCCATCCTGATGTCACGCCGAATCGGCGGCGCGATTCTGATCGGAATTGTCGTCATTGCGATTGCGGGAATCCCTGTGGGTCTTACGACCGTGCCCTCGCATGTATTTTCATGGCCTCATCCGGGCGGCACATTCCTGAAACTTGATTTTCGCTCGGCCTTTAAAATCGGCCTCGGCGACTTGGTCTTTGTCTTCTTCTTTGTGGATCTTTTTGACAATGTGGGAACGCTGGTCGGCGTCTGCGAACAGGGCGGATTCTTGCGCAACGGAAAGTTTCCGCGAGCGAGCCGCGCCCTGCTGGCCGACGCCTTTGGCACGATGGCGGGAGCGCTGACGGGAACGTCAACGGTCACAAGTTACATCGAGAGCGCCGCCGGCGTTGCCGCGGGAGCGCGAACCGGCCTCGGTAATCTCCTCATCGCGGGACTTTTTGTTGCAGCGATTTTCTGCGCCCCGCTCGTCGCCGCCGTTCCGACCTATGCCACCGCTCCGGCCCTGATTCTGGTGGGCGCGCTCATGTGCGCGTCACTCGCCAAAGTGCATTGGGACGATTTTACGGAAGCGTTCCCCGCATTTATCACGACCGTGGCAACGCCGCTCACCTTCAGCATCGCGACAGGATTGAGCCTGGGGCTGCTCTCGTTCACTTTCATCAAGATTGGCACAGGGAAGATTCGACAAATCAGTCCCCTCATTTGGGTCCTCTCCGCACTCTTCTTGCTGCGTTTCGCATTCCTGGGCGCTGAATAGGAATTCCCTGCAAGGGAGAATAAACGGATTCTGTATGCTTCTTTGTCCTACTTCACAGTCGGCAGGGGCCGAAGACTGGCAATGGCCTTCAACAGGTTGTAACAGAACGGCGCGCCCAAGCAGAGTAGCACGACTGAAATCAGCAGGCCTGGAAGCTCATGCTCGTTTGGCGGCCAGCCCTGTGATCTTTCGGGGAGCAGTTGAAACTGAGTGCGTGCGAGTTCACGTTTGATCGAAGCGGAATGATCAATCAGCTTGTCGGCGTCGCCGGCTAAACCGGAGTTGACTTCTTGTTCGTAGGAAGCGGCTAGATTTTCGAGCGCTGGATCTCCATCCAGAGTCGAGCGGAGCCAGAGAACCGCATCTTCCCTGCTGGCAAAACCTGGCCTCGCTTCGAGCGCCTTCGATGCCCTGACTTTCGCTTCCATCGTTTCAGCGTCCTCTTTAGGCATGACCACTGATTTTTCCCGTTCCTTTGTCGCAGACTTTGCCTTACCCGACGCACCTTTATTCTCTCGTTCTCTTTGTGGGGTCTCCGTCAAGGACTGAGAGACGGCCGGCACGGCTTGACTGCCTTCCCCTCCTGCCTGTGAGACACCCGTCGAAATCTGAATATCGTTGGGCGTCTCTGGGCCACCACTCGACAGCGAAAGAGAGCCACCCGGCGGCGTGGCAACGCTGCGTGAGGAATGGCGCGGCTTTGCTTTTGGTTGCTCCGCAGGAGCGGGAGTGACCTCCAGAAGTGCGATCATCGCATTGCGGTAAACGTCAGGCACAGCCGTTCGCGCGGATTCTCGCGCTGCCTGCGAACCCGCTCCTTCTCTAACGCGCGGAAGTTGTTCCGCTTGTTTGATCATGGCATCGGCGCTGGCGGCCAATTGAGCTCGCTGCTGTGCGTCGGAAGAAAGCATTTGGAACAAACGGATCGCGTCCAGATGCGCGGTGAAGACGAGAACGAAAGACAGGGCTACGGTAATCAAACGGGCTTGCAGGGTGAACCGTTGCGAGGCCCGCTCCATGGCGCGACCAAACCACAGGGCCAAGCCTTCCAAACGCGCATCCGCCGCATAGCCGGAAGCCTGCGTGACCGTCTTTTCCACGGCGACGGCTACTCCCCCTTCACTCCCTTCCGGCGAATCAGGGAAGATCCCCTCAATTTGCGCGATCACAGGGTTCGTCTTGGAGCGCGGTCGGCTACGCCTTTCGCCGGCGATTACCAACATGGCGCGCTGGGCCGGGTCGGGCAGTGTGCCGCCCGCAGGGGCCGAGAGCTTTTCGAGCACGCCGATCAGCTCGTCTACGCGAACGGACGTCGCCAGCCGCCAACGGCTGAGCAGGCCAAAAAATATCGCTCCGAGAATTGCGCCACTGCGCCAGGGGTGTTCGCAGAGACTAAGCACCGGAACATAGCGGTCGATAAACCCCGTATACTCACAGATATCCAGGGGGGAGAGTCGATTGAAAATAGCCAGCGAGGCAGGCCAGATAAGAAAGCCGCCCAGCGCGCCAAGCAGCCAGGGTTGCAGCGGGATTTCGCTGCCCGCCCATCGCAATTTCCCCGCCGCGTCGGCTGGTACGAAGGGAAGTTTGTCGATCCGGATGAAGAACCGCGAGAATGCCGAGTCTGAAATCAAAGGGTGTCGCAAGACCCTATGCGCGATGACCCTGGCATAGCGCCTTGCGTCACGATCCTGGGTGGCGTTTTCGAACAGATCCGCCAGGCTGCTGCGCAGATTGGCGCCACGCAAACCAAACAGGCTGATGGCAAGCTGAGTGCCCGCGGTAATGACCAGGCTCGCAGCCAGCATCAATGCAAGAAAAGCAATTACGGTATCAAGGTGTTGGAACGTCATGGTCATCCACGGCTGGCTCTCAAGAGCTTAGAACAGGGCGAACTGGGAGTGCAGAGAAAAAGCCCGAAGCGTATCCTTGTGGTAAAGGACTGGACGGTTCCCGCCTTCGCTAGTGCGAGCCGGGTAATCTGGAAGTGCTACGCGAAAGCTGCTAGGATGCGCCCAGTAGGTTACAACCCAGCGGGAATGGCCCGTTCAGAGTGCCGCGGGGCTCGCGCCTGAGTCAGGAGAAATATGAAAACAGTCGCTCGCAGGTCGTTGTGGGTCTTTCTCACGGTCTTGTGCGCAACGGCGACCCTTGCCGCCTCGACCATCGTGATTCAGGGCGTAGTGACCGATAGTTCCGGAAAACCCATCCGCGGGGCGGTCGTCAGCGCCAAGTCGGGCATAAAAACGATCAGCCGCTTTTCGCAGAAAGACGGCAAATATGAGATTGCCGTCGCCGCAGGAACCTATGACGTCACTGTCGAAGCGTACGGCTTCGCCGTAAAGAAAGTATCGGTGAATACGGCGAAAGCGGGAGAAACAAATTTTAGTCTGGCGCCGGCGAATCTCAGCTTGGGGCGGCTTACCGGGTCGGAATTGGAGAGTCTCTTGTCGGATAGTCAGGAGACGAGGCTCCTGAGGTCGCACTGCATTGAATGTCACAGCTTGCCCACCGTCATACACAGGCGCGGCCAATCCGCCTCCGAATGGAAGGATTTTCTACCCCAAATGACGCACGGGGCCACCGATGAACCCTTCGCGAATGCCACCCCGCAGGAGCTTGACGCTCTCAGTGCGGCGTTGGAAAAAGACTTTGGAGCCAGTTCATCTTATTTCAATCTGGATGCGGACGCATCGGAACTCAAGGCCCACGTGAAACACGTCGAGCCTTCCGATGAAGCCCTGCGCGCGACACTGATTGAGTATGACGTGCCAACGAAAATCTCCCGTCCGCACAGCATTGAAATCGACCAAAGAACGAATGTCGCCTGGTTCGGCGAGGAATCCTTCTACGGCAACAAAGCGACTCGGTTCAACCTGGAGACGGAAAAGTTTCAGGAATATCCGTTGCTGACTGAAAAAGCGCGCCCTCACACAGGAGCCGTGGCGAGCGATGGCCGCTACTGGGTGGCTCTGGCGCACAGCAATGACCCGGCCAAGTTGGCCTCGGTGGATCCCGAAACCGGGGAAGTGAAACAATATTATTGGCCGGAAAAGAAAGCTCCCGCTGCCCACACGTTGACTTTGGATCATTCGGGGAACGTCTGGTTCTCGGGAGGAACTTCGGGAGACTTGTGGAGCTTTGATGTGAAGAAGCAACAGTTCTCTTCCCATGCGTATCCGGTTCCGGCGGCCTATCCGAAGGGTACGATGCAGGATTGGGGAGAAATTCCGGGCGAATCGCATCCTGCCCAGGGCAGATCCTATGATGTTACCGTCGATAACGAGGGGATGGTTTGGTTTAGTGAAATTGCTCTTGGGACGCTGGTCAAGCTGAATCCAGCCACCGGAGAAACCAAGGACATTCGGCCTGAAGGGACGGTCAGCATCCGAGGAATTACGGTGGATCCGCAGGACAACCTTTGGTTCGGTGACTTCCTGGGGCATCGATTCGGCAAATTGAATGTGAAGACAGGAGCGGTGAAGTTTTACAAGCCGCCCACGCCGAATGCGACGGTCTATGGGGTCACTTACAATCAAGTCGATGGAAACGTCTGGTTTGCGGACATGAGCGGCAACAATGTCACTCGATTCGACCCTAAAACCGAGATCTTCACTGAATACCCGATCCCGCAGAGGCCGGATCGTTCCTATGCTCGATTCATCGGGGCGGACATCAAAGGAAGAGTTTGGTTTACCGAATACTTTGGAGATCGAATTGGTTTCGTCGATCCTTCTGGAGAGAGTATGGGCTCGCAGATCACTTCCAAGCGGGCTTCGGCACAGTAGTAGTTGCAGGCCGCAAGAAAAAAAAGCTGCCCGTGGGCGTTATGCTAGGCGACGTTCGTGCTGAGATCAGAAGCAGCTTGAGCCCGAATCGTCCAGAGGGTCTCCCGAAAGGCTTGCGGGTTCAATCCGGCAGAGCGGCAAACGAATGGAAAGTCCTCTTCATCCTGAAACAGAAAGTATTCGGCCTTGCGCTTGTGGAGGTTCGGACCGCGCACCCAGTCCGCGATCGCGCTATCAATGACGGCACGCCAGAGTCTTTCATTGGCACTTCCTTGATTGTTGAAAACAAGGCCGTCCAACATTCGCTCCTCCTAAGGTCGACACTCTCCTGCCACGATATTCGCAATGGAAGCCGGTGGACTCAATGGTTCGGAGGAACTATGGAGGCAAGTACTGTGGGTTTAGTACTGATTCCCTGCCCTCGGGCAGATAGATATTTGAAAAACGCTAGGTCCTAACCCAGGGCTCGTTTTGAATGGGCCGGGGGTGCGGTAGCATACTGCGGGCTGCTTTGAAATGGCGCGTCTGTCTCCTTGACAACTTCCCCCTTTTGATCGCTACCCAGCGAATTGTGGATCGAGAAGAGCGCCAATTCCAAGCGGTTGTGCACGCCGACTTTGTCGAATATGTTGGTGAGGTGATGTTTAACCGTCTGAAGGCTCACGCAGAGTTCCTGCGCGATTTCCTTATTTGTCCTGCCCGCAACTACTTCCGCGACGATCTGACCCTCGCGAGGCGTCAAACGCCAGGGCCCATGCGGCACATCCGGGGAGGCGCGGCCAGGCCGCCGCGTCAGTTCACGCACGAGATCCGAAATGTTCTGCCGTTCGACCCAGTACTCGCCTGCAACTACCGCGTGGATGCTCTTGCGCAAAAGCTCCGTGGTCGATTCTTTCAGGATGATTCCGGCAGCGCCGCGCTTGAGGACCTCCACGATGTCGTGTCTTTCCACTTCAGTGGCGAGGATCAGAACGCGCACCGGAAAGGCCAATTTCTGAATGAGCTTGAGTGATTCGATCCCCGAGCAGCGGGGCATTCGCAAGTCAAGAAGGACCAGGTCCGGCTTTAGCTTGCGCGTCATCTCCGCGGCTTCCTGGCCGTCCCGAGCCTCGCCGATCACGCGAATCTTGCGGTCCAATTCCAGGAGCAGGCGCAGACCTTCCCGAAACACCGGATGATCATCGGCGATCAGCACGCGGACGGTATGAGTCGCGTTATACAAAGGCATCCTTTGGGAGCGCGATTTCCAAGCGCGCGCCACGCCCGGGCTTGGACTCCACGGCGAGTTCTCCACCGAGAGCGGAGACTCGTTCCCGGATGACGAACGGTCCTTGCGCGGTGGTTTCGAGCTCGACCATCCCGAGACGTCCGGAGAAATCAAAACCCTGGCCATCGTCGTCGATCCGAAACCACAATTTGCGTCGCGTCACGCCGCAGTGAATGGAGACGTTGCGCGCACCGCTATGCTTGCGGATATTCAGCAGAGCTTCCTGAATAATTCGCACCAATTCACTGGCGCCCGAAGGAGGCGGAGAAATCTCTCCGCAATCCCAGGTAAAGCACACGGCTATGCCCGTGTCCTGCTCGAATTCAGCCACCAAATTGTTGACATATTCGAAGAAAGATTTCGATCCGAGATCGAGAGGCCGCTCCTGCCATACGATATCTCGCAATTTCACCGAGGTCTTGTGGACAAGGTCTTGGAGATTCTCAAGATCCTCCGAGGCTTCGGGGGACAAATCGTCGATCTTCGAACGAATTCGCTCGATGTAGCACTCGACGGAAAAGAGGCTCTGGACAATGCCGTCGTGGAGTTCGACGGAGACGCGGGACTGAGCCCGCTGGGCCGACTCGGCAGCGGCTTCTAATCGCTGCGCGGCTTCCCTCCTGGCCAAAAACCAGATCAGGCCATCGGCAAAAAGTGCGAAGATGCCCCAGAAGAAATAGGAGCCTTTCATAAAGGCAAATGCATCCCACGGGCCGCCGCCCGGCAGCGCGTGTTCGATCACTAGCCCAACGCCCGCGAGGAGAGCGATCGCTCCGCTAGTCTCCAAGACCCGACTGGGGCTCCAGCGTAGCGCTGCCGCGGTCAGGACAAACAGAAACGCCAGCATGAACACTCGCGGTTCGGGCACGACGAGAGGAAAGATGACGGGCCAGACCATGTCACCGGCGTGGAGCCACAGTCGGGCTCGGTAGGACCAATTGCGAGGGTCCCGGAGCAGCATGAAGAGAACGAAACTATAAAAGACAAACGCGGACGCGCAGAGTGCGGATTGATTGGACAGAATATCGGAAGAGGGCGGGCGCAGGCACACCAGCAGAAATATACCAACCGCTGTCCAAACACGCGCCAAGCCCAGCGCTCGTTCCGGCCCCGGTCCGAAGCGAACACTGTATCTATGGCTCGTGTAATTGGATCCCTGGCTGGGAGCCAGATCCATTGACGAACATCCCCTTGAGCTAGCGGATCCGGCGAAACCCCTCAATCAAATAATCTGCCGAACTCCTGACCTGATGGACGGGGGCATTCAAGTCTGAGCACATGCGCCAGGACGCCTAGCTACTATATAGATGTCTTTTGTTTCAACGGGACCCGGGGACGCGAGCCGCCTGTTTTCCCCGCATCAATGCGGAAGGACGGGGGGAGTATAGTTAAAGCGGCGCATGGATACAAGCATAGAATATTTTAAATCGCGGTGCCATTTGAAAACGGGCACTCTTCGACCGGGAGCGCTACATGCGCCGGGTTGAACTTTGCGGATCTTCTTGCCAAGAAAGACTCGCGTTCGGGCTTTGCCCGTCTCCCGAATTGACCTCAACAGGTTGATGGGGCTATTTATCACATGTCAATATACGATTGCTTCTATATTGCCCAACCCTAGCGGACGGATACCCTGATTACGCCTGCTTCGTAGCGTGTTTGTAAAAATGAATTCGAGGGCCTCCCTCCGGATCCTTGGGCGGAAACCGGCGCATGCACAGCGGTACAGTTGCATATATATTATCATATTAATAATATACTATTGAAATAATTAAGGCTTGTTCGAGGCTTACGTTCCGGCCGGGACATGCATGGCACCTTAGTAGCCCCTACCGGGCTACCCCCCTTCGAGCCATTGACCGGAAGCGCTGGAATTTCAATGATGCGCAGTGCATCAGGGGAAACGCGGGCCTTGCAGCTTACTTTTAGGAAGCGCGCACTCAATAGTTAACGCTAAGGGTATCGTTCCTGTGTTACGGGCGCATTAATGCAGAGTCAATTGTTGAATGACGACGAGCACGATTTGAGGCGCTCCAAACGCTTCCCAATCGAGGCTCCCCTTCGTTATCGGGTGTCGTGCGAAGAAGACTGGCGAAAAGCCCGTACGGAGAACATCAGCTCGACCGGTGTGCTGTTCCGATGCGAGCAGTGCGCGGGACGCGGGTCACACGTGGAATTGAACTTCCTATTGTTGAGCTCCTCCGCTGACCTGGCAGGGCTTGAAGTGGCTTGTGAGGGTGAGGTCGTACGCTTGGACCTTCCTTTGGGAGAAGAGAAACTGCCTGCTCTGGCTGTGAATATCACTGCCTACAAGCTTGGTCCAGGGACCAGCGGCCGGTGGGACCTCGACGGTTCGATCCGCAAATCCGGAACCGAAGAGTGAATCGAGGCGGGTTGGGCGAGCGGCGGAACATTGCGCTTCAGCCGGAAGGCCAAGTGATTTCCTGGCGAGGAGTGCTGGCTCGGCGCTAAGCGCCGGCAGCAAGGGCGCCTCCATGATTTTGGCAGGATCAGCTCGAAGGACGACGGGAGAGAACTCTTAAAGAACACTCTCTGTGAGTCACAGGGCGGAGCTATACCTGTATGAGCCAATTTGACGCGCCTGTCTCAGATTTCGGAATGAATGAATGGTATGCAGTCTATACACGGCATCAGCACGAAAAGGCCGTCGCCGAAAATCTTTTGGGACGCGGGCTGGAGGTTTTTCTGCCTGTTTACGAGGCGCTTCGGCAATGGAATGACCGCCAGAAGCGGCTCTCGTTGCCCCTGTTTCCCTGTTACGTTTTCTTTCGAGGCAATTTCGAACGACGCGCAAAAGTTCTCAGCACGCCCGGCGTTCATTCCATAGTGGGATTTGCCGGTCACCCTGCTCCGATCCAAAAGTGCGAGATCGATGCCATACGCCTGGCGGTGGAAAGCCATCTTCGGATCGAGCCCCATCCTTTTCTGCGTCACGGCGATCAGGTTCGAGTCAAGTTCGGCCCGCTTGCGGGGATTGAAGGCATTCTAATTCGAAAACGAGGTTTCGAACGGCTTATTATATCGGCCGAGTTACTCCAGAAGTCAGTTTCCGTCGAAGTGGACGCATCTTGTATAGAGCGAATCGCTGGTGCCGCATGCGTCTTGGCCCGTGGAGTGAATTGACTGATTCGAATTCCCACAGGCGGACGGAAAGCCGATTGGGATTGGCACAAATTCTATGAGGACGATCATGAAAGCAAGATTGAGTAGGTTCTTCGGAACGTTGCTACTGACCGTTGCGATGGTGGGCGCGTCCGCGAGCCTTGGGGGACGCGCAATGGCCCAGGCGATCGGACAATCTGGCGATGAACGTGTAACCGTGAGCCAGACCGTTCCCGCCGATCAACCCGTCCTCGAGAAGCGCGCCCCGCGCTACCAGGTGCGGAGTAGCGATGTGTTTAAGATCATGTTCCCTATCACACCGGAATTCGATCAGACCGTGATGGTCCAGCCCGATGGCTATATCACGCTGCGGGCTGCGGGCGACTTATACGTCGAGGGAATGTCCGTACCGGAAGTCATTGGGGCAATCAAAAAGGCCTACGCAAAAACCCTGCACGACCCGCTGATCGACGTCTTGCTGACAGATTTCGAAAAGCCTTACTTCATCGCAGGCGGTCAAGTCGAAAAGCCCGGCAAGTACGACCTGCGCGGGGACACCACGGTAGCCGAGGCAGTACAAATTGCAGGCGGCTTCACTGAAAAATCCAAGCATTCCATGGTTGTGATTTACCGCCGGGAGCCAGCCGGGTGGCTGAAAGTCAGCCAACTCGACATGAAGAAGATGCTAGCCCGAAACGACCTGACCGAAGACGTTCACTTGCATCCAGGCGACTTGATCTATGTGCCTCAGAACAATTTGTCGAAGATCAAGTCCTTCATCCCGTCAACAGGACTCGGGATGAGCATACCTGTCATGTAGGCCTAAGTATGGCTCGCACCATTGGGCTTAGAAAACGTTTGGGATCGTAAACGATTATGTTCCTCAACCACTACCAGTTGCATGAGCAGCCGTTCGGAGTCACGCCGGATCCGAGGTACACCTATTTTACTTCCACGCACCGGGAAGCGCTCGCTTCGCTCGCCTATGGAGTGGAGATAGGTTCCGGGTTCGCCGTCATGGTCGCGAAACCGGGAATGGGGAAGACGACTTTACTGTTCCGGCTGCTCGATTATTTGCAAGACAAGGCTCGCACCGTATTCGTATTCCACACGCAATGCAATTCGGTCGACCTGCTGCGATACATCCTCGCGGACATGAAAATCAAGTACAACGGCAAGGACCTCGTGGAAATGCACGCGCTCTTAAACGAAGCCTTGATCGGCGAGGCCCGCGTCGGCCGAACCGTCGTGGTGGCGATCGACGAGTCCCAGAACTTGAGCCACGAAGTCCTGGAGACGATTCGCTTACTTTCCGATTTTGAAACGCCGCGGCGAAAACTTCTTCAAATTATTCTTTGCGGCCAACCGCAACTGGGCCATAAGCTCGCGCACCCCGATCTGGTACAGCTGCGGCAACGCATCACCGTTCTTTGCCGATTGGCCCCATTGTCGCTGCAGGAAGTCACAGGATACATTGAGCACCGGCTCAAGGTAGCGGGCCACCTGGGCAGTGGTCTTTTTACGCCCGAGGCCGTGCAACTGATTTCCAGTGAGAGCCGAGGCATACCGCGGGTTATCAACACACTCTGTTCCAGCGCTCTTTCCATTGGCTGCGCTCTCGGACTCAATCACATCGATCCGGATGTGATTCGGGAAGTCCTTTCCGATCTCTCCGTAGATTCACTGATAGAAGAGATGGCCGCCCCACCCCCGGATACGTTGCAGGAGTTGTCCGCGGATCAAATCATGCAGCCGGAGACAAGTTTCACTACGAACATGCATGAGGCGCCGCTGACGCAGGCGCTCGCAGCCGCGCTGGCAATGCCCAAGGCGAACCAGACGACGACAGAGCGAGACGATGTGGAAGGCCTGGCGACGAGTGAAATTGCAGCACACCGCGCCACGCCGCTCTCGCAACCAACCGCAATGATGCTTGAAGAGCCGGCAGGATTACCGGAGACGGATGCACCGAGCGAAGCCGGGGCGCCAGACGCGAGTATCATCGCGATACCGCGAGATCCGCCGCAGACGAAAGTTCCGACAATCCCCGAGATTCCGACAGAGGCAAATCAATCCCACCCTCTCGCTCTACAAGTGTTGTTAGACCACGTTCTGAAGGGCAAAGGCGGCTGGCTCGCGGGGGCGGTCTTACTGGCAGCGTCCTTGCTCGGACTCACCTTCCATTTCGGAGTCCCCGGGATGAAGGCCGATGGCAGGACGCCGACCACTATCGACACGGCTTCGACAAGCTCTCTGTCCGGAGCGGCAACAAATCCCGCACCCACTCCGCTTTCTTCGGAGAGCACGAAGGCCCTTGCCACAAATCAACATCTTGTTCAGAAACAAAGCGGAGATGCTGAACTTGTCGTCCATGTGGTCCAGATAAATGAGACCCTCAGCGGAATTAGTGTCGAGTATCTCGGCCACTATGACGATAAAGTCCTCCAGGAAGTACAGAAAAACAACACGGATTTGAAGGACCCTGACCTGATCAGGGTCGGGCAGAGGGTCTTACTGCCTGCTGGTTCGGTCGACAAGAATTCATCGGAGATGAAAGCCAACGGGGCGATCGAAGGGAATCCATGAGCAGGAATTTTGAAATGCTACAGCAGGCGGAGCAGAGCAGGACTCTATTCCGGAGTCCCGTGGCTCTTCCTCCGGCGCCAACCCCGCACGTGGTATCAAAACCGGCGGAACCCGAGCAACAAGTAGTCGAACAACAAATTAGAGTGGAGCGCATCAGACGAGGACTAACCAGCAACGGGCAACCAAAGGAAGTCGCGAAGATTTCCCATGGTGTTTTGTCCTTTCCGTGGAGGGCATGGCTTCAAGCGGGAATCAAATGGCTAGGGATTCAATCCAATGGCCACACTCGCACCAATCGTGGATACATCGACTATAAGAGCATCGCCCAGCAAGAAGAGATCAAGCTCGTCGAGCGCGTATTCCTCGGACCGGACTCCGGCTCGAACAAGGTCATTCTCTTTTCGGGAGTCGACGAAGCGGAAGGTGGCGCTCGAGTCTGCGCTCAAGCCGCGCAAACCTTAGCCGCCCAGGTCCAGGGCACTGTCTGTTTGATTGACGCGGATCTTCATTCGCGATCACTCCAACACCATCTGCAGGTTGAGAATGCTCCGGGGCTATCTGAAGCCGTGCTGCAAAGCACCCCTGTCAGCCACTATGCACAGCCGCTGGCTTCCAGCAACCTGTGGATGATTACCTGCGGCGGGGATGGGGCGAACTCGCGGGTCCCGTTGAATTCCGATCTCATGCGCATAAAGTTTGATGAGTTGCGAAGACATTTCGATTACGTTCTGATCAACGCGCCGTCCGCGGGCACGAATGCCAATTTGATGCAGTTCGCGCAATTGTCGGACGGAGTCATCTTCGTCGTGGAGGCCAATTCCACCCGGCGCGAAACGACGAAGCGGTTCAAGGAAAGTTTGGAGGAAGTCCGCGTTCGAGTCTTGGGCGTCGTTTTGAACGATCGAACATTTCCGATCCCCGAATCGGTCTATCGCAAGCTCTAGTCCTGCTCTCCCCGGAAACGATTCATCGCGCGCAGTGAAATAAGCCGATATGAACGCCGCTAGAGCGCACACCATCAGAGCGGCTCGCATGCAATGCGGGCGGTGTGGCGCTGCAGTCAAGGAAAACGATTTCTGCTCCGCGTGCCGTGAATTCTTCGGCATGATGAGCGCGCAGAAAGTGGAATTCGCCGCACTAGCGAGCGAAGGGCGCAGACATTGGTCCACCGGGAGTAGCAAGTGAAGAACCGGCTGTGCAGAGTCCAAAGGGGCAACAAGTGACTCCGAAGAAGATCGCTCAAAGAGTTGGGTCCATGAGTCGTCTGCTCATTTTCGTGGTGCAGACAGGCATCTTTGCCGTTTCGGTGGCGATTGCATTTTTGCTCCGGTTCGATCTGAGCTTTCCACTCGAAGAGACGGCGCACCTCGTCTCCGCCCTCCTCGTCTATATCGTAGTGAAGAACATCGTATTCCATATGTCGAACTTGGACCGCGGTTGGTGGGGGTTAGTTTCCCTGAGTGACGTTCCGCGCCTCGCTTTGGCAAATCTGCTCGGTTCCTTCTTTGGAACCCTGGCGATTCTGGAAATCGCTCCGAGAGGTTTTCCGAGGTCGATCTTCGTTCTCGATCTGTTGGTCTGTTTATTGTTGACCGTTTTAGTGCGATTGGCGGCGAGAATCCTCATTGAATCTTCGAACCAGGTGTCAGCCGACACGAAACGGACGCTTATCTATGGCGCGGGCGTCGCCGGCATTACGCTGCTGGCGGAAATACGCCGTAACGCGGACTTGCCCTACAAGATCATCGGTCTTATCGATGACGATCCGAAAAAAACTGGAATCGTCATCCATGGGGTGGAGGTTTTAGGCGACGGACAGAAGCTGGCTGCGATTGTGCGAAAGTACAAAGTCGAGACTGTTTTGATCGCGATCCCGTCCGCCTCTGGCCAGCAAATGACAGTGATCCTGCGTCTCTGCCAGGATGTCGGCGTGTCCTTTAAGACGGTCCCCGGATTGGGAGAGATCATAAAAGGGGACGGCCTGGTGAATCAGGTTCGGGATGTCGCGGTGGAGGATTTGCTGGGGCGCAGCCAAGCGCAGTTGGACGAGGAGCAGATCGCCAGAAAGCTCGATGGCAAGGTCGTCCTGGTGACTGGGGCCGGCGGCTCGATCGGGTCGGAGCTGTGCCGGCAGATCGCGCGCTTCCATCCGAAAGCGATCGTCGGATACGAGATTTCGGAGAATGCGTTGTTCTACTTGGACTTGGAGATGAAAGAGCATTTTCCTGGAGTGTGCTTCCACCCAGAGATTGGGAACGTCCAGAAATCCCGGCGGTTGGCAGAGGTTTTGGAGCGTTACCGTCCTTCGATTCTGTACCATGCGGCGGCCTATAAGCATGTGCCGATGATGGAAGCGCATCTGTTTGAGGCGGTGGAGAACAACGTATTCGGCAGTTACTTTACGGCCCTTACAGCATCGGAGTACGGGCTCGAAGATTTCGTCATGATCTCGACGGACAAGGCGGTTCGCCCCACGAGCATCATGGGGGTTACCAAGAGACTGGCAGAGCTTGCCGTAAATTCCCTGCAGAATGGCGGAACGCGCTTCGTGGCCGTTCGCTTTGGCAACGTGTTGGGGAGTAACGGGAGCGTGATCCCGTTATTCAAAAAGCAAATCGCGTCGGGCGGCCCCGTGACGGTAACGCATCCGGAAATGCTGCGGTACTTCATGACGATTCCGGAGGCTTCCCAGCTCGTGTTGCAGGCTTCGACCATGGGAAAAGGCGGGGAAATCTTCGTTTTGGACATGGGCGATCCGGTAAAAATCGTGGATCTGGCGCGAAATCTGATCCTGCTCTCGGGTCTGCGGCCGGGTGAAGATATTCGGATTGAGTTCTCAGGAATCCGTCCTGGCGAAAAACTCTATGAGGAGCTCCAATCATTTGAGGAGTCAACTCTTCCCACCAGTCACAAAAAAGTGAAAATTTTCACCGGGCCGCTGATTTCCATCGAAGAGATGAGAGAGTCGATCGATTCTCTGCGTCGAATTTGCGCCGCCCGCGACGTGACGCAACTCTTGTTGCAGTTGAAAGAAATTGTGCCGGAATACAATCCAAGCACGAATGTTCTGAAACGCGCCCTGGGAGAATCAAACCGGACCGCGGAGAAACGCAAATGGGCGCTCGCGGAAGCACAAACACACGGATCACTCAGCAAAGCTTGATTGGGAGGGCAGCCCCGATGCTGCCGGGAATGGGGTTTTTCAATTCCTTCCACTCCATGGCGAAAGAAAATGCAAAGTAGTCTCCGATGGAGAGCGAGTTAACTAGGGAGGCGAATGATGGAAGATCAGCACTCGCGGACGCAAAATCGAGATAGCTTTCAAGGCCTGACTCTATCGATGCGCGACTTGGTGGGGATCGTGTTTCGCCGCCGGCGCGTAATCATTCTTTCTTTTGCCGGCCTGCTGGCAGGAGCTCTCCTCGCGATCAAATTCTTGCCTCCGACATACGAAGCGCAGATGAAAATCCTGGTGGAACGCGAACGCGTTGACCCTGTTGTATCAACCAATGCAAATAATTCCGTGGCCGATCACGGCCTGACGGAAAACGAGGTAACCTCGGAAGTAGAATTGTTCCAAAGTCGCGACTCACTCCAAAAAGCCGTTGAGGACTGTAAGCTGGATCAGCCCGATCCGCATTCTTTTCTCGGCGCCGTCAAGTCGCACGTGCGAAGCGCCTTTGGCATTGCGCCGGATAAAAACGGGCAGACGTTCAAGGCCATTCTCCAACTGGAGAATGATCTTCATGTGAATCCGATGAACAATTCCAACCTGATTAAGATCACGTACGACTCTCACTCTCCGCAGGTTGCAGTTCAAGTCCTTAAGGAACTAGGCGATATTTACCTCTCGAAGCATTCGGAAGTTCACCGCCTTCCCGGCATCTCCGAGTTCTTCAAGCAACAAGCCGACCAATACCAGAAGGACCTGACCGGCGCGGAAAATCAGTTGGAAGGCTTCAACAAGCAAACGGGAGTCGTTTCCGCGGATTTCGGAAAGCAATTTACATTGCAAAAGGCCGCCGACTTTGACATTTCAATTCGTCAAACACAGGCGGCGATCGCTGAAACAAAACAGCGGCTGCGCGGCCTCGAAGAACAAGAAGCAAATGGATCCGCAAGAGTGACGACCCAGATCCGAACGAGCGAGAATTCGGAACTGATGGCGAACCTGAAATCGACTTTGCTGAACCTTGAGTTAAAGCGCACCGAGTTATTGCAGCGATATGACCCGACTTATCCGCTGGTTCAGGAGGTCAATACTCAGATTGCCCAGACCACTGCAGCGATTGCCGATGCCGGGCGCTCCGGAATTCGCGAGGAGACAACCGATGAGGACCCTACCCATGCATTAGTCACCACCGAAATTGCCAAAGCCAAGGCTGACTTGATGGGATTGGAGGCTCGTGAATCGGCAATGACGGAGGCACTTCGAACACTTCAGAGCAAGGTCCTGACACTCGACCATCAATCAATGATTCAGCAAGACCTGCAAAGAACGGTGAAGAGTGACGAGGAGAGCTTTCTGCTCTACCAGCGAAAGCATGAAGAAGCTCGGATTAACGATGCGCTGGATCAGAGGAGAATCATCAACGCCGCGATTGCAGAGGCGGCCATAACGCCGCTGACCCCGGTTAGCCTTCCTTTGTTGACGCAGCTTATGCTGGCCGTGATCGTGTCGGGGCTGTCGAGCGTGGCAATCGGGTTTCTATGCGAATATCTGGACCCCTCTTTCCGAACACCGGGTGAAGTTCAGGAATACCTGGACATTCCACTGCTGGCATCGTTTCCGAAGAGCGGCGACCAGGCATAGGCCCTTCCGTTCAATCCATGAAGAGAGCTCAAGTGAAACAATTGATTCCCTTTTCTTCTAGCCATCAACCGCAGGTTGAATTTGATCTTCACGGCCTGGTGGGGATTCGGCTTGTGGATCCTACGCCGGGCGATGTAGCAGCTGTCAGCAAACAGTTAGGAGTTCTCCAGCAACCGTTATTGCGAGAACCGGATATAACGCTTCGCTTTGTGGAGCGCTTGCTGACTCCTCCATTGCGCCATCTAGGGTTCAAGAAACTGGGATTCACCGATAATGCCCTGTTTGTTTTTGAAGATGGAGCGAACAGCGGAAAGGTCAGGATTCCCTTCGCTCAAATTGGAAGGAAATGTGAAATTGTTTGCGAGAGCGGACTTCAAACAGTCCCGCTCTTGAAGCCGATCTTGGCGCTAACCGCGCAGGCGAAAGGCTTCGTGTCCGTGCACGCCTCCGCTTTCGTCCACAATGGCGTCGGAGTGTTGATGGCCGGCTGGGCCGAAAGCGGAAAGACCACGGCACTTCTCGGATTTGCCGCGCGGGGAGCCGAATTGATCGGGGAAGATTGGGTGCTTGTCACAGGCGACGGGAAAAAAATGTGCGGCCTTCCGACGATGATAGAACTCTCCTCCTCGCACCTGGAATCCTTGCCGCACGTCCGCCGAACCATCAAGCGGTCGAGGCTCTTCATGTTGGCCGCTCTCCACAGACTCCACAGAATTCAAGATGCCGCACTGGGACGGAAAGGCAATCGCACTTCGTTGGGAAGGCTCCTTGGCAGGATCGTGACGGCGCTCGAGCAGCGAGCCTATCCCACCGTCCCGCCACAAGCGATCTTTGGCAATCACGTTGGGTCGCTTGTGGGACGGCCCGATAAAGTGTTCCTGCTGGTTAGTCACGATGATCCATGGGTGGAGGTGAAGCCGACTCCCCCGTCGGAAATGGCCCTCCGATTGGCTCATTTGGCCCAATACGAGCAGATCGGGTTGTTGGAGCATTATCTGGCATTCAAATTTGCGTTTCCCGAGGCCACAAATTCGATCATCGAGTCCTCGTTTGATTCTCACCACGAGATCCTATCGCAAGCGCTCATTGGAAAAGATATCTATACGGTTTGGCACCCGTATCCCATGGTTTTTTCAGATCTGTACGAAGAGATAGAGCCCTTTCTCAAACATAAGACTAGCGGCCCGGTCTTGTTGCATCCCCACGGCTTAACCCAACCAGCCACAGGGACTTAACTTCCGACAAATGTTGCGCGGCTTGAACCGCGAGGCATCGCACACGTATACCATGCAAGTAGAAGCAGAAATCAATCCAGTCAATACCACTGTTGAGCGGGACGCGACCAGAGTTCACATCCGTGGGTCAAGCCTGCTTTTAGGCGGTCAATGCCTCTCCCTCGGCATTAATTTCGCCGCGCAGGTGCTGGTCGTGCGTTATTTCTCGACAGGAGACTACGGGGCGCTTGCGTTTGGGCTGGGGATTGTCGGCTTGTTCCAAATCGTGGCCGTACTCGGACTAAACGAGGCCGTCGCCAGGTTCGTCCCGATTTATCATCAAAACCGCGAGTACGAAAAGCTCGTCGGCACGATCTTGCTTGCAACTGGCGCCGTGATCCTAAGCGGAGTGATTATCATTCTGGCCGTGTATGGGCCGCTTTCCCATTTTCTCACTCAAGAGAAGCTGGCATTACGCCTTTTGACGATCCTGATCTTCCTGGTCCCCATCGAGGCGGCCGATACACTGCTGGATGCCCTGTTTGCCAGCTTTGCGGGCACGCGAGATATCTTCTTTCGAAAGTATATGCTTGGGCCGGGGCTCAAGTTTGGCGTCGTCCTGTTTCTGATTTGGAAGAACAGCACCATAACTTTTCTCGCCTACGGCTACCTCTTAGCCAGCGCCGTCGGGGTATTGACCTACATCTGGATGTTACTGCGGCTGCTCGAGGACCAGGGGCTTCTCCGCCAACTTAAATCTTTGACCATTCAGGTTCCGACGAGCGAAATTCTTTCCTTCGTCCTCCCGGGATTGAGTTCCACGCTCGCCACCGCGGCAATCGCTTCGATCAACATTTTTCTTTTGGGTCACCTGCGGTCGATGCCGGATGTAGCTTACTACCGTGCTGTCGTTCCTGCCGCACAGCTGAACGGTGTCGTCATGGCCAGCTTCACGCTGATGTATATTCCGTCCGCGGCCCGCTTGTTTGCGAAGTCGGACTACGCCGGATTCAACAAGCTGTATTGGCAAACGGCGGCCTGGATGTCGGTGGTGTCCTTCCCGATTTTTGCCGTGACTTTTTCGCTCTCGCGTCCGTTGACAGTTTTGCTCTTTGGAGCACGTTACGAGCAATCGGGATCGATCCTGGCGCTGCTCTCCCTGGCGAGCTATTTCAATACGGCCCTGGGATTCAACCTGCAAACGCTCAAAGTGCTGGGGAGATTGCGCTACATCATTGTAATGAGTGCGCTGGGAGTCCTTATCGATGTGGTAGTCAGTATGTTTTTGATTGTTCGGTATGGGGCCATCGGCGCAGGGATTGGGACTGCTGTCGCCCTCATCAGTTATAACCTTCTAATGCAGGTGGGACTGCTTCCAACACCGAATTTTAAAGCGTTTGACCGTCGCTACTTTTCCATCTATCTAACGATTGCGTTGGGCGCATCGGGACTGCTCGTGATCCAATCCCTCATGTCCTTGAGCCTGTATGTAGCGCTCCCTCTAGTGGTCTGCATTTCCATGATGGTGCTGACGGTCGCCAAGAAAAAACTCAATATTCTGGAGACTTTCCCGGAGCTGTTAAGTTTGCCATTCACGCGACTCCTCCTAACGTAAACAATTCGCTGAGTTGTTTGTGGCCTATCCGATGCCGGGACCATCTGTAGCAATGAAAAAAGTCGCCTCAATTCCAGCCTGGCGAGGCGTTTCGCGCAGGGCCGTTGATCCGCGGGAAAAACATGTCAACTGATGCACCTGTAATCCGGCGCCTAGGAATCCTATTGCCGTGTGCAAGCATCGGTTTCCTGGTTTTTTATTTGTTGAAGCCCACGGTGATGCTCACAGCGGCGACGCTGTTTGCTTTCGGCCTTCTCGCGATGTTCATTCGCTGGCCGGAGACGGGAACATTGACCGTCCTGTTCTTGCTCTACACAAATATTGCTGTATTGGCCGTGAGGCCCCCCGGCAGCGAAGGAGCTGCTGCTGGCCCACGTTTAGTCGTAGCGCTGGGTGCGATGTGGCTGATTCTTGGCGCATCTATGATCTACCAGGTTTTCGTCCGAAAGGAACCGTTGTTGATCGACCGTGGATTCATGCTGATGATTGCATTCTTGACGGCATGTCTAGCTTCGTCACTTTTTGCGCGGGACCAACAACTCATGGGGAAATACTTAGCCGACTATTTGATTGAAGGCGTCGCCTTATATTTCCTTGTCATCAATGTGATTCGAGACTTCGCCACTTTGCGACGAGCCATGTGGGTCTTGCTGCTTGCGGGCAGCCTTATGGCATCATTTTCAATCATGCAAAAGGTGACACACACAGAGCAAAACACGTACGGAGGGTTCGCGCTGATGGACCGCGGCCCCCAATATAACCAGGATGCCCAGGAAACGCTTCAAAGGGAACGCGCGGCCGGCAAAATCGGATCGGGTGGCGAGCTTGTCGGACAGGCGCGCTCGGCAGGGCCCGTCGATGCTTCGAACCAATACGCCGGGATTCTGGTTGTATTGCTGCCTTTGGCAGTCCTGCGATTCCGGACAGAAGCATCACGGACGTTACGAGTACTTGCCGTGGTTGCCGCCGGCCTGATCTTTGGCGGCATTCTCCTCACCTTCTCACGTGGATGTCTCTTGGCAGCCGTGGTGGTGTTCATCCTGATGAGTTTCATGGGACTGCTTAAGCTCCGGCACATTCTGATCTCCATGGTATGCGTAGGCCTCCTCATCGCCATTCTTCAGCCCACAGTGGTGACGCGGATGATGACCTTAGGGCGGATCAACGCCCTGTTCCACGGGTCGGATGACGGTGGCCAGACTCCTGATGGTTCCGTTATCCTCCGTTATGAACTAGACGTCGCGGCGTGGCAAGTGTTTCTCAATCATCCGATTCTGGGAGTCGGCCCCGGCCAATTTTCCACCTACTACTCCGTCAATTACGTTAATCGAATCGGCTTACAGGAATTGAAGAAGGGCTACCAGGCACACAATCTCTATTTTCAGGCACTGGCAGAAACGGGGCTGATCGGTTTAGCGTGCTTTGTATCGATCATGGCCTCGATCATGTTGGGGTTATGGAAAGAGCGAGGCCGGTCAGCGAATAGCCGTCCTGAACTTGCCCTTACCGCGAGTGCGTTCTTCTTGTCCCTCACGGCGTTTTCGATGTTTTCTATCTTCAGCCACTTAACGGATCAGAGATATTTCTGGCTCATGTTCGCACTATCGAGTGCGGCGACGCGAATCGTTCATCGTTGTTGCAAAGAGCAAGTTGCGGACGACCCATCCGTGCGCCGAAGCGCGGCTCCAGGGCTCTGGCCGGAGGCAGGGGATGCTTATTCCAACTGAATACGCTGCAGAGGAAGCCCGCATCAAAGCCGCCTACGCCCATCGAGATACAACTCCGGAGATCTTGAAACGGGAATCATACTTCGATCCCGCATGTCTTTTCATGATGCAGGAACAGGAGCGAAAGATTCTCGCGCTCCTCAGGCGTTACCGGCGGGATGACCTGGCCAACCAGAAAATCCTCGAAGTAGGTTGTGGCACCGGCGGCAATCTTCGCCGGTTGATCAAATGGGGTGCGCGCCCGGAAAACGTCTCCGGTCTTGATCTTTTGCCGGAGAATATCGATCAGGCACGACGACTTTCTCCCAATGGGGTTTCCCTTCACTGCGGCAACGCAGCGAACATTCCGTTTCCCGATGGGTCTTTCGATTTGCTTGTCCAGGCCACGGTGTTTAGCTCCATTTTAGATCCCCGCATGAAACAATGGATCGCGCGGGAAATGCTCAGGGTCTTGAAAGCTGGCGGTGCAATTCTATGGCTCGATTTCTTTTTCAATAATCCGAAGAACCCTGACGTGCGAGGGGTGGGGCGGAAAGAAATCCGCACGCTCTTTCCAGATTGCATCGCGAAAGTCAGCCGCGTGAATTTGGCGCCGCCTCTGGTCCGGTTATTGGCCCCGCGGTCTTGGTTATTCTGTGACATTCTGGCTGGTCTGGCCTTTTTGGATACTCACTACCTCGGGCTATTTTTTGTGAAACATCAGAATCATGTCTCTTAGAAGTTCGCACTATCCAAGGTATTTGTGATTGCGATTGGCGCCGTCGAGTGCTGGGACTTGAATCATTCATTGCTTCCCCGAGAAGGACGCCAATGACAAATCGCAATCGCGCTGAGACGGGGCTCCGAGAAGCAAGATGCTTCGCATCCTAGCGTACCATCGAGTTTGCAAACCAAAGGGCGCACGTACGATTGCCTGCCCCAATACCAGCGCCACGCCCGAGGACTTTGCGCGCCAAATGCTCCACGTGGCGAAACATTACCGCGCCGTTGCGATGCCCGAAGTGCTGGACGCGATCGAAAGAAATGTGCCGCTTCCTAAACGATCTGTCCTGATTACTTTCGATGACGCATACACCGACTTTGCCGAATTCGCATGGCCGATCCTCAAGCGATTCGGGTTGCCCGCAACTTTGTTCGTGCCAACCGCGTATCCGGACCATCCCGAACTCACGTTCTGGTGGGAGAGGCTCTACCAGGCGTTCGCCAATACATCGCGAACCGTATTGAGCGAGTCGCCGCTCGGCCCTCTTCCACTCGCGACACCGGACCAAAAGCGGCGAAGCCTGCTGGCCCTCATCCAGCTCGTTCCAACCGTGCCCCACGATGAGGGGATGAGATTGGTGGATACGGTATGCGCGCAACTTGTCGAACAACCGGCTAGTGGCCCTGTTGTCTTGAGTTGGAATCAGTTGCGCCAATTGGCCAACGAGGGAGTGACGCTGGGCTCTCACACGCAAACCCACCCCATCCTGACGCAAATCTCCGCAAATCAAACACGCGAGGAAATCAAGAGGTCTCAGCAGGACCTGAAAAGAGAGATCGGATACGCCCTCCCGATCTTCTGTTATCCCTATGGGGATCATAATGACGCCGTAACTGCGATCCTGAGACAAGAAGGCATCTCGCTGGCATTCACAGTTCTTGCCGGGGAAAACCGATTGGATTCGGTGGACCTTCTCCGGTTAAGGCGCACTTCAATCTGGCCTCGCACTTCATTGCCGGTCTTTTGCTTGCGCCTCCTTCGCGTGGGCCATTATCTCGACGCATGGCGACAAAGGCCGCGAACAAAGCTTGCAGTGAAAACCTTTTCGCCCGCTCAAATCAGCCTTGACTAAGATTGGTTTTCAGGAAACTGGTGCTGTTTCGCCGGCAAAAAGTCCGTCGGCGCCGAAGGTCGCTTATATTGTTTCGGGCTTCCCGAACCTTTATGAGACCTTCATTTTGTATGACATTCTCACCATGGAAAAGCTTGGCGTGGCCGTCGAGCTCTATCCCCTTCGCCGGCAATATCCTCAGGTCGTTCATCCGGAGGCCGAGCGCTGGACGAAACTCGCTCATTACCATCCGTTTCTCTCGCTCGCCGTCCTTCGTGCGCAGTGGCATTTCATTCGCCGGGATCCACTTGGTTACCTGAAGCTTTTGGCTGAGATCTGCCAGGGGACTTGGGGAAGTGCCAACTTCTTCCTGGGGGCCGTCGCCATCTTTCCCAAAGCAGTGCTGTTCGCGCTCCAGATGAACACACAGGGAATCAGGCATGTTCACGCACACTTTGCAAATCATCCGGCGGTGGCTGCGCTGATCATTCACCGGCTCACCGGAATTCCATTCAGCTTTACCGCCCGCGGGTCGGACGTCCAAGTGGAACGCAAGATGCTGAAAGAAAAGGTTGAAGCGGCGCAATTTGTGATCGCAGTTTCTTCCGACAATAAACAAATTATGGTCGATGAGTGCGGCCCGAGCGTCAGCAAGAAAATTCATGTGATCTATGGTGGGGTTGACGTCGACCGTCTGTCACCGCAATTCTCCGATCGTTCCGCCGGACCGTTGAAGATTTTGTGCGTGGCCAGATTGGAAGAAGTCAAAGGCCACACCTACCTCGTCGAGGCCTGCCGGATTTTGCGAGAGCGAGGCATCGCCTTTGAGTGCCGCCTGGTCGGGGAAGGCCCACTCTTCATGCCAATCGAAATGCAGATCAAGCAGACGGGCCTCGGCAAAGAGGTTCGATTGGTGGGACCTCTTAGCTATCAGGAAGTCATTAAGGAAATGGAGCGAGCCGACGTAGTGGTTTTGCAGACGGCGCCAACGGCCCAGGGCGATCGCGAAGGAATTCCCAACGTCTTGAAGGAATCTATGGCTTGCGGACGGCCGGTGGTGGCTTGCGGTGTTGGTGGCATCCCCGAACTGGTGGACCACGAACGCACAGGGATTTTAGTGGCCCTGAAGAACCCGGATGCCCTCGCGGATGCCTTGCAACGTCTTTACGAAGATTCGGCTCTGCGCAACCGATTGGGACGTGCCGGAAGAGAAAAGATCGTGCGAGAGTTCAATCTCAAGACCAGCACAACGAAGCGCGCTCGGCTCTTTTTGGGTGCGCCGGCGCCACAGGATTCCCTAGCCACTGGTCACAATGAAGAGCCAACTTTTGAAGTCAATTCAACACAATCTGCGTAGCAGCGATCGGGAGCCGTCACAATGTGCGGAGTGACTGGGTTCTTGACGTCGTCATCGGAGACCGAGTTCGAACTCAAGAGCTCAGTTTGCCGCATGACCGACCAGCTGACCCATCGCGGTCCTGATGATTCGGGTATCTGGATCGATCGAGGGGCCGGTATCGCCCTGGGGCAACGAAGACTTTCCATTTTGGATCTTTCCCGCGACGGTCATCAGCCAATGCATTCTGAAAGTGGCCGGTACGTCATCGTTTTCAATGGCGAAGTGTATAACTTCGGCGAACTGCGAAAGGAACTGGAAGGCAAGGGACATACGTTTCGCGGCCATTCGGACACCGAGGTGATGCTGGTTGCGATCGAGGAGTGGGGCGTTGAACAAGCCGTTCCGCGATTCAACGGCATGTTTGCCTTCGCCTTGTGGGATTGCAAGAACAGACAGCTTCACTTGGTCCGTGACCGGCTGGGCGAAAAACCGTTGTACTACGGATGGATGGGAAATACTTTTTTGTTTGGTTCCGAACTCAAGGCGCTTGTTGCCCATCCGGACTTCCGGGGCGAAGTCGACGGTAGCACACTCGCAATGTATCTCAAATATTGCTACATCCCCACGCCTTACAGCGTTTACCGGGGCATCCACAAATTGCCGCCGGCCACAAGATTGGTGTTGAAACAATCCGCCCAAGGGCACTTGCCTGCCCCAATTCCGTACTGGTCTGCTAATGAAGTCGCCCGCCGTGGGACGGATGATCCGCATTCGGGCTCGATAGAGGAAGCGGTGACGCACCTGGACGAACTCTTGCGAAGCGCAGTCAAAATGCGCATGGTTGCCGATGTTCCACTAGGGGCATTCCTCTCCGGCGGAGTAGATTCCTCGACAATCGTGGCACTGATGCAGGCGCAGAGCGCGAGACCCGTAAAGACCTTTTCTATCGGCTTCCACGATGCCAAGTACAACGAGGCCAAGTTCGCAGCCGCGGTGGCACGCCATCTGGGAACAGACCATACCGAATTTTACGTGTCTCCTGAAGAGGCGAGAAGAATAGTTCCTTCCCTTCCGGAGCTCTACGACGAACCATTTTCTGACTCATCGCAAATACCCACCTATCTCGTATCCAGATTGGCGCGCAAACAGGTCGCCGTGAGCCTGTCGGGTGACGGCGGGGACGAATTGTTTGGCGGTTACAAACGCTATTTCGTCTGGGGCAACATTTGGAAGGCGATTGGCTGGATGCCGCTTCCTGTTCGAAAGATGACTTCGCGAGGCTTACGGCAATTGAGCCCGCAGCAGTGGAATCGTGTTGCTAGCATTCTCACTTCGTTTTTTTCCAGCGTCGCCCGAATCGAGTCGCCGGGCGATAGGGTACACAGGCTGGCGAGTATTCTTTCCGCCGAGGATTCATTCCACCGTTATGACGCCGTCATTTCCGCTTGTGAAGCACCGGCTTCTTTCCTGCAAGGGTCAAGCGGATCGATGCCCCTTCTTCGCGCCCAGTCTGCTGAATCAGGGCCTGTCGATTTTTGCAGATACATGATGTTACAGGATGCGCTGACTTATCTTCCCGACGACATCCTGGCTAAAGTCGACCGTGCAAGCATGGCGGTTAGTCTCGAAGTGCGCGTTCCCTTTCTGGATCACCGTGTAGTCGAGTTCGCCGCTCGCTTGCCGCAGTCGATGAAAATGCGCGGTGGCCGAGGCAAGGTAATACTCCGCCGCGTCTTGAGCCGGTATGTTCCAGATACTCTGATCCAACGCCCCAAGACGGGTTTCGCCCTGCCCATCGCAGATTGGCTTCGCGGTCCTTTGCGCGAATGGTCGGAAGACCTCTTGGACGAGAGACGTTTGAGGGACGAAGGATACTTCCGTCCTGATACGGTCCGGAAAATGTGGGACGAACATCTCTCCGGCCAAAGAGACCAAGGGGATCAAATCTGGACCATCTTAATGTTTCAAGCCTGGCTGAGCCACTGGCGGAAACAAACTGTCCAAGAGAATAGAATCCCTCAAACGATTCTGGAACAAAGCCAATCGTCCATCCCGGCTTAAGACTCACGAAGATTTTGTCGGACTTTGACTCCTTTCACAACGATTCCGTGTAACAAAACTAGCACTCCTAACTGAAGCCGATAGTGAGGTAAGAACACGTGCGATATCTGGTTACAGGCGGGGCAGGATTTATCGGGTCAAACACTGTTGAGGAATTGGTTCGATGCGGTCACGAGGTCGTTGTTCTGGACAATCTTTCGACCGGCAAAGAATCAAACCTCGCTGGAGTCCGAGATCGGATCGCGTTCATCTTTGCCAGCATTGCGGAACCGGAAAAAGTTCACGCGGCGTGCCGGGGGGTCGATTACGTCCTGCATCTCGCCGCGCGAACCTCCGTGCCGCGCTCGATGAAGGAACCCGCCGAGACGAATCACATCAACGTGGACGGCACGCTAAACGTTCTCTTGGCGGCGCGCGATGCCAAGGTAAGGCGCGTTGTATTTGCCTCGTCATCCTCGGTGTATGGCGAAACGCCTACTCTGCCCAAACGGGAAACGATGACGCCGGCCCCGATCTCTCCGTATGCGGTGACGAAACAGGTGGGGGAAATTTACGGGAAACTATTTCAACAGGTTTATGGACTGGAGTTCGTAGCGCTGCGATATTTCAACGTCTTTGGGCCGCGGCAGGATCCCAACTCGCCCTATTCAGGCGTACTTTCGCGATTCAATGCCGCGCTCCTGGAGGACAGGGAGCCCGTGGTTTATGGAGACGGTGAGCAGTCGCGCGATTTCACTTTTATCGCAAATGTGGTTCAGGCGAACCTGCTGGCCTGCACAGCGCAAAATGTCGCCGGCAACGTTTTCAATGTCGGGACCGGCAACCGATTCACGTTGAACCAGACGCTTCAGATGCTTGGCGGAATTATCGGGCGCTTCGGGAACGCCAAGTACGGTCCGCCGCGGGAAGGTGACATCCTTCACTCTCAAGCGGACATTTCGGAAGCGCGGCAAAAACTTGGTTACAACCCACGCGTTGGATTCGACGAAGGGTTGCGGCGAACATGGGAATGGTTTTGCGAAAATAGCCCAGCAAAACAATTGGCGTTGGGGACCGCTGCCGGCTCCGCCAACGGCATGGGAATTGGTCCTTTGCCCGGCGGTTTGTCTCCGCAACCAACCAATCGCAACTACTGAAAAGAATTTTCATTGAGATTAGCGGAGTGACTGCCAAGTCTTAGTTCCAATACCATGAGTGAAAAAGTTCTCATCACGGATGGCAACACCAGGGGCGCGCTTGCCGCAACGCGCTCCTTGGGGAGGAGGGGCGTGCGGGTAGTAGCCGCCGGCGACTCAAAGAGGACGCTCGCGGGGACCTCTCAATACTGCAGCGAAACATTCGTATACCCGACGCCCGGCGAAGACCCGGAAGCTTTTATTTCAACAATTAAGACCGAATGCAAACGGCGCGGAATATCGGTGATTTTTCCCATGACCGAGATCAGCACCTCGACGGTCTTGAGGCACCGCGATCGATTGGACCAGTTCAAATTGCCGTTCGCTGAATTCGCCGCGTTTGAAGCCTTGTCGGATAAGTGGAAGCTTCTTGAACTTGCCAAGCGGCTAAACGTTTCCATCCCCGAGACTCATTTCGTAAGGGATGCCGGCGCCCTCGCGGACATTTTTCCACGATTGAAATTCCCTGCAGTTGTGAAGCCTTATCGTTCGATGATTTATTCCAATGGCCGGTGGATTGCCAGTTGCGTGCAGTACGCCAACTCCGCTTTAGAATTACGAGAGACTGTGGCCCGGCATGAGTATTTCAATCAACACCCATTTTTGATTCAGGAATACATTTCAGGGCAAGGCCAGGGGATTTTTGCGCTTTACGATCACGGCACGCCATTGGCTTTCTTCGCTCACCGCCGACTGCGAGAGAAACCGCCCTCGGGCGGAGAAAGCGTTCTGAGCGAGAGCATCCCATTAAACTCGGAACAGCGAGCCATGGCGCATAGCCTCCTTAGTTCCGTCGGTTGGCACGGCGTGGCGATGGTTGAATTCAAGGTTTCTCCGGACGGGACTCCATACCTTATCGAAGTGAATGGCAGATTCTGGGGGTCACTGCAACTTGCAATTGATGCAGGGGTCGATTTTCCCTGGCTCCTGTATCAATTGGCCATTGGGGCCAGTGTGGATGAAGTCAACGCATACGCCGTCGGAGTGAGATGGCGGTGGCTGCTGGGTGACTTTGCCAGACTGTGCAAGGTGTTGATGAGCAGTGGAACGAATCCAAGCCCCTCTTCTCCGGGCAAGGTCGAGTCTGTGCTTCAGTTCTTGAGCTGCTTCGAGATTCCCACCCAGTCTCAGCCGGATGTCAGCGGTGATATTAGGCCGTTCTTATTGGAATTTTACCGAACTTGCGGCAACGAAATCTCGACCTTATGGACAGAACGACTGAGAAGGCGCCTTTCGTTTTGAGATATTCCAGTTCATTTCACTACATAGCGCAGCGAATCCAACCATCATAGAGGACCGAAAAGCATGCCCACTACAACAATAGTCAAATCCGTGCCTTTCCACATTCCGTGCATCGGTAAAGAGGAGATCAACGCAGTCGTAGAAACGCTCGAAAGCGGCTGGATCACAACAGGACCGAAGACAAAATCCTTCGAAGAAGCATTTGCTCGCCATATTGGCGTGCGCCACGCGGTCGCGGTGAATTCCTGTACAGCGGCATTACATCTTTCCTTGGAGGCCCTCGGCCTGAAAGAAGGCGATGAGGTCCTCTTGCCTACTCTTACCTTTACTGCAACGGCCGAAGTGGTGACTTACTTCAAGGCGAAACCTGTGCTGGTGGATGTAGACCCTATCCACTTCAATTTGAGTGTGGAAGATACCCAGCGAAAAATAACTTCAAAAACCCGATGCATTATTCCTGTTCACTTTGCGGGTCACGCATGCCCAATGGATCCCATACTGGATCTGGCTAAGTCGAAAAAACTTGCGGTCATCGAGGACGCCGCCCATGCCATCCCCGCCAAATACAAGGGGCGGAATATCGGGACGCTGAGCGCCATGACCGCATTTAGTTTCTATGCCACGAAGACTCTTGCGACAGGCGAAGGCGGAATGGTGACGACCGACGACGATGCTTTGGCGGATCGCATTCGGATGATGCGGTTGCATGGCATGAGCCGCGACGCCTGGAAGCGGTACAGAGCCGATGGGAACTGGCGTTACGAAATTATTGAGGCCGGCTACAAATACAATTTGACCGATCTCCAGGCAGCTCTTGGCTTGGTCCAGCTTGCCAGGTGCAAGGAGCTTTGGAAGAGCCGCGCTCGCATAGCGCAGAAGTACACTCACGCACTTGCTCCGATGGAGGCTTATCACACTCTTCCGGTCGCTTCGGATGTTCAACACGCCTGGCACCTCTATGTGGTCCTGGTCGATCCCTCCAAACTTCGCATTCACCGCGACCAGGTCATTGAAGAACTTCGCGAGCGCGGAATCGGAACCGCAGTCCACTTCATTCCTTTGCACCTTCACCGCTATTACCGCGAAAAATGGGGATACCGCACAGGCGACTTCCCAATCGCGGAAGAATATTTTGACCGGTGCATTTCACTGCCTATATATCCAGGCATGACGGATGAGGATGTAACCCAAGTAATCGAGGCACTGGACGAAATTGCCACAAAGTTTTCCAAATAGGCGCCGAATTCGCCGGAGACCGCAACACGCAGTCATTGACTAAAAAGAGAGCCAGATAGCATGGATAGCCCTCAACGGAAAAAAACTGTGTCGCCGCAATCTGGGGCGCCTGGCGATATCTCTCGGTTGGCCCCGGGAGAGACCGTAATTTCCGTTTGGCCACAACCGCCGCGCAGAGAGGGCCGGTTGTATCCGCGAGCAGGCAAGAGAATCATTGACACCGTCGGGGCGTTAGTAGGATTGGCAGTCACGAGTCCAGTTCTTCTCCTTTGCGCAGTCGCTGTTCGGCTGGATTCACGCGGGCCCATCTTCTTCCGCCAACGGCGAGTCGGGCAATACGGTAGAACTTTCCAAATCTTCAAGTTCCGCACCATGATCGATGGCACGGATAAGCACGGATCCAAGCTCACAGCCTTTGGCGACGCTCGCATCACGAGGGTGGGAAAGATTCTTAGAAAGACAAAGCTGGATGAAATCCCGCAATTGCTCAACGTTGTCCGAGGAGAAATGAGCCTAGTGGGACCGCGCCCGGAAGTGCCGGAATATACCGAAAAATATACTCCCAAGGAACGAAGGGTTCTGGAAGTTAGACCAGGGATCACGGGACCTGCCTCCCTGGCCTATATCGATGAAGAGCAGATCCTCGCTACCGCCGCCGACCAGGAGAAGTTCTACGTCAACACAATCATGAGGCGAAAGCTCCGGTTCGACCTGGCCTATTGCCGCAATGTCTGCCTCCTTGGAGACGCCAGGGTCATCATTCGAACGGGCGGAAGCCTCGTCGGCCTGCGGTTTTCACCACAAAGAGAAGACCTGCGCGCAAGCCGAGCTTCTGAACGGAGTTAAATCGTGGAGCGCTTGAACCACAATCAGGGAACGGTCAATTCAAGTCTCGTATCGGCTTTCCATCGCCACGCGGTAGCGAATCCCGAACGGACCGCGCTGGCAGTGGGCGGCAGGTGGTTTACCTATGGCGAGTTGGCGGGCATCAGCAAGAGGGTGGCGGGATTTTTGGGGCGGCCCGCGCGGGTGGGGTTCTTGCGTCGCGTTCGGTGGAAGCGTTCGGTGGGAGCGTACGCGGGAATACTTGACACGCTTTGGTCGGGCGCGGCCTATGTGTCGATCACTTCAAAAGTTTCCGGCTAAGATCTGCTGTAAGTCTCAGTTCTCGCTTTCTGGCAAGAATGACTTAACTGGCTTGCGATTGATTCCTCCTATTCTAATGGTGTCTTCAAATGTGTGGTATTTACGGACAGATTGACAAATCCCCAGCCGTAGCCGAGTGCGGGCTTTCGATGAGCCATCGCGGGCCGGATGATGCCGGAACGCAGGACTTTCAGATTCCTGGCACACCGCAATGGGTTACGCTGAGCCATCGGCGTCTCTCTATCATCGACCTCTCGCCCGCAGGCCACCAGCCCATGACGAATGAGGACGGGACCGTCTGGATCGTTTTCAACGGCGAAATTTACAATTTTCTAGAACTTCGAGGCCAATTGGTCGCTGCGGGGCACCAGTTCCGCTCGAAGACAGATACGGAAGTTATCCTGCATGGCTACGAACAATGGGGCGACGATGTCGTCAAGAAGCTGCGTGGAATGTTTGCCTTCGCCATTTGGGATGGCCGCCGGAAGCGCATGCTGCTGGCGCGCGACCGCGTCGGGAAGAAACCGCTCTTCTACTATTACGACGAACATTGCCTCTACTTCGGCTCCGAAATCAAATCCATTCTGGCAACGGGAGAAGTTCAGGCCGAACTCGACCCAGTGGCCTTGCATGATTATCTAACCTATCTCTACTTTCCCCCGCCACGCACTGCCTTCAAGGGCATTGCAAAACTGCCTCCTGCCACCTGCATGGCGGTGAACGTTTTGCCCGGCGGCCACCTCGAGATGAAGCAGTGGAGCTATTGGGATCCCCTGGAAACAGCCGGAGCGGCGGACATATCGTCCAAGGATGCCATCGAGAATACACGAGCGCTGATGGAGGAAGCAGTTCGCATCCGCTTGATCAGCGATGTGCCCTTGGGAATATTCCTGAGCGGCGGACTGGATTCCAGCACGATTACAGCCCTGGCTGCCCGCCAATGCACCGAGCCGGTGAAAACGTTCAGCATCGGGTTCCACGACAGCAAGTTCTATGATGAACTCCCATACGCCAACCTGGTTGCGCGGACTTTTCACACCGACCACCATGTGCTAGAGCCCAACCCCGATTGCGCAATGCTCCTGACCAAAGTCATCCGCCATTTCGATGAACCCTTTGGCAATCCGACCGCGATCCTCGAATACATCCTCACAAAACTCATGCGCGAGCACGTCACCGTGGCGCTCTCCGGCGACGGCGGCGATGAACTTTTCGGCGGTTACCCTCGTTATGCGGGGGCCCGGTTGGCCGGCTACTACCAGCACCTGCCCCGCTTTGTCACAAAGGGACTCGTCAGCAGGCTTTCCACGCTGATGCACGATGACACCAATGGGCGGCATGGGTTCCGCCGTATGCGCGAGTTTGCGCAATCTGCCTGGATGCCGCTCGAGGACATGTATTTGAGCTGGATCGGCTACCTTTCGGAAGACGAAAAACATGACCTCTACACCCCTAGCTTCGCCGCTCAGGTGAAGGGCCGCGACTCCGGGGACTTCCTGCGCGACCTGTTCCGGCGTGGAGCGCAGCTTGATCCGGTGAATCGTCTCGGCTATGTGGATCTGGCCTCGTTCCTGTGCTGCAACTGCTTGGAGTACGGTGACCGGATGTCGATGGCCAACTCCTTGGAAGTACGCTGCCCATTCTCTGATCAAGAGTTGGTCGAGTTTGCTTTGGGGCTCCCTTCAAAAATGAAGCTTCGGGGTCTGGACACGAAGTGGATTGTCAAGGAGGCGATGCGCGGAATCCTGCCCGAGGAAATCCTGCGGCGGAAGAAAATGGGCTTCGCCCCGCCGTTGCCAAAATGGATCAACCGGGAATTGAAGCCGCTGATCGCGGGCATGCTGGACCCGGCCACCATTGAGCGTCGCGGCATCTTTCGCTCGGATTCGGTCGCGCGACTTTTGCGCGATCACTCGGAGGGGAGACGTGACAACTCGATGCAGATCTGGGCGCTGCTCATGATCGAAGTGTGGCAGCGAATGTATATGGATGGCGAATCCGAGCCCATGGTGCAGGAAAGCATTCTGGCCGCAAGCGCGAGTTCGGAGGTCCAATATGAGCACTCTCGCTAAATCCATATCTGGCCAGGCGAAATCGAAGGTTCTGATCATGAATGCCGAGCACGATCTACAAAACAAACCGAACTGGCAGACGTTGTTCTTGACGTCATTTCTTCTGGGGCTAGCGCCGAGCCTCGTGGGTTTTCTGGCCAAGCTCTGGTTCCTCAATTCGAAACATGGATTCGCAAACGTCGCCGGAGCGCTCTCTCTCAGCACGCTCTCTCTGGGGCAGCGCCTCTCATTCTTCCGTGGCGATTTGCTCTTCGCCCTTGTCTTACTGCCATTCTGCTTTCTTGCCGCGCGTCTGCTTTTGCCAATCCGTTGGTATTGGTGGATCGTCGCCGCCGTCACGCTTCTCGGTGTTCTGATTCAAATGCTGGCATTCGGCGAATTGGCCGTTCTCGGAACTCTCACAGGATATAAGCTGCTTGGCGTGGGTTTTATTTGGGGGGTCTCTCACCCGATGGCTGCCCTGCGATATTTATTCGCGTACAGTCCATCGTTCTCTACTCTCAAGAATGTAGTTTTGGCGGCTGGGGCTGCCTCGGTGATCCTGCTTGGTTGGCGCGTCATTAAAGCGCGGCGCAATGCGTTCAAGAAGCTGGTCTATTCCATGGCTTTGGTTCTTTGGATCGTTTGCGCCCCACTGGCAATTGCGTCGTGGTTTCCCAGGATGAATCCCACTCGCTTTCACTCCCCCATGATTTCTTTGGCTGTTGAATCGCTGTTCCCGACGGAATCGGGTGCGGGAAAGTATCAAGGCCTTCCGATAGACGCACTCCGGCCAATCTATCAGAAGCTGGTGAATGCCCCCAGTCTTGGTTCAACTCGTCCTTACTGGAGCGCCGCAAAAGACTATGACGTTGTGTTCTTTGTCATGGAAACAGGCCCCGCGCACATCCTGATGAAGGACGCGAGCCTCAAGGATTTTCCCAATCTGGAGCGCCTGAGCCAGCATGCCTGGGTAGGTTCGCAGCACTACACGACGTCCCCGGAAAGCATACGGGCGGTTTCATCCATCTTGCTCTCGACGTATCCCCCCAACCATGCTCAGAGTTTTGAAAAGAGACCGGGGAAATCGTCAGGTCTGATTGAGAGCCTGCATGCCGTCAATTATCGGACAGGAATTTACTTGCCGAATGTTCACGGAAGCATGTTTGCCAAACAGGAAGAAGATTACTACGAAACGATGGGGCCGGATCGTGTGTTTACGTCTGTGCCGGAAACATCTCTAGCTCCGGAGGGAGCTTCCCGCGGCTGGCAGGAAACAGAAGATCTGGACTTGGCCACATTACGTGAAATGGAGGACGACTTCCGCGCAAGCGCTTCCGCCGGCCGGAGATTTTTCGGCGTTTATCTGCCGCAACTCTCCCATGAGCCATGGGTCGATGTTTCCACCGGGGGCGCCGAGCACGACATGTCGAAACGCCGCTACAACCTCATGAAGTTGGAGGACCGCCACCTGGGAGAGTTAATCGCCACCATCGAAAAACTAGGCCGCCTCGACAAGACTCTGATCGTCGTTGCCTGCGACCATGGCCTCCGCAGCAGCGCATCGGACTCTTCCTTTCGTGAAGGGCAGGTTGACGATCTTACGTTTCATGTGCCCTTCTTCTTGTACGCCCCGGGGATCGTCACGGAACAGACGACTCTGCCCTGGCCGACTTCTCATATCGACATCGCTCCGACCATTCTTGATTTGCTCGGTATCTCGGAAAACAGGGAGTTCGAGGCCGGGACCCCGATCTGGAACGCAGGGCTGAAAGATCGTTGCATCTACTTCTTCGCTTCGCAGTACTTTGGGGCGGATGGGTACCGCTGTGGCGGTTCGTTTTCCATGTGGAATCCGATGCTCAACGTCACGTATTCGGGCCCCGCGCTGCACTTTACCGCTTCGGATGCCGTTCCCATGGACAGCCAGGCTTATCAGGAAATCGTTGCCCGGGTTCAAGGAATGGGGGCGCTTCGAAACGCTTGGTACGACGCGGCAAGCAGCGGTCCCGTTTCACTCGCCGCGATGGGCCCGAATCACGGCAACAAATAGTGCCGCAACGATTGCATGGCAACTCTCTTTCGGGAGTGTTCTAAGCGTATGCAGGGCCGGCAGAAACTGTTCGTCGAATGTGAAAGGAAGTCTTCGCTATGTTTTCCGTTGCATTGATTGGACCGGACGGAGCCGGTAAGACGACGATCTCTCGGATGCTCGAAGAGCGATCCCCGCTCCCATTGAAATATATCTACATGGGGGTAAACATCGCGGCCAGCAACTTCGCGCTGCCCACCTCCCGCCTCTTTGAGTATCTCCGAGGGCGGCAAAATGGAGACGACAATCCATCGCGGGTGGAAGGTCAGAAATCCCAGCACCCGAAGGGTTGGAGCAGAGCGGCGGGCAAAATTCTTTGGGCCACCGGAAGACTGGCCAATCATTTGGCGGACGAATGGTACCGGCAGCTATGGTCCTGGGGCTATCAGTGCAGCGGCTATATCGCTTTGTACGACCGGCATTTTCTATTTGATTTTTCATTGGACAACGTCGATCTTGAAGAGGAAGGCTTCGACGTACGCCTCCACCGATGGTTTCTGACTCACCTCTACCCGCGTCCCGATTTAGTAGTCTACTTGGATGCCCCCGCGGAAGTTCTTTTCGCCCGCAAGGGGGAAAAAGACATAGAGAATCTGGAGAGGCGAAGGCAGGCGTTCGCTCAACTGATGAGGAGAAATCCAAACTGCGTTGTGGTCGACGGCACGCAGCCGCTTTCCAAGGTCTACGAAGATGTGGCCGCACACATCTTCCAGGTCTACAAAATGCATTCCCGCAAGTCCGTCCCCCTGCAAAAGGAAAAACCGGCAGCGACGCCCGCTGTGCCGCCGGATCCGGATCGATTGTCGGAGTCGACGCGATAAGGCCTAAACATCGCGTCTTGAAGAAATGCGTCAAGAAGGAAAATACGGACTAAGGGCGGCCATATGCATCAAGGACAAGCCAAAATTGCCGCGTTCTTGTATCACGACGTAACAGATGACCCGTCCGAATCGGGATTCCAGCGGCCTTCCGCAATGCGATATAAGCAGACGCGTGAGGCATTCGCGAGCCATCTCGATGGAATTGCAAGCGGCGGGCACACTCCCAAGATCGTTTCGCAGCTGAATTTCCGGCGACCTGGAAAACACGTCCTTATCACGTTCGACGATGGCGGCAAGGGCGCGCTTCACGCCGCGGAAGAACTCAACCGCCGCGGCTGGAAGGGTCATTTTTTCATTACGACGGACCTGCTTGGAAACCGCACATTTCTCGATGCGAACCAGCTGCGATACCTGCAAAGCTGTGGCCATGAAATCGGAAGCCATTCCCATACGCATCCGGATATTTTTAAGGGCATTCCCTACGAACAGATGATTCGAGAGTGGCGCATGAGTTGCGATCTGCTTTCCGATCTGCTGGGCAGAGAGTGCGTAACGGGATCCGTGCCCGGGGGGGACGCATCCCGCCGCGTATTTCAATCCGCGCACGAGACGGGAATGAAATACCTGTTTACGTCGGATCCTTTCCTGGTTCCGAGAGAAGAAGGTGACTGCTGGATTTTGGGCCGTGTCTGCCCGAAAACTGACGCGCCCAGGCCCCATATCCAGAAGCTCGCGGGATTTCGCGGCTGGAGGAAAGCGCTGTTTTTCCGCCGAGCCAAGACGGCGGTGAAGACCACGTTCTTTCCGCTGTATCGAACGTACATACGCCTTGCCTACCGACACCAATAAAAACAGGGTCGTGGTGCTGTGCGGCCCCATGCTGCCGCACCGTCAGCATACGTGTGCAACGCTGATTCGCAGCGGTCTGAATATCGTTGGGATCTGTGTAGCGGACCAGCGAACCGCCGGAATGCCTCTGCACTACCTGATGAAGAGCGCCAAGAAGAAAGGGCTATGGCGCACGGCGTCACGATCGCTGGCCCGAATCGCGTATCTTGCACTGAACAAGCGTCGAGACCAATCCGCCTACAAGCGGTTGTTCAATCAACGCGAACTCGCTGAGACATTGCTTCCGTGGGCGGATCGAATCCACTACACCGACAACTATTCCAATCCCGAGACGCTGGCCTGGCTCAAAGAACGTGAGGCGGACATTTTCGTCGTCCACACGCCCTATTGGGTTGGAAAGAAGGTCAGGGATCTGCCCCGCAAAGGGATTGTCCTCGGAGGTCACCCGGGGATCACTCCGGACTACCGCGGCTCCCATTCCGCGTTCTGGGCCCTGTATAAGCAGAAGCCCGAAGATGTGGGCTGCACCGTGTTTCTGATCGATTCGGGAGTAGACACGGGCGATATTGTCGCGCAGGAAAGAATCCCTGTCGAAAAGGGCGACAGTTTCATGACGTTGTCTTGGAAAGGGATGATCCGGATTGCGCAACTCCAAGCGGAAGCGCTGAACAATCTGGATCAGGGCCAAGAGCTTCTCCGCCGGAAAATCACCACCATTCCGCCCGGTTCCGAGTTCGATAACCCCACCATCGGCGAGTTCCTGCGATATAGGCTGACTCAGAAACTCGCCCGATGATGGTGCCTTCTAGATCGGGACAATAGATTATGAATCTGGACAAAGCGCGCTCCAGCACAACGAAGAACATGGGCAACGGGTGCGCCGTCAACGGAGTGTGTGAAGATTCTGTTCCCAGCAGCGCTGCCGGCCAACGGGACACTTCGCCGTCGGTTTCCATCGTTGTGCCCTGCCGGAACGAAGCCAAAGCGATTGATGCCTTCCTGAATTCCCTGCTCAACCAGGAAATGGGGGATATCAAATGGGAAGCGATCATCGCTGACGGCATGAGTGATGATGGAACGCGAAAGGTCCTCGAGCAGTTCGGCAAAGAACATCGGCAGATTCGCATGATCGACAATCCATCTCGCATCGTCTCGACAGGTTTGAATGCCTGTATCCGTGCGGCGGCAGGAGACATCATCCTTCGGATGGATGTGCACACTGAATACAAAGCCGACTACGTCCGGCGCTGCGTGGAAGTCCTGCGAAAAACAAACGCCGCAAATGTCGGCGGGGCTTGTGTCGCCGTACAGACAGGCTACGTCGGGAGGGCTATCGCTGCGGCCTTTCATTCGCCATTTGCAGTGGGAGGCGCCCGATGGCACCAGCCCACTTACGAAGGGCCCGTGGACACGGTTCATCTGGGGTGCTGGCGGCGCGAGGTGCTTGAGCAGATTGGCTATTTCGATGAAACGCTTGTCCGGAACCAGGACGACGAACTAAATCTTCGCCTAACCCGCGCAGGCGGCACGATCTGGCAATCACCCGACATCGTGTCCTGGTATCATCCGCGGTCTTCGCTGGGAGCCTTGTTCCGGCAGTATTTTCAATACGGCTTTTGGAAAGTCGCCGTGATCGGAAAACATCGGCTGCCTGCTTCCTGGCGGCATCTTGTGCCCGGCGCTTTCGTCTTGGCCAACTTTGTAGTTCTCGCAGCGGCGCTACTTGGAATGATATTCGGCCGCGGGCCGTTCTCATGGTTTACGGAAGCGGGAGTGGGGATGGACATCGCGTATGCGGTGGCTGTATTGGCCGCTGCATGCATCGTGGCAAAGAAGGAAGGCTGGGTTCTCTTCCCGGTCCTTCCACTGGTATTCAGTTCCTATCATGTTGCTTACGGACTTGGCTTCCTGTTCGGCATCTTTCATTTTTCAACTACTCCACACGGCGACCGATACGCTGAGAGCGTTTTCACGGAGCTTACCCGGTAAAAGTATTCCGGACATCGTGCGAAATTCCGCCGGCTGGCGTTTTGAAACGCGAGCCTGTTGTTATTGTTGCCGTCCCCAATGAATCCACTGTAGTCGCGAACATCGGAACGCATCATTTCGAACGAGACCACGCCAGTAGGACTTGCCAAATATTTTGTGGAATCTGCGAGAGAAGAGATCCAGATGCATTGGATGGCGCATTGAAAAATTGTTCAATCTAAAGGAGCTGATCTATGTCGGATCGCCGCGCAATGGGAAAAGAAGAGGAACGTCAGGCCAAAGCCCGATTGGCTTCGACTTTTTTTAAGAAGTCTTACCACTTAGCACAGGTGCACCCTCTCGTGTGCTTGGCATTGCTTCTCATTGCTGGTGCGGCTGCCGTTCCCTATGGAAAAACAGCACATGCACAGCACACAATGAACGCGCCGCGTTTGCTTGCAGCGCCGCAAAGCACGCAGTCGCGACAGACTTTTTCTTTGCTGAGTACAATGCCGGCAAAGCCGGCGCGCGCAAAATCTCGGCCCGCCGCCGCCCCGCCGGTTCCTCCCTCCCCCACGGGACCGCCGAATGCACCTGTCCTATTTGCACCTTCGAACGGCACAAGCGGTGCGACGGTTTCTCCTACGCTTGACGTTTCCGTCACGGATCCCGCCGGCAGCAATCTTAACGTTACGTTTTACGGAAAGGTTGCTTCCACTGTTGGTCCGGATTTCACCGTGGTTGCGCTGCCCGATACCCAGTATTACTCCTCCAGCCTGAACGGGGGCACGCCGGCGATGTTCAATGCGCAGACTCAATGGATCGTAAATATCAAAAATTCGCTCAACGTGGCCTACGTGGCGCACTTGGGTGACATCGTGCAGAACGGCGACAACGGAGGGAACACGTCAGAGTGGAGCGTGGCCGACGGGGCGCTAAAAATCCTTGAAAACGCGGGGATCCCCTACGGCGTTCACCCCGGCAATCACGACGAAGGAGCGACGGGTGGTGACGGCGATGCGGCCTATACGGTCCTCTACAATACCTACTTCGGTGTTTCGCGCTTCTCCGGCCGCTCCTATTACGGCGGCAACTACGGAACGAACAATAACAACCACTATGATCTTTTCAGGGCCGGCGGCATGAATTTCATCGTCATCTACTTTGCTTACGACTACAACAACGCCGGAAGCGGACTCAATACGGATTTCCCAAGTGTGCTGGCCTGGGCCCAAGGTATCCTTCAGCAGTATTCGGACCGTCATGCCATTCTTGTCAGTCACTACATGATGGGAAATGGCAATCCCGCAAATCTCAGCATCCAGGGCGGAGCCATCGTGAACGGCCTGGACGGAATCCCAAACGTATTTCTCACCCTTGCCGGCCACTACAATACTCTGCCGGGAGAAGGACAGCGTACGAGCGTCGTCAGCGGAAACACAGTCCAGGGATTGATGTCCGACTATCAGGATCAACCGAATGGCGGCAACGGCTGGTTGCGTATCATGACTTTTTCCCCCGCGAACAACCAGATCAACGTCCAGACCTACTCGCCGGTCCTGAACCAGAATATGACCGACACGGCCAGCCAATTCTCAGTGCCCTGGAACATGCAGAACAGCGGCTACACCAACCTCGGCACCGTTTCCAACGTCCCCTCCGGCGGACAAGCCTCCGTCACCTGGGACAATCTGGCCGCGGGCACGCAATATCAGTGGTACGCCGTCGTCTCCAACGGAACTTACACCACTGCTGGCCCCACCTGGAGTTTCACCACCTCGAATTCTTCGGCGCCCGCCGTGAGCCTTTCTAAATCCAGTCTCTCTTTCGGCAGCCAGCTCGAAAACACCGGGAGCCCCTCGCAAGGCGTGACCCTCACCAACACCGGAAGCGCCACCCTCAACATCAACAGCACCACCGCCAGCAAAGACTACTCGGTGACCAACACCTGCGGCTCGCAGGTCACCTCCGGCAACGGCTGCAACCTCAGCGTCACCTTTACCCCCACCGTCACTGGCACGGACAACGGCACGGTGACCATCAGCGACAACGCCGGCAGCGGGTCGCAAACGATCTCGCTGACCGGCTCGGGAGTGGCCGCCGCGCCCGTCGCTACTCTGTCCAAGACCAGCTTGTCCTTCGCCAGTCAGACTGTGAACACCACCAGCGCGCCGCAAACCGTGACCCTGACCAATACCGGAAATACTTCCCTCTCGATTCAGAGCATGGTGACCACCGGAGATTTCGCCGCCAGTTCCTGCCCCAGTTTGCTGGGGATCAACGGAGCCTGCACGATCAGCGTCACCTTCACCCCCACCACAACTGGAACGCGAAACGGTTCGATTACCATTACTGACAATGCCGGCGGCAGCCCGCAAATTGTCACGCTGACCGGGACGGGAGCCTCGTCAGCAACGGCCCCGAGCATCACCGGCTTGTCTCCCACTTCAGGACCTGTCGGCACGGCGGTGACCATCGCAGGGTCCGGGTTTGGAGCCTCCCAGAGCAGCAGCACCGTGAAGTTTAACGGCACCACTGCCACGCCCACGAGCTGGTCGGCCACCAGCATCGTCGCTCCGGTGCCCAGCGCGGCCACCCCCGGTAGCGTCGTCGTAACCGTAGGCGGCGTGGCCAGCAATGGAGTGAACTTCGCCGTTGGAGCGCGCACCATCTTCCTGGGGGATTCCAACATCGAGGCTTCCGAGGATGACAACCCGCTGGGGCAAGCCCAAGCCTGGCCGTTTACCGCTTCGTCTACCGGGACCGTCTCCACGCTCTGGTTCTATGCCGATCCTTCCAGCGGTAATGGCCCCTACCTGGAAGGGATTTACAGCGATGCCGGCGGCGCGCCCGGCGCCCTGCTCTCTTCCGGAAGCACCGCTACAACAGCTGCCGGCAAGTGGAACTCGATGACGCTAGCCGCGCCCGTGAAAGTGACGGCAGGCGTGCGCTACTGGATCGCGCTGCTCGGCGTGAGTGGCAACACCGTTCATTTCCGCGACGTTCGTTTCCGCCAAACCACCTGCACTAGCCCCGGAAGTCAGACGGGATTAAAGGCGTTACCGGCGGCCTGGACCACCACCGCCAGCTGGGCGAGCTGCCCAGCGTCGGTATACGGCAGCAACTAGATTCATTCGGTCGGTGCGGATCCTGCGGACTATGTAATTGTGGTTGCCTAGTTAGCTGTAGCCTTCAGGTCGGTGGGAGGTAGCGGCTTGGCCGAAGTCCCTCCCACAAACTCGAGCGCCCCGATGTCGTAGGCGGCGTCCTGCGGACGAGCTGCTCCGGCATAGTCGTTGGTCACGTCGGCGATGGTCAAGCCGGCGTTGAGTGCCGGGCTGCCACTCATCAGAAACGCATTCACCATGGTCGTACTGTCGATCGTCGCGTTCCCGGGGTTCACGAACAGTGGATCGGTATTGGGAAAGTTTCCCGTGAACGACAAGCCGCTTGGCGTCGCGCTGCTCACGGCGCCGCTAAAAATCATGTTGTTCGCAACGGTTCCGGAAAAACCGGAACTGGTGTACACGTAGATAAAGTCAGTATTCGGCTTATAGCTGATATTGTTCTCAATCCGCAAGTTCGTCAGCGGAGCGGACGCAGCCAAGATGATATGGCCAACATTAAAAGGGTTGGGCCATACAAACGTATTATTTAGAATCGCCAGCGAATCCACGCCGCTCGGATAGACTTGCACGCCCCATCCGTGCTCCACGCGATAGAAGATGTTGTTCTTGATCGTGACGTTGTTCGAATTCGAGTCTACATAGATGCCGTGATCGTGGTTCTTATAATACTCATTGGTCGTGGTGCATCCGTTCTCGCCTGCTGAAAAGCGGCCAATGTCGTTGATGAAATTCTGCTCGATGATGACGTTCGGCGCTTCCGTAAATACCCCCACCAATCCGTTCTTCGTGTCAGTGCAAATCCGTCCAATATCATGGATGTGATTCTGAGCGATATCGATGAACTGCCCGCCTGGATAGTTTGAGAAGGCATCACCGCCGCCCGCGCTGGCCCCGTAGTTGCGAACCTCGAATCCCTGAAATCGGATATAGCTGGCCGTAAACTGCACGGCCTCGGCCAGGGTATTGTTGCTCCCGTCCAGCACCGCCCCCCATTTTGTCTGCGACAGGAAAGTCACGTAAGCGCCCGCATTTCCCCCGCGAGTCAGGTTGAGTGCTTCATGGTAAACACCATCCATGACAATCACCGTGTCTCCCGGGTTCACAACGCTCGCGGCTTTCCCGATCGACTGATACGGAGACGTCGCTGTGCCGGGATTCGCATCCGAACCACTCGGAGACACGTAACGCGTCGTTTGTCCGGAGGCTTGCAAGGCTATCAGGGTAAGGGTTGCGAGCAGAACGATCTTTGCGGCCGCGCTTCCCGTGAAATGATGACGAGCCATTTTCACTCCTAAGGCTTTCTGCTCATCGTTGGAACATTGCCTGTCAGAACTCGGCACCTGCACAGGGGGGGGCTGCTCTCCGGCAGCAATGCACAAGGTCAGTGTACTATGACCGCCATTATTCTCATCTGCTTCCAACGATGCCTCCCGGCTATCCTAATGTTACTGCGTCGCCGGGTTTGCGACTCTTCCCACTAAAGATTGAGCTGACTGAACATTCAGCTCAACGTGCTTAAGACGCGTCAAGAGTCTAGAAACCGGTAGCTTTGAGCGGCTACTGGCCCTTAGGTCAATTAGAGGACAGGCGTCCTCTCCTCTGCATTTGGCCAGTCTTGCCTTCGCTGTCCGCCGCCCATACCATGCCCCGTCTTCACCAACAATTCACGGTGACCTTTTTGATTCGATTCTCCTAACCCTCATTTTCACCCACAAAGCCCGATTTCCTCTTCTTATGCCCTAGCGAAAGCTTCTCCCCCTGCATGACCTCATTCGGATTCCCACGAACCACCCTCCTCAACCCTCGCACATTTGATTTTTCCACCCACCGACTCTAGATCTGCCAGCGGTCTTTGGCATGGCCTCAAAGCCAGCAAATCGTGTCTAGTCCTTTAAGGATCAATAACTTACATTTACTTGGTCTAGTGGAATTGCGATTCACTAGGTACATACGTACTACTGGCATGTTACCGGGGGGCCATTGGCGGCCCCCTTCCCTTGCTTCACACTCGTTGGGTTCCAACTTTATGCATTCCGCAGACGATGTCGACGCACTTCTAAAGGCACGAGCTGAGATCGATGAACAGCTCCGCAAGCACAAGAATGCCTTGACGGTGCTGTTCACCGACGTGGTGGGCTCGACCAGCTTCTTTGAGCGCAATGGCGATACGGCCGGGCTGGTGATGATACATCGCCACGATGAACTGGCCGCTCGCGCAATCCAACAGTATGAAGGCACAGTAGTTAAGACGATAGGCGATTCCGCGATGGCGGAATTTCCAAATCCTGGGGCGGCTGTGCGCGCCGCCGTGGAGATCGAGCGTCAATTCCTGAAGCTGAATTTGACCTTGCCTGAGGATCAACGCGTCGAGGTTCGCATTGGCGTTCACACCGGCGTCGGCTTTCGCAAGGGGAACGATTTATTCGGCGATGTAGTCAACGTAACGGCGCGCATCGTGAAGCGCACGGCGCCCGCGCAAATCCTCATT
>DATNIO010000249.1:0-9150 GCA_035604385.1 Verrucomicrobiia bacterium | reverse complement strand
CGATGTCATGACTTCCATCCTGGATTATCAGGACCGCGCGACCTGCGTGCTCTTTGGCGATGGTGCAGGCGCGGTCCTGCTGGAGCCAACCGACCGCGACGACGAGGGCATCCTCGACTTCGTGCACGATGTGGACGGCTCAGGCGGGAAATTCCTCTACATGCCCGGCGGCGGCTCGCTCCACCCGTCCTCACATGAGACCGTCGACAAGAGGATGCATTATATCCGCCAGGAAGGCGCTCAAGTCTTCAAATACGCGGTGCGCCGAATGGCGGATCTGGCGTGCGAGATGCTCGTACGAAATGGATTCACGAGCAAGGACCTGGCGCTGGTTGTGCCCCATCAGGCCAATATGCGGATCATTCGCGCCATGCAGGAGCGGCTCGGCGTGGAGGACGCAAGAATCATGGTGAACATCGATCGCTACGGAAATACGACAGGGGGAACCATACCGCTCGGGCTACGCGATGCCGTCGCCGAACGCCGGCTCAAAAAAGGGGATCTCGTGTTACTCGTTGCGGTCGGTGCGGGATACACGTCGGGTGGAGTTCTTCTGCGCTGGGCCTATTAGCAGGCGTTCCGACATTCAACGCATGAACTGGAGTTCTTCTGATTTACATCCCGCGGGCTTGGGCGGCGCAAGCCATGTTCCGCTCAAGGTGCTGGTCCATCAGAACCGCAACGTAGCGCGAGCAGGTAGCCATTTCACCGTTCGCCCAGTTGGCCATGGCGGGGACGATGCTTCCGAGTTTTTCCATCACTGCATAATACGCACGAATGGCCGTGAACCTGCCGTTCGGGCCTCGCAGGCCTGGAGATAAGTCCTTTAGAATTAATATGCTATGAAAGTCCTGGGCGCCAATGCCATCATGGGTGATCCCCGCAGCCACTCGGATCCGCTCCGTGATCGCTTGCGCCGCAATTCCGGAAATGGTTGCGCGCCAGTAGTAAAGCCCAAACTGGGCGCAGGCGACCACCGAGACCGCGAATATGACAGCCGGAATCATCCAGATTCATCCTCAGGACTACAGTTTCGCTTATGTCCCCGTTCGGAACAATGGACGCATCGTACTGACCCGATATACCCCAAGTACTATTGGCGACCATTATCTGGGACTACATCCTGCGCAAGAATTGCCTAAATCGAGGCCCTGGACACGGCGCGCCAGTAGTAGCGGAGGAAATCCCTACAGGCAATGGCTGAAAGGCCGAAAACGATAACGGCCGGCATTCAGAGTCTCCCTCCAAATACCAGTTTGAAACAGAAGATCGGCGACAACAATGGGCCTGCCGTACTACAAGTTTGGGGTTGACTTTAAGTCCTTAGAATAGAATGAGATGGCCTTAATGCGCCTTATCTCTATCCGGGTCAGCGCGGAGGGAGGGGGTAGATTTGCTTGGAATTCGATGAGTCGCAATCATATTCGCGAATTTCAATTCTCCACTGCGGTTCACCCAACTGAGGGGAAAAGCGCTGTTTCCACTTGTACCCTTCGTCACGCATCCTGAGTCGAGACGATATGGAACCGCAGGACTGATCCAATTGCCGAGCCGCATCGTCCATGGGTTTGTCTCCTCCTGAATCGCCACCACGTCGAACCAGGATCATTTTCCCGCTCGTGGGATGGCCCGCGGCAAGCCAGCCTGCCGGGGAATATACCTGGGGATGCCTGACTGAATCGGGAAGTAAGCCCTCGAATCTCCACGGCCCGTCTTGGCTGGGTACACGGAGGAGATAAGTGAGATAGAAGAGAAACGAAGGACGGTCGGCGATCACGGTTGCGCCGCCTCTGATCTTCGCGGCCGCATCCCCCGCCACTTCCTGCCACGGTTCGATGAATTGAGGCGCGGAATAATAGCGCCGCGAATAGATTCCGTACCACCCTACCGCCCCGATCGTTAAAAGTGCCGCCGCCAGGGCGAAGGTCGCCCAGCGGGGCTTCGCCGTGTCAATCGCAACGCCGACAGGCAACAAGACCCACGGGGAGAGCATGAACAGATATTGCGTTTGAAGGATTCCGAGCAGCGCCATCACGACCAATATGGCCAAGCTGTAGAGCAATAAACGCCGCGCGGGACGCCGAAGCCACCACGCAACCAACCCCACACTGAGCAGGACCGCGAGTCCCGCAGGAACGCTCAACCGCCAATACCAGGGAGCAACCGATTCGCTGACGAATAGCGAAAACACATGAAACGACGCGGTCGCAAGAATCGGAAGGGCGCCCTGATGCAAATTCATCCCATTGGAAAGGTCAGAGCGGAACGCGGGAAAGAGAGGCAGGAAGGAAACGAATAACAGCGCCGCAGTTCCCAGGAGAACTTTGGGAGTAGCCGCAGGTTCATGGGCTCGAAAGCGAAGAATCTGATCTATCGCGAGGCACCCGAGAATGGCCCAGCCGAAATAGCTTGTCCAAATCGAACAGGCGCAGAAGAAAAAGAATGCCGCCCAACGGCTTGCGGTCTGGTCTTCCAGATACTTGAAATACGAGAGCGTCAAACCAGCGACCAGGAAAAACGAAAACGAGGATGAGGCCGCCAGTCGGCCAAAAAGAAAGCCGACCGGCCATAGGACCCCTACCCAGATGACGGCAACGCCCGCAGACGGCGACCCTGCTAATTGGCGGCTGGCGCGGCCCAGCAGAAAGAGTCCCGCTAGAAAAAAAAGAACGGATGGAATCCGAAGATAGTCGAAGCTTCCTCCCGTCCAGCGCAGCCAGAAATGAAGAATGAATTGATAGAGTGGAGGTTGCCCTCGCAGACCGGCGCCGGAAAAGAACAGCCCGAGCATCTTTTGTAGCGGATTCGACGCGGCGCCCAGGATCGTGGATTCGCCATCGAGGAACGTCGCGGAGTTGTTGGTGGTAACCAACCCGATACCCAGGAGAAGCAGCGGGACCACCTGCTGTGTGATTTCGTTCGGTTTGCGCGGGCGGGCCGGCATGATTAGTCCTGGCTCGGACGCAACGGGAAGCCCGCCCAGGCGTTGAGGAGGCCAAGGGTCTCGCGCATCACGTCCAGCGCGTCCCTGGTATGGCGCCACCAATGTGCGCCGTCGAAGTTGTCATCCTCTGCGTAATGCACGATCATGCGCGGTTCGGAGCCCACTAGTTTGCGCCAGATCGTGCGCACTCGCCGTGTGTGTGCTTTTGAAGTGACTATGATCACGGAGTGGAAATCGGATTTGTGTAGATCTTCTGCAATTTGGCGGACTTCCGCCTCGGTGTTCGCGTCGGGGTTATCCAAAATACGAATGGAATCCGGAGGAACTCCCTTCGCAATCAAGACTTTTTCATTGTAGAAATCTTCACCCAGATAGGAAATCTTCATGGTCTTCAATTCATCCACGGGAGAAACCGGAGGAGAGATCCAAACCAGGTCCGAGTAACCGGCCTTGAAGATTCGAGCGGCTTCGATAGCACGTTCCGGAAGGCGCCCGCTCAAGACCACGATCACATCGGCATGAACGAGCGGGTCCTCGACGACGAGCCAGGCCCCAACGGTGAAAAACAGCGTCGCCGCCGCGACAACAATCACAATAAAAATTCCGCCGGGAATCAGCCAGCGGCGCATTCTCGACCTTGATTCAGTCAAATTTCCGCCTAATCGCCCGGCCGCGCCCATGGAGCGAATGTCGTCTTCCTCAAGCACCTCGGCGAGCCCCTTCCCCGGGTTCGTGGAGCGCCCTCGTAAAAATCAAATTATAGTGTCGCTTGGTGCAGTCCTCGCAGCGAAAAGGCCGCAATAAAAGCAATGGAAGTATCAGCAATTCGAACAGCCCACGCCGGTGCGAACGGCGAACATCAAAACTATTGCAGGACGGACAGCATCGTAGCAAATAAAAGCGGTCGTGGGGCATCGTCGTAGGGGGGCCCGGGAATCGTAACCCGGCCGCCAGTGGAGGTCAATTGCGGCCCGCAAATCCTCTTCGCCTTCCTACGTGCTTTGTGGGGCTGTTATGATACGGGATTGGTCCGCCGAACCAAACTTTGTGCAGATGATCGCAGCGGCTACAATGAGATTCAGAGTGTTCGCAAGACTTGACCGCGTGGGGAAAGATGAAATCATGAAGAAACGCAATCATACGGAAAACCTATGCAGGAAAAGGCCGGACCGTTGCGCGCGGTAGTTACGGGAGGCGCGGGATTTCTCGGGTCGCACCTTTGCGACTACCTCCTCGATCGCGGCTGGGAGGTTCTAGCGATCGACAACCTGGTCACCGGCACTCCCGCCAACCTGCGCCATCTCGCGGGAAACCCTCGATTTGGCATCGTTCAGCAGGATGTCACCAAATTTATCGATGTCCCGGGCCCGGTTGATTACGTCCTGCATTTCGCTTCGCCGGCAAGCCCGGTCGACTATCTGAAGCTTCCGATCCAGACTCTGAAAGTGGGCTCGCTCGGGACGCACAATACCCTGGGCCTGGCCCTGGCGAAGAAGGCCAAGTATTTCCTCGCGTCCACGTCGGAGTGTTACGGCGATCCGCTTGTCAGCCCGCAGCCGGAAACGTATTGGGGCAATGTCAACACGGTCGGCCCGCGCGGTGTTTACGATGAAGCCAAGCGTTTTGCGGAAGCCATGGTGATGGCGTATCACCGGGCGAAGGGCCTGGACACACACATCATCCGCATCTTCAACACCTACGGGCCGCGCATGCGCCTCAATGATGGCCGCGCCCTACCGAATTTCGTTTATCAGGCGCTGACCGGGCAGCCCATCACCGTATACGGCACGGGAAAACAGACGCGCAGTTTCTGCTACGTTTCCGATTTAATCGACGGGATCTACCGTCTGATGATGTCCGACGAACATGAGCCAACCAACATCGGAAATCCTCATGAAATAACGATCCTGGAATTTGCCGAACGCATCCGCACCTTGCTCGGCGTGACCACTCCCATCGTCTTCGAGCCGCTGCCGCAGGATGACCCCAAGCAGCGCTGCCCGGACATTTCCAAGGCGCGGCGCCTGCTAGGCTGGGAACCGAAAGTGAATTTGGAAGAAGGGCTGCGGCTGACGCTGGAGTCGTTCAAAAAGCAGTTTGCGGAGACGAAAGCAAGTTAGCCGGCACAGTGGGATAGGCTTCAGCCTGTCTCTTCTTAAGTGTCGCGCTCGCCAAAACCGACAGGCTGAAGTCGAAGATCCCGACATTGTCGGGGCCTGTCCTACTGGCCCGCCATCAAGGCGACCGGGTCGGGCCGCCCGAAGCTCACGTATTCGAATCCCAGCTCTTTCATCTCGGCCGGACGCAGCATGTTTCGCCCGTCGATCACCAGCGGGCGCGCCATTTCCTTTCGAATGCGCTTCCAGTCCAGCCGGCGGAATTGCTCCCATTCGGTGAGTACGAGCAACGCGTCGGCGCCCGCCGCCACTTCGTACGGGTCCGCGGTGTAATTTAGATTCGGAAACACGACGCGCGCCCGCTCCATGGCCTCGGGATCGGTCGCGCGCACTTCGGCTCCTTCCGCCAGAAGGCGCCGGATCACTTCGATCGCGGGTGCCAGGCGAATGTCATCCGTGTTCGGCTTGAACGCGATCCCCAGGACGCCAATCTTTTTTCCCTTCATGACCCACAGCGCCTTCTTCACCTTCTCCAGGAGACGCTCCACCCGCTGTTTGTTCACCCGCTCGGCTTCCTTCAACAAACCGAAATCCACGCCCGCGCGGTCGGCGAGCTTGATGAACGCCTGAATATCTTTCGGCAAACAAAATCCTCCGAATCCCAAACCCGCCTTCAGAAACTGGCCGCCGATTCGCGGGTCGAGGCCCACGGCGCGCGTCACTTCCTCGACGTTGCCGCCCAGCCGCTCGCACAAATCCGCGAGCACGTTCGCGTACGAAATTTTCAGCCCCAGGAACGAATTGGACGCGTGCTTGATGAGTTCCGCGCTGGCAATCGTCGTCACTACAAATTCCGGCGTGGCCGCCGGCGGGCAATGCGGCTGGTGGACCGGGCAGCGGAACCGCCCCTCGAGAATCGGCTGGTACAGTTCGCGCAACTGCTGCTCGCTTTCCTTTTCCTCGACGCCGATCACGATCCGGTCGGGATGAAAAAAATCCTCGACCGCCGTTCCTTCGCGCAAAAATTCCGGATTCGAGGCCACGCGAAACTTCGCTCCGGGATTTGTCGCATACACCTGCAGAGCTCGCTTCAGTTCCTCACCCGTCTGCGCCGGCACAGTACTCTTCTCGATGACCAGCTTCGGCGTGCTCGATTCCTTCGCAATCATCCGCGCCACGTTCTCGATCGCCGATAGGTCCGCATCCCCAGTTTCCGTTGGCGGAGTCCCCACGCAAATAAAAACGACATCGGCTTCGCGCACCGCTTCCGCGGCGTTCGCCGTGAACCGCAATCGCCCTTCGCGCACCACGCTGTCCAGCACCTTATCCAGATGCGGCTCGTAAATCGGAATTTTCCCGGCCTTCAGCGTGGCGATCCGAGAACTATCGTTGTCGGTCGCGATCACTTCGTGGCCGGCCTCGGCCAGACAGCTCCCCGACACCAAACCCACGTACCCGCAGCCAATCACCGCCAGTTTCACGCTTGCTCTCCCTTTTGAATCATATCCCTCCCAGCTTCATTCGTGCGCGAACCGATTCTCGCCCATTCCTTCACCCAACAAAAGCCCTTTCCCTTCCTCGTTGCCACGCAAACACTTCCCCGGCACAATTCTCTCGACGCATCCAACGGATTAAACATTTGACATCTGATTCACCGAGGGATGCGCGCTTTTTTCGTGGCGCCGGCGTCCCGCCGGCGGTTTTGCGACGTGGGGAAAGAAGAAAAATCGCCGGCGGGACGCCGGCACCACGAAGAGACACCTCGCTAGAACACCGTTTGCCCTTCTTGACCATTTCGGGCTAATTTTTCGCGAGCGAAAAACTCCCGATCACCAGCGCGTCCACCCCGGAACAGAAATAGCTTCGCACCGCATCACGCGGCGAAACCACCAGCGGCTCGCCAAACAAATTGAACGACGTATTCACCAGCATGGGAGCGGAGGCAAACTGCCCAAATCGCTCGAGCAGCCGCCAAAGAAGCGGGTTCGCCGCGCGCTCCACGACGTGCAAACGGACGCGCCCACCCGGGAGAAGAAATCCTTCGAGCAGGCGCGCCGCTTCCGGCTTTGCCATGCCAAGCGTGGCCATGAATCGCGCGGAGGGCGAAGAGTCGAAATATTCCGCGGCGCGCTCGGCCAATACGGAAATGGCAAACGGCCGGAACGCTTCGCGGTGCTTCACAAATTCATTCAGGTTTTCCTTGACGTACGCGGCCCACGGAGAAGCGAGCAGGCTGCGATTGCCGAGCGCGCGAGGGCCGAACTCCGCCGCGCCATGGAACCATCCCACGATTTTCCCCGCGGCGAGCAACTGAATGGTTTCCTCCAGCCGCTGTTCGTCTCCCACGTGGAACCGGTAGCGCGCCTTGCAATTGTCGAGGACTTGCTTGATGTCCTGGCTCGAATAACTCGGTCCCCAATCGAGTTTTTCGATGGCGCCCTGACGCGGTTTTCCTTGCATATGATGGCGCACGTACCACGCCGCGCCGAGCGCGGTGCCTTCATTGCCTGCCGCGGGCTGGACGAAAACACGATCGAAGCCCGTGTTTTTTTCCACGTGCGAAACGACAACCGGATTCAAGAATAATCCGCCCGCCAGACACAGGGACTTTGCGCCAATCTTCTTCCGGTAGCGCTCCGCCAGTTCCGCGGCGAGCGCGCCACACGCCTGCTGGACGCTCGCGGCAAGCTGCTTGCGCAACGGCTCTGGAATCGGCGGACGAGGCGAGCCTGCCTCGGCCGCTTTTCCAATGGCTGGGTCCACGCCAACGGCTCGATAGAATTTCGGAGATAATGCGATGTGTCCGGCAAGACCCGCGTTGAAGTAACGCGTCGCCAGACGCGGCAATTTTCCCGGCGCGCGGCGCAGCATTTCCAGAAACAGAGCCTCGAACACGGGCTCGCCTTCGAGGCCCAGCCATTGCGTCTTGTGTTCGTCCGCGTGGGGCATGAAGCCGATCAAGTCCGTGATCTGCGAAAAGATCCATGCCGGCGAATGCGGAAAAGGAATCGATTCGAGAACGCGCAGGCGGTTGCCCTCGCCGAGCGCAATCGAGCCGGAGCGCCCGTCGCCCTGCTCGTCGAGTGTGAGCACCAAAGCGCGGTCTGCATCGGACGCGTAGAAAGCGCTTGCGGCGTGGCAGAGATGATGTTCGAGGTGCAAAACTTTGATGTGCGGAGATTGGCCCAGCGTTTCGAGCAATCGGCCGTTGTTGAGTTCGCGGCCGAGCTCGCCGAGCGCCTTCGTCTGATAGTAGCCGCTGGGAACCGGCGCAAATGGCGCCAGCTTCGCGCGCATCCATGCTTGACGCACCCAGGTCTTCACCGGCCTGCTGGCCACAGCCACGCATTCCACGCCGCCCCACCCGGTCCCCGCGCGCTCCAGGCAAAAGCGAATCGCCTCGCGAGGAATTCCAGCGGCAGTGCGCCTGCGAACGAGCTTGCTCTCTTCCATGGCGGCGAGAATGCCGTCGTCGGAAAGCAGCGCGGCGGCGGAATCATGCGCGAGCCCAGAAAGGCCGAGGATGTTCAAGCGTGTCCCCTGATCCTGCCTAGCCGGTTGTGAGAGCTTTTTGAAGCCCGGCGGAATCTAGATAGGCAGTATCGCGGAGTTTACGCGTGGAAAGCTCGCGTGTCCACGCGCGACGACGTGAGGGAGGATCCTAATTTGAAAATCGCTCTGAAAGGTGGGGCATTTAGGAGGTCGAGGCTTCAGCCCCGACGATCAGGTTTGCGATTTCGTGGGCTCTAGCCCCTGAAGCTTCAGGGTCTGAAGGCCTAGTTCATACCACAGCGATCGTCCGACCTGAAGGTCGGACCTCCTAAACAACAAGATCGAATTCGATTCGCTATTTCGGCGGCTGCGTCAGCTTCAGGCGCGCAGCCTGAGCGCATTCGCCGGTGACGACGAAATAGCGCGCCACCGCATCTTTTCCGACCTCGAAGGGATGCGGCTCGCCAGGCTTGCGCGAGGCGATCATCCTGATCTTCGTGGTCGCGAGATCAAATTCCGAATGGTTGGACATGAGGACGGTCGCGTTCGCAGCCGCCGCGGCAGCGGCCATCTTGCTTTGGGATTTGATGTACGTAT
>DATNIO010000248.1:0-6760 GCA_035604385.1 Verrucomicrobiia bacterium | reverse complement strand
ACCTCCACGCACGGCGCGTTCGGCACTCTGGCGTTCGGCATCGGAACGAGCGAGGTCGAACATGTCCTGGCCACGCAGTGCATGCAGCAATTTGAATCCAAGACCATGCACATTGTCGTCAACGGAAAGCGCGCCAGAGGCGTTTCGGCGAAGGACATCATTCTCGCCCTGATCGGAAAGATTGGCATAGGAGGCGGCGCGGGGCACGTGTTCGAGTATGCCGGCGAAGCGATTCGCGCCCTGTCCATGGACGGCCGCATGACCGTCTGCAACATGTCCATCGAAGGCGGCGCCCGAGCCGGAATGATCGCTCCGGACGACACCACGTTTGCCTACCTCGAGGGGCGTCCCTACGTCCCGCGCGGAAAAGAGTTTCAAGAAGCCGTGAAAACTTGGAAGGCGCTGGCTAGCGATTCTGGCGCGAAATTTGACGCCACGGTTGAGCTCGATGCGTCGGCGATCGCGCCGCAAGTCACCTGGGGGACAAACCCGGGAATGGTCACGGGTGTAACGGGCCGGGTGCCCGATCCGGGTTCGTTCCGCGATCCCGACGATCAGAAGGCGGTCGCGCGCGCTCTGGCGTACATGGATCTGAAACCCGGCACGGCGATCGTCGACGTTCCCGTGGACCGCGTGTTCATCGGGTCCTGCACGAATTCTCGCATAAACGATTTGCGCGCCGCCGCCCGCGTGGTTGCCGGAAAACACATTTCGAAAACTCTCAAGGGAGCCCTGATCGTCCCCGGCTCAATGACAATCAAAGCGGAGGCGGAGGCCGAAGGGCTCGACAAAATTTTCAAGGACGCCGGATTCGAATGGCGCGATGCGGGATGCAGCATGTGCCTCGGCATGAATCCGGATGTGCTGCTTCCCGGAGAACGCGCCGCCAGTACTTCGAACCGGAATTTCGAAGGCCGCCAGGGCAAGGACAGCCGCACGCACTTGGTCAGCCCGATCATGGCCGCAGCTGCCGCGATTGCCGGCCATTTCGTGGACATTCGCGAATGGAACGTCGAAGCGCCGGAGTAGCGCACATTTTAAAACCTGAGAGCTCAGTGTAGCGCCCCCCTTCAGGCGGGCATTTTGGTTGCAGCAGATGCCCGCCTGAAGGCGGGCGCTACATGAAGAAGGGATGGAGCAGAGATGCAGCCATTTTCCAAACATACGGGATTAGTCCTCCCCCTGGACAGGGTAAACGTCGACACCGACCAAATGGTGCCAAAGCAATTCCTGAAGCTCCAGACCAAGCAGGGTTATGGCCGAGTCCTGTTCTACGATTGGCGCTACCTCCCGGGCGAAAAGCCCAATCCGAATTTCATCCTGAACTGGCCGCGATACAAAGGCGCATCCATCCTGCTCGCGCGCTCCGGCTTCGGTTGCGGCTCGAGCCGCGAGCATGCCCCGTGGGCGGTCGCCGACTATGGCTTTCGAGTTCTGATCGCGCCGAGCTACGCCGATATTTTCTACAGCAACTGTTTCATGAACGGCATTCTTCCCGTGACTCTTCCAGAAGCCCAAATCGATGAACTTTTCCGGCGCGCAGAGAGTCAAGAGGGTTATTCCGTGACCGTCGACTTGCCCGCGCAAATGGTCACCGACTCGAATGGGCTAAGCTGCCGCTTCGAGATCGACGAATTCCGAAAGCACATGCTGCTGGAGGGACTCGACGAAATTGGTCTCACGCTCAAACACAATGCAAAAATCGCAGAATACGAGAAATCGCATCGGCCGGGGGCCACAATGTACTCACCTGTCGACGCAAAATACGCAACCGGGAAATAAATTAGCTCCGTTCCAGGGAAACGCGTAGAGTGTCGAGTCCCATCCAATTTGGACCAAAAAAGTATTCCAGTCCCGTTCAGAACCAATTCTCCCCTTTTGGAACAACTGTCACACGGCCTCCCTTGGAATCCTGTTTGTTGTGACTGCAAGCCAAAGCCACACAGCAACTTAGTGGAAGAAGCTCGCTGGCAGGATGGACACGCGGTTGCGACAAGATCTGAATGTCTTTGTCATCGCGAGAACTGTGTTCCGGCAGCGGGGAGAAGAAAGGTTGTTTCTGATGACCGTTCGCCGAAAAACCCTGCTGATCGTTACGATCATGTGCCTTGGAGCTGTCATCGTGGTGTATGCCGCCTCCCGGTCTTACCTCCTGGGAGGATTCATTAAACTCGAACAAACGACCGCCCACGAGAACGTGCAGCGCGTTCTCAACGCTCTCGACCAAGACTTTGCCGCGATCGATCGGTTTACCTACGACCGTGCGTCAACTGACGAGACATACGACGGTATGTCGGCCCAGACTCCCGAGCTTCTCCATTGGTTAATGGGAGCCGATGCTACCGGCACAACGCAGACGCAGCGCTTCAATTTCATATTCCTGATCGACACTTCGGGCCGCATTGTCGCTTCACGAGGTTATGACCCCGCGTCCAAGCGGGCGATCGACATTCCCGAAAGCCTGAAGGCGCATATCTCGACCACCGATCCGCTCATTCAATCCGCGGCAACGAACGGGAAAATGACCGGAGTGTTGCTCCTTCCCGAAGGGCCCTTGCTGGTCGTAACGCGTCCGATCATAAGGCCGAATACAGAGGGCCCCATCCACGGCTTCATGCTCTCCGCGCGTTATCTCGAAAGCGGGGGCGACTTAAAGGGATTGGAAAAGACCACCAACTTCTCCCTCTCCGTTCACAGGATCGACGGAGAGAAATTGCCTGCTGATTTTTCGGAGGCGCGGCAGCATTTGCCCGCTCAGGACGACATTTACGTCCACCCCATCAACGAATCTATTCTGGGTGGCTACACCTTACTTCATGACATTTACGGAAAGCCGGCCTTGATTCTGAAAGCGGAAATGCCCCGGAGAATCTACCGGCAGGGCCAGGTCAGTCAGCTGTACTTCGTGGTGTCTCTGGGGATCGCGGGGCTCGTATTTGCAACCGCGATCATGCTTCTGCTCGAGAAGTCTGTGGTGTCCAGGCTTACCGCCTTGAGCACAAGTGTCGCGGCCATCGCCAGCAGCGGGGACGCCACGGCGCAAGTGAATTGCCCCGGAAGCGACGAACTCTCCCATTTGGGAAGCGCCATCAATCGCATGCTGGAATCCCTGCAACTCTCCCAAAGGCAGAGGCAACAGACAGAGGAGCGTTACCGGACTTTTATGAACAATATCCCGGCCATCGCCACGATCAAAGACCGAGACGGCCGATTTCTATACATTAACGAACCCATGGCGAGGATCTACAACATCAATCTCGAAGACGTGAAAGGGAAAACTTTGGCCGCCTGGATTCCCCCGGAAATCGCCAAGAAGATTCGGCTACATGACCAGGAAGTGGTTTCCACAAAACGCCTGATGCAGTTCGAAGAAGCGATCCCCACCCCGGATGGGGTCCTCCATCACTGGCTGGCTTTCCGATTCCCTCTTGAGGGGCTGGACGGCGAATTGCTGGTCGGAACCGTCGCCGTCGACATTTCCCGCCGGAAACAGGCGGAAGCGGATCTTCGAGAGGCGAAAGAAGTAGCGGAAGCCGCCAACCGCGCAAAAAGCGAATTCCTGGCCAACATGAGCCACGAAATCCGCACCCCGCTCAATGGCGTCGTTGGCATGACCGAGCTCGCCCTGGGAACCGACTTGACTTCTGAACAGCAGGATTACCTCGAAACCGTGAAGCTTTCGGCGGATTCCCTGCTCACGGTGATCAACGACATTCTCGATTTTTCCAAGATTGAAGCCGGGAAAATCGATTTTGAAACGATCGATTTCAACATTCGCGAAGCGCTGGAAATGACCGTAAAGACTCTGGCGTTCCGCGCCGAGGAAAAAGGTCTGGAGTTGCTGTGCGACATCGCACCGGAAGTGCCGGAAGCCATCCAGGGGGATTCGACCCGCTTGCGTCAGGTGGTCGTCAATCTGATCGGCAATGCCATCAAATTCACCGACGCGGGCGAGGTCGCGCTAAGGCTGCACGTGATCCAGGGCGAGGGCGGAGATCGCTTGCTTCAATTCACCGTCTCCGACACGGGAGTCGGAATTCCTCCCGAAAAGCAGAAATCGATCTTCGAACCTTTCACCCAGGCGGATACTTCCACGACTCGCAAATACGGCGGCACCGGACTGGGTTTATCTATATCAATCCGCTTGGTCCGGATGATGGCCGGAACCATGTGGGTGGAAAGCGAGCCAGGAGGCGGAACGAAATTCCATTTTACGTTGCCTCTGGTCCCTGCCGCGGAACCTGTGAAGACAGGCCCCGGCGACCGGTACGATCTGATGCGCGGAGTGAGAGTCTTGATCGTGGACGACAACGCTACCAATCGCAGAATCCTCGAACTGATGCTGAAAAGATGGGGAATGCTGCCCAAATCAGTAAAGAGCGGAGCGGAGGCGATAGTGGAACTCCTCACAGCTTCCACCGCGGGCAAACAGTATGAACTGATTATCACGGACGCGCTGATGCCCGAGATGGACGGTTTTTGCTTCGTCGAACGCGTCCGCCAGGAGCCGAAGCTCTCCACGGCAAAGATCATGATGCTTACCTCCGCGGGGCAAAGAGGCGATGCGGCCCGATGCGAGGAATTGGGAATCTCCGCCTATGCCATGAAGCCCGTCCGGCAATCCGAACTTCGGAATGTGATCTTCCGGCTACTCGAGGAAAAAGAAAACGGTGCTCCCCTGATTACGCGATACTCGCTCGTCACCGCCGGGAACGCCGAGGCATCCCTCCGCATCCTGGTCGCCGAGGACAATGCCGTGAACCAAAAACTTGTGGCGCGGCTCCTCGAGAAACGCGGACATACCGTCAAGATCGTTGGAAACGGACGTGAGGCGCTGGAGTCGCTCGAGCAAGAGTCTTACGATTTGGTCTTGATGGACATGCAGATGCCCGAAATGGACGGGTTCGAAGCAACCGGCGAGCTGAGGAAACGTGAGAAACAAACGGGCCTTCACACTCCGGTCATCGCCCTGACCGCGCATGCCATGAAAGGCGACCGGGAGCGGTGCCTTGAGGCGGGAATGGATGGATATCTTTCGAAACCCATCTTCGCTCCGGAACTCGATGAGTTGCTGGGGAAATATATAGCCCTACGATCGGCGGTTTCGCAAGCGCCGGAGTCCGAGAAACAAAACAAGTAACACTGCTCCGCAGAAACCTTTTGAAGCTTGATGATTCATGGGCAAAGAGCCGCCCCTTGTATTCACGAACCAGCGGAGGGAGTAGTCCCCCTCCATTCGGCGATGCAAATCCCGCCCAGGATCAGCACGGCTCCGGCGAGCGCTCTTCCCCCGAGCCGCTCATGCAGCACGAAGAAGGAAGTGATCGCGGCGAATACCGGTTCGGTTGTAAGAATCAGCGCCGTATTCGTCGCGGTGGTATGCCGTTGTCCCCACACGAGAAGCGGATAGGCAAGCGCGGTCGTGAAAAGCGCTGTAACAATCACGCCGAACTCCATTTGGAATGTGAAGCGGACAAAGAAATGTTCCCAGCCCGTCACATTTAAGATGGGCACGGCGATCGTGGAACCCACTCCCGCGAGGATCACTTGCAGGCAGCTCAACGCTCCCAGCGAATATTTTCCGGTGAAGCGCGCAATGAAGATGATTTGAAGCGCGTAGAGCACCGCGCACCCCATTACCAGCAGATCGCCGCGATTGAGATCGGCGAGCCCTTCCCTCGGCACCGTGAGGAAATAAAGTCCCGTGAAGGAGGCCGCGGCCCCTCCCCAGGCCCACGCGCCAATTGTCTTTCGCCAAAACGCGGCAAGAAAAACGGGGACGAGCACGACGCTCAATCCGGTGATGAAGGCGGCTTTCGAGGGAGTCGTCCGGGCGATGCCCGCGGTTTGAAACGAGTAGCCGCCGAACATGAATAGGCCGACCTGAATGCCCGCCCACAATTCGTCGCGCGTGAGTTTCCGCAGGTCCTGCCGGTAGATCCAGATCACCGGCAGGGAGCCCAGCACGAAGCGCGCCGCCAGATAGCCGAACACGGAGATATCGGCGAGGGCGTTCTTCACCACGACGAAAGTCACGCCCCATAAAAAAGAACAGAGCAGGAGGGCGCAATGAGCTTTGAAACGGGGGCTCACCGGACGCGCGAGGTCCAATCGAGGAGTGGAATTCGCGCGTCAGAACCAATTTTTCCGGGCGCAGGGCTCATGGAAGCATCGAGTCTATTGATCCGGCGCTGCAAAGGCAACTTGCGCGTCCGCGATGGAATCGTATATTTGACGAATCCGGCGCTTGCCGGAAGGCTTGTCTGGTAAACTGGCGGAGATCCGGGTCGTTTTCAAACAGCATGATCGCCTCACTTTGTACTTCCATTCGGGCTAAGGCCACACTGGCAGGCCTGTTTCTCCTCGCGGCATTGCTCTGCCCCGTCGCGCGCGGTGCGGACAAGGATAAGGACAAAAAACCGGAAAAAGAAAAGAAGGAAAAAATCGAGACCTGGGTCGAGGTTCGCACGGAACATTTCATCGTGGCCAGCGACGGCGGAGAAAAAACGGCCCGCCGGATTGCGGACGAGTTTGAATCGCTTCTCCATGTGTTCCAGTCCACCATGCCGAATTCGCGGGTCAGCACCGGCATCCCCGTTCGCATCCTCGCCGCGAGAAATGGGGACTCCTTCGCGCACTTGGCTCCTGAATTTCCAAACGACAAACGCCACGACCAGCCTCCGGGCCTGATGGTTGTCGGCGCGGAGAAAACGTATATCGGGATTCGCGCAAATGCCTCGGGCCGTTTTCGCTACACGGA
>DATNIO010000247.1:0-12384 GCA_035604385.1 Verrucomicrobiia bacterium | reverse complement strand
CGGATTTCCGCACGCTCACCACGCTGGGGATGGCCGAGACCTACGGAATGTGGGTCGCCTCCGGACATGCGGCCGCCAAGCGCCTGGAAGAAACTCTGCGCTTGCCCGTCCGCTACAGAGCCAGCTTCAACGAGCACCCTTACGGCATCTCCGATCCGCCCGCCTGGGGCGATGCGGCAAACTACTTCGATGCCATGGCGCGCTGCAAGTATTACGTCGCAGTGGGTATCATAAATGGAGCGGGCCAGGCCATCTGTGACGCGGCGTCGCTCGGGTGCCTTTGCATTGGTCAGGAGGAAAAGGCATTCCATCGATCGATCTGCCATCCCGCGGCGCTTTGCGCCCACATGATGGAGCTGCCACGACGCCTCAAGGCGATTATCGGTTCCCGGGATTTGCAGGAAGAGGTTCGCACCTGGCAAGATGCCGCGCTGCGAGATTACTTCCAGCGCCGCCCGCTGGCTTTGCTGGATGAGGCGCTTTCCATCAAGACCGGTAGTCGCGCTGCCCGGGGAATTGCGCGCGCGTAGGATGTCGTTAGCGACGAGCCCGAGCGGTTCGAAAGGCGATCTCATGGCGGGAGGAGTTGCGCGTTGAAGCCCTGGAACATCCTGGTAACCGGGAGCAGCGGCCTGATTGGTTCGGAAGCCGTCGAATATTTCGACCGCCAGGGTCACAAAGTCGTCGGCGTGGACAACAATATGCGCGCCGTCTTCTTTGGCCCTCCGGGGGACACGTTGTGGAATCTCGAGCGGCTTAAGAGCGCAACGCGTCAGTTCACTCCCGTGCCGCTCGATATTCGGGACCGCGAAGGGGTCATGGCCCTGTTCCGCGAAAATCGCTTCGATCTGGTGATCCATTGCGCCGCGCAGCCCTCGCATGACAAGGCGGCGGACATCGTCTTCTTGGATTTTGAAGTGAACGTCCTGGGTACCCTAAATCTGCTGGAAGCTGCTCGCCAGCACTGCCGCGATGCCGCGTTCATTTTCATGAGCACCAACAAAGTGTACGGCGACGCGCCAAATGAGAAGCCGCTGCGTGAGACCGGGACGCGCTACGACTATTCCGATCCCGCCGACTATGAAGGAATTGATGAAACATGCCGCATCGACCGCACCATGCACTCGCTCTTCGGCGCTTCCAAAGTCGCCGCCGACATCTATGCGCAGGAATATGGCCGCTATTTCGGAATGCCGGTGGGAATTTTCCGCGGCGGGTCACTGACGGGCCCGTCTCATTCGGGTGTCGAGCTGCACGGGTTTCTTTCGTACTTGCTCAAAATAGCGCTCACAGGCAAGCCGTACACGGTCTTTGGCTACAAGGGAAAGCAGGTCCGGGACAACATCCACAGTGTTGATGTCGTGCGCGCGTTCGAGGAGTTCGCGCGCAATCCGCGGCCCGGCGAGGTTTACAACCTCGGCGGCGGCCGCGCCAATAGCGTCTCGATGCTGGAAGCTATCTCTCAAATCGAAACGTTGACCGGGCGCAAAATCAATTGGACATACTCGGAGCAGGCGCGAAGAGGCGATCACATCTGTTACATCTCAAATCTTGCGAAGCTGAAGAGCCACTATCCTGGCTGGAGTGTGACTCGTAGCCTCGATTCCATTCTGGATGAGATGGTGGCCGCCGAGAGGGAGCACAGCCAGAAAGCCGGGAGTTGACCAAGGACCACGATGATTACGTTTTTTTCCACACCCAAGCCGTTTCGCGGGCACATTGGCATCATTCAGCGCAATGCCATCCACAGCTGGAAACTCGTGCATCCGGACGCGGAAGTCATCTTGTTTGGAAACGAAGAAGGCGCCGCCGAAGTTTCACGCGAGCTTGGGGCGCGCCATGAACCCGAAGTGGATCGGAACTCACACGGAACACCCTTGATTTCGAGCCTGTTTGATCGCGCCGATCGTCTCGCCCGGCACGGCCGTCTGTGCTTCCTCAATGCGGACATTCTTCTCACCGGCGATTTTCTCGCTGCCACCACGAGATTGGCGCAAATGCAGGAGCGCTCTTTGATGGTCGGCCGCCGCTTGGACGTGGACATCACCGAGCCATTGGATTTTTCAAAGCCGGACTGGGGCGAGCGTCTCCGTTCCATGGCCCGCGAGCGCGGCAAGCTTCGGCCGCCGCAATGGATCGACTATTTCGTATTTCCGCGGGGCCTGCTGTACCAGCAAGTGCCGCCCTTCGTCATTGGGAGAACGAGCTATGACAACTGGCTCCTCTGGAAGGTACGCTCGATGCGCGTGCCTGTGGTGGATGCGACGCAAGTTGTCCTGGCCATCCATCAAAACCACGATTACTCATTTCATCCGGGCGGGCAAGAGGGTCTCTGGCAGGATGTCGAAGCAAAACAGAACCAGGCTCTCCTTGGCAAGGGGCACTTTGCCACGATCGACAACGCGACGCATCGACTTACGCCGAATGGCCTGCGGCCGAACTATTATCATTGGGTCGCGCAGGCGAAGCGCAAGGCCATCGGCGTCCGCAATGCCGCCTGGTTCGGGCTGCTGGACCTGACGCGGCCTGTGCGCCGCTGGCTGGGGCAGCGGCAGCGTCACAGTCCCGATGCTCCACGATAGAATGGAACGAGCGAATCCCAGACGAGGGTAGGATGAGTGCCGTGAACAAATTGGTGGGCCGGGTGCTAAGGAAGGCGGCGCGAATCGTCGATCCGCCTCCGCGGATCAATCTCCTCGACGATGAATACATCACCTGGTTGTGTTATGCGAACGCAGGGATGCTCGAGAAGGGAAATCTCTACCTGATCGATGACGCGATTGGCCATCTTCCCAGCGCGGCGCCGATTCTTGAAATCGGAACTTTTTGCGGACTCTCGACCAATGTCATTACTCATTTCAAAAGAAAACATGGCGTGAGCAATCCGTTGATCACATGCGATAAGTGGGATTTTGAAAATGTAAATGGGCGGCCCAGAATCGCGGATTCGCCGGTGCTTTTTTCCGACTACAAGGCTTTCTCCAAGGACTCCTATATTCGGAACATTGAATTGTTCAGCCGGGAGGATCTGCCGTTCACCTTTGAGATGAGCGCGAACGAGTTTTTTGACGCGTGGAAGGAACGAAAGAATTGTGCGGATGTCCTGGGAAGGGCCCGCAACCTCGGTGGTCCCTTCAGTTTTTGCTATATCGACGGAAATCATACCTATGAGTATGCCAAGCAGGATTTCCTGCATTGCGACTCGTATCTTGAAAATGGCGGTTTTATCCTATTCGACGATTCCACGCTGCCCGAATTCAGCTTGCACAAATTGATGCCCGAAATCATGGCGATGGGCCGTTATCGTCTTGTTGCTCAGAACCCGTACCATCTTTTTCAAAAGCTCGGCCCGAACTCCTAGCTCTCTTAGAATGAAAGAGAGAAATTACTGCGACCTGCAGCCGGCCATGTTTCTGATTGGATCGTTGGGGGAAACCGCAAGGCCATGTCGAATCCGTACGTCAGCGTGCTCATCGACACGTACAATCACGAGCGTTTCATTGAGCGCGCCATCACCAGCGTCCTCGAACAGGATATGCCGATGGACGGCGTTGAAATCCTCGTCGTCGACGACGGGTCGGCCGACCGCACGCCGGAAATCGCTCGCCGCTTCGAGCCGCGCGTGCGTTTGCTGCAAAAATCGAATGGCGGCCAGGCCTCCGCATTCAACGCCGGGATCCCGGAATGCCATGGAGAAATTGTCGCCTTCCTCGATGGCGATGATTGGTGGGCGCCGCAAAAGCTGCGCCGTGTGCTGGAAGCAATGAAGCAGGATCCGGAAGCCGGGATCATCGGGAACGGAATCACGGAGGTCCTAGAAAACGGAGACGAGCATTCGGAAGTGCTGCACGAAACACCTCGATTCCGCATCAATTCTCTTCAAGGCGCGCAGATTTTTCGGCGGCGCAAAAGCCAGCTGGGCACGAGCCGCATGACCGTAAGGGCGGATATCCTGCGCAAGATTCTGCCGGTGCCCGAATCGATCGTCATCGAGGCGGACGAATATATTTTTACGCTGGCCGCGGCGTTGTCCGTGGCGTTGATTTTGGGAGAGCCCTTGACGTTTTATCGCATCCACGCCGGAAATCTGTTTCAACTGTCTGAATTCAACAAGGAATCCATCCTGAGGAAGCAGAAGAGCATAGAAATTCTGGCGCAAGCATTATCCGAACGGCTGTCCAGGCTCGGATTGGCGAAAAATGCGATACACGCCGTGGTCGAAGCCGTGCAGTTGGAAGCCGATCTCCTGCGCCTCCAGGTGAAGGGCGGATTTCCCTGGGAAACAGTCCGCGCGGAGTGGAAATTCTATCGGATCGTCCATCAAGATGGATCCGTATCTCACATGATTTTCAAGCTGGCAAGCCTGGTACCGGCGCTCTTTTGTCCGCCGCGCCTGTACTACAATGTCAGAAGAAGGTTCGGGGCGAACAAGTTCTATCTCAGGGCAAGAAAGATTTTTTTCCCAGTTCCCGAGCCCCAGCATGTGACGCGGTCTCGAAGGTATAGCTCATGAGCCTGGCCACCGAGTACGACAAATGGCACACTAAAGTCTTCGAATCCGACCCCGAGCACGCCGACGAATCGAGCCCGTGGTACCAAATCGTCCTTGAATTTCTGCCTCCGGTCCAAGGAAAGCGGATCCTTGAAATTGCGTGCGGCCGGGGCGGCTTTTCGCGGCTTCTTGGTTCGAGAGATGCTTTGGTTTGCGGCGCGGATTTTTCGGCCTCGGCTGTCGCCATCGCAAAGGAAAGGCTCATCAGTCACCCATCACTCGCTGACCGGGTCACCTACGTGCAAGCCGACGCGCAGAACATGCCGTTTGACGAAAACTCATTCGATATCGTCATATCCTGCGAAACCATCGAGCATGTTCCCGACCCGCGCGCCGCCGTGCGCGAAATGTACCGTGTCTGCAAGCCGGGCGGGACGCTCTACCTCACCACGCCGAACTATCTGAACTTCATGGGGCTTTATCTGATTTACGCGGCTGTACGGCATCCCGGACTGAAATCTTCCCAGCCGCTAGACGAGCGGTTCTTTTTCCCGCAGATCCGCCACTTCGTAACCGGGGCCGGATGGAAAATGATTCACACGGACGGAACCGTTCATCAATTTCCGTTCATTCCCCGTCGGGACCCCGTTCAATTTCCAAAGTTGGAATCGAATCGCACGATTCGCCGGCTTCTCAGTCCTTTCGCGTATCACTACTTCGTCACGGCGCGAAAGGGAAGGGCCGGGTAGATGAGGATAGCGATTGCCACGCTGTCTTCGGGCCAGCCTGAAGGCGGAGTTGCAAATGTCGTGCACAACACCGCCCAGGCTTTACGCGGCCGCGGACACGACGTGACCTGCCTGTTTAGCGAGGATGTCCTTCCTTCCCCTGCTGCGATTCCGCGTTTCCACACCGCCTATTTCTCGTACCGGCTGGCGAAACTTCTGAGCCGGCGAAAAGGCGAGTTCGATATCGTCGAAATTCATGCTCCCGCGGGATTCATGTATGGTCTCCTGCGAAGATTCAGGCCGGGAGCCGGATTGCCACCCTACGTGATGTTCCTTCACGGAATCGAAGAGCGGCGCATTCACGCTATGGGGCGCGAGGCGAAAAAAGGGCGCGCCTGGTATTTCCGATGGAAGAACCGAATGTGGGAAAAAATTTATCACCTACCGCTTTACCGCTGGTCGATTCAAACGGCGGACCAGGCGGTGGTCATCAATTGGGAAACCTGGACGATGCTCCAGTTGAAATACGATCGGGGCATCGGCAAGGTTTGGTACGTTCCCAATGCGGTCGAAAGCCATTTCTTCATCCAACGGGAATTCAACGCAGGAGACGCGCTGCGGCTTCTTTTCGTGGGAACCTGGCTGGATCACAAGGGCGTCTACTATCTCCGCGACGGCTTCGAGGAACTCGCAAAACGCATCCCTCATGTGCGCCTTACCATAGCCGGTTGTTCCGCCCATGCGGAAACGGTGCGGCAATTCTTCCCGGCATCCGTTCGAGAAAAGTTGGAGATCCTTCCATTCGTTCCCCGGAAAGAAATGCCTTCCCTTTACGCACGGCATGACATTTTCGTTTTTCCTTCTTTATTTGAGGGAATGCCCATCGTGTTGCTGGAGGCCATGGCCACGGGAATGCCGGTTGTGACCACCGAAACGTGCGGCATGAAGGACGTTGTCGAGAACGAATACAATGGCCTCCTCGTGAAGCCCGCCGACACGGCGGAATTTGTGGCCGCGACCCACAGGATGATCCATTGCGCCGAACTTCGCGCCCGGCTTGGACGCGCTGCGCAGGAAACCATGAAACGGCATACGTGGGAGCGGGTGGCTGCACAGTTGGAAGTGGTTTTTCAACTTGCCGCTCAACCCAGGCGCGAGGACTAGCGACTCAACCGAGCCGTTCCACCACGACGAGGGAGTGAACCTCTTCAACGATTCTCCAGCCCGGAATTCTCCATCGTCTGAACAAGTCATCAACCAGTTTCACCGGACCGTATTCCGGGCTTGTCCAGCCGCCCTCGAAAATCCGGGCGTCATGAAAAATCACGATTCCGCCGGGCACTACAAACCTGTTCCACTCATTCCAGTCACGGCGAACGCCTTCCTCCGTGTGGTCCCCGTCGATAAACAATAGGTCGATTGGGAGACTCCATTTTTGAACGGCTTCGAAGCTGAAGCTCTCGATCCAGGAGACCTTCCCGCGAGGAAAACTCCCGACTAGCCGGCGCGCCGTCCGTCTCGTGAAATTCAAAGATAGAATTTCGGCTGAAATGAAAAGGATCGATGAGATGCAAAGTTCCATTGGCAGCCATTCCCTGCCGCAAGGCAATCGCGGACACTCCTTCCGCCACGCCGATTTCAACGATGCTGGAGCGCCCGGAGGCCCATTTCTCGAGCGCCGCATGTTCCTCGGATGTGTGTTGTGCGAGAACGGGCCGCATGCCCAGCCACGCGTAGACAGGATGATGCCGTGATGAGGCGAAGGTGCTGCTGTAACCAGAGGGGCCCACCGAGTAGGGCATAGTAAGGACAGCGTATTTCAATTCTGGGCGCTCCCGTGTCTAGATTTGTTGGTCTGCCCACGGCATTTTGGCGTTTTCCCGATGTGATTTCCTGTGTCCCTGTTGGAATACGCAAGGCTTCCGCTTCTATCCAAACAAAAGCATAACCGAATGCGATGGCCAAGATCCTGCGACCAAGCATCCCCGAAGTTAGAGGATAGAACCACAAACGGTCCCGCGCAATTGAATCCAACGAGATGTGGCGATGTCTTTGGGGTTTTTGGTCGCTATGCCCATTCGGCAATTCGAGCGATCCGCGCTATTCTTTAGGGGTTATCGGGGGCGTGGTATGCGTGACTTCCCAGCGATCCAGCCTGAATTTGCGGGGGAAAGCTGGCGTGTCGTCTCGCTTGCAGCTAATGCCACGCGCCGCACATCAGAGCGGCTGACATTTCTAGTATTTCGTAAACTATGTCAAAGAAAATGCTTCGGCAAGTATTGCCCTCGTGGTTGTGGAATCGCCTAAAGCAACTCCAGCGAATGTTGGTGTCCGTCCAGCAGAAATGCTTAACGCTGGCCAGCCGCAGATTCGCTCGCAGGAATCCCGTTGCCTTTCGGCTTTCGCTTGAGGAGGCCGGTTATCAGGTCGCCCGCGACGAGGATTACTATTCCCCCTTGCCCTCGGTTGCGCGGCTCAGAACGACCGTTGCGCGGTGGAACCGGCCCAGCGCGCTTCATGGCGTAGAGTACGATCTCGCCAAAATGAAGTCGGCGCTCGCGGAATTGCTCGCGCGCTACCTGGATGAGTTTCTAACCTACCCGCCTTACGCCGAAGTCCGGCAAATGGGTTTTGGTCCGGGCTACACGGCCGTGGACGCGTTGACGCTCTACATGATGATCCGGCATCTCAAGCCGCAGCGATACATTGAGGTCGGTTCCGGCGTATCCACGTTTTATTGCAGCCTGGCGGCGCAGCGGAACGTGAGCGAGGGACATCCGCTCCAGATCACCTGCATCGAACCTTACCCCTTCGAAAAATTGTCTACCATTCCCGGAATCCAGGTGCTGCCCCGGAAAGTAGAAGATGTTGATATCTCGCTGTTCCAGCAGTTGCAGGAAAATGATGTCCTGTTTATTGATTCGAGCCATATCTTGCGTGTCGACGGGGATGTGCCGTTCCTATACCTGGAAGTGCTCCCCATTCTGAACGTCGGCGTCGTAACGCACATCCACGACATCCCCTATCCTTACAATTTCCCTTACCCGCCGGACCTTTGGATCTTCGGGCAGGAATGGCCCGTGTTTTGGAATGAGCCAATGGTGTTGCAGGCTTTTCTGGCGTTCAACAAGAATTTCAAGATTTCTATGTCCACTCCTTTGATTCGTTATTTTGATGAGGCATTTCTTAAGCAGAGCATTCCCATTTATGAGTCTGTCGCGGAAAACCCGAATACCTTTAGCTCGATTTGGTTGAGACGAATATCGTGAGCATAGACAGTCTGCTAAAGTTCGTGTGGAAGAAAAGGAGTCCGGCAAGCGTTAGGAGGGCCGGCAAACGTGGACACCACTGATTTGATGCGGCAGGATTGGGACGAGCGGGCGCGCAAGGATGCGTTCCACTACATCGCGTCTTGGCGCAAGGATTGGACCCCCGAATCGTTTTTCCAATCCGGCGAAGAAGATTATGCCCGGCTGGTGTCGCCCGTTTTCGATCGGTGGCGATGGGATCCGCAAGGCAAGGCGATGCTGGAGCTGGGCTGTGGGGCGGGGCGAATGACGCGAAGTTTCGCGCAACGGTTTTCACGCGTGTACGCATTCGATATTTCCACGGAAATGCTGGGCCACGCCAAAGCCCTGTTCCCGGAATCTTCCAATGTCGATTGGATTCTGGGCAATGGAGTTGACCTGTCGGGACTTGGCGATGAATCGGTGGATTTCGCATTCAGCTATATCGTGCTCCAACATATGCCCGAGCCTGAGTTTGCGATTCGCTACATTCGCGAAATGCTGCGTGTGCTCAAGCCCGGCGGGATGTTCCTTTTTCAATTCAACTCCGTTCCCAAAATGACTATGAACTGGAAGGGCCGCCTGGCGTGGAGAATCGTGGATTTTCCCTGGGCGCTTGGATTTCGGCAAGCCAGCCGCGGAGTCGCTTCCTTGTTGGGACTCCCTCCCGATATTGCGGGGAAGAGCTGGCGCGGCGCCTCGCTCGACGCCAAGGTAGTGCGCAAAACCATTGAAGCCGCGGGCGCGGAAGTGAAAGAGATGACCGGGGAAGGCACCCCGATGGCGTGGTGTTGCGGGCTGAAATCGAGGACAAACGCTCAGTGATTACCCTCGGATTTAATTATTCTCAGATGCATGATTCTTCCGCATGCATTGCCCGGGACGGTGACCTCCTTTTTGCCGTCGCGGAGGAGCGCATCAGCCGAATCAAACATGATGCGGGCTTTCCGCACAACGCGATTCGCGCTTGCCTCAATTTTGCCGGCGTGCGGCCCGATCAACTCGATGCAGTCTGCGCGGGCTGGCCGGCGCCCCATCAAATGTTATTGAGTGACCTGAGTAGTTTCGCCAAAGGCCAATTCCCGTTCACCTATGAAAATTTCCTGAATGTGACGCGCTCGTATGCCAGCATGGCCCACCAAAATGGCGGATTTAAGCGGTTCACCTATCATTTTGGTCCCACCAAGGCGCAAATGCGGTTTGTGGACCACCATCTGGCCCACGCCATCAGCGCGTACTCCTACGGTGGTTTCGACAAAGCCGCCGTCGTGGTGATGGACGGGCGCGGGGCCTGGGAGGCGAGTTCCATCTGGTACGGCCACGACGGCAAGCTCGATCCTGTGCTCACGATCCCGTGGCCGAATTCGCTGGGCCTTTTTTACGCGCAATTCACGCAATACCTCGGATTCGTTCCGAATAGCGACGAATGGAAGGTCATGGGCCTTGCGCCCTACGGAAGTCCCGAAGTGAACCTGAGTGAATTCATCTCGTTCAATCACGAGACCTATCGCGTCAATGCGCCACTTCTTTTTGAGCGCAACAACGGCACTTCGGCCATCGCCAAGCGGCTTGGCCCCGAGCGGACTCCCGAAAGCGAAATCGACGAAACGTTCAAGAACATTGCCTTTGCCGTGCAGGACGCCTGCGAGGCTGCCATGCTGGCGCTGGTGAAGCTTGCAACCGAGAAAACTGGCTGCCGCAATGTGTGTCTCGCCGGAGGCGTGGCGCTCAACTCGAAAGCGAACGGAAAAATTCAAGCGTCGGGCATTGTCGATCATATTTTTGTTCAGCCCGCGGCTTCGGACGATGGCGTGGCGCTCGGCGCCGTGTTTGCGCCTTACCTGGATGGCGGCGGTCGGTTGCCCATGAAGCCGCTTCGCCACGTCTATCTCGGTCCCGAATTTTCCGATGCGGAAATTGAAAAAGCGCTGCGCACCTACAAGCTCCGCGCGGCAAAGCTGAATGATGTCGCCGCGACCACCGCCGAACTTCTCGCCAATGGCAAAATCATCGGGTGGTTCCAGGGACGAATGGAGTTTGGCCCGCGCGCCCTCGGACACCGCTCGATCCTGGCCGATCCGCGCGATCCGGAAATGAACGCCAAAGTGAATAACGCGGTCAAATTCCGCGAATGGTGGCGCCCGTTCGCGCCCTCCATGCTGAAAGAAGTGGCGGGAGAATACCTCGAACATGCTTGCGATTCTCCGTTCATGATTCTCACGAACCCGGTGCGTCCCGAAAAGCGCGATGTCATTCCCTCGGTCACGCACGTCGATGGAAGCGCGCGTCCGCAAACGGTGGAAAAGGAAATCAGCCCGCTGTACTGGAATCTCATCAACGAGTTCGGCAAACGCACGGGCGTGCCCGTCCTCATGAACACTTCGTTCAATCTGCGCGGCGAAGCGATCGTGAACACGCCCACCGATGCCATTCGCACGTTTTTCAGCTCCGGAATGGACGCCCTCGTCATCGGTTCCTATCTGGTGGAAAAGTGAGCGTTGAGAAGGGGATCCTGCTGCTCGGACGGCGGGACGAGCCCACCGACGGCGTAGCCGATTATTGCGAAAAGCTGCGCGAAGCCGGCAACCAGTGCGGACTTTCCTTCGAGATCGTCCCGGTTCACTGGGCTGAAAAAGGATGGCGCGATGCCCTCGCCGAGTTGCGCAAAGCAGCCGCGGCCTGGCGCGATCGCTGGGTCCTCCTTCAATACACGACGCTGGCCTGGTCATCCCGCGGATTTCCTCTGCGTGCGCCTCGCGTTCTTGATGCCCTGGGGCGATGCGGCGCCCGCCCTGGCGTTGTTTTTCACGATTTCATGCCGGCGCGCGGTTCGGGCATCGTTGGCCATGCCCGCGCCTATTCCCAGCTACGCGTACTGCGCCAGCTTTATGCGCGCTCAAAGTTGGCTGTCTTCACGGTTCCCGTCGACAAGATCGCGTGGCTTCCTCCCCAGCATGAAAAGGCAGTATTCATTCCTGTCGGGTCCAACTTCCCTGAACTCGATCGCAATATCTCAAACAATGACGCGCCGCCTTCGAGTGGATCGACGGTTGCCGTTTTTGGCATCACCGGCGGCGCTCAAGGTACCGAGGAAGTGTCCGACATTACGTATGCATTGAAGTGCGTCCAGTCCAAAGGTGTCCGCTTGCGCCTGATCGCGATCGGGAGAGGAACCGCCGTATTTGAAGAAGGATTACGCAAAGCGCTGGACGGATCCGGCATTGAACTCTCGATGCTCGGATTGATGCCCGCCGAAGATCTCGTTCAGGCCCTTGCAAGCGCTCAGGTGTTGCTGTGCGTTCGCGGGCATGTGTCCAGCAGGCGTGGCAGCGCGATCGCCGGAATCGTCTGCGGCGTGCCCATCGTCGGCTATCGCGGAGTGGAGACCGGTTTCCCGATTACCGAGGCTGGCGTAAAGTTGGTTGACCCGCGGGACCGGCAGGGACTCGTGCAAGCCCTGGCCCAGGTTTTGACCGATGAGAAATTGTACCGGGAACTTCGGCAACGCAATGTGACGGCAGCGCAGCAATACTTTTGTTGGAATGCCATAGCGTCTCAATTCAAGAGCGCCATGTCCTGCCGATAGTCTCCGGAGTTCCTACAAGAGTTCCATTGCAACCTGCGTGTAATAGTCCCCCGCCGCTCCCAACGCTTTGCACGAGCGGCCAAAAGCGGAGCAGTAGTCCTGGAAAGCTCGCCACTCATGCAATGGATTGGCAAACTCGTCAAAAATGAGGATCGAGCCCGGCCGCAAGATGGGGTCGAGCGTGGCCAGCGTGTAGAGTGTGGAAGAAAACAGATCTCCGTCATTATGAATCACCAGTCTTGAGCGAGGAGTGAAATCCCGCAAAAACGGGCGCAAGGTTTCGTTGAACCA
>DATNIO010000246.1:0-62295 GCA_035604385.1 Verrucomicrobiia bacterium | reverse complement strand
GGCGGGAATGCCCCAGAAGATCCAGTGCGTGACATCCATCGTCCCTTTCATCGGGGCGGCGTCGGTATCATGCATGATCATGGCGAAGCTCATAGTGTTATTGGGTGGATTGGTCCAGGAAAGGGCCGGCGAAGCCGCGTTGGGATCCGCGCACGAGAACTGGGTCGGGATCATGGAGCCTTCCGCGTAGGCGGAGCTCATCAGCTTAAACTTGGAAGGGGGTGGCGGAGCAGCTTGTTGTTGCGCGGCGATGCTGGCAACTCCCGCCACCAACGAAAATGCCAGAACGGTAACCAAAAGCATAAGTTTAGTTCGCATTGTATTTCCTCCTCAGATTTCTCTCTGCGGCCATACTATACCTTGAAAATCGGTTTTACTGGGAATCGCTATTTTCAAATTCGCACTGGCTCCCAGGAGCCTTACTCCGGCGGCGCTGGCACCGCATCGCAAGAATCACGAGCGCCGCCTACCAGCTTGCCCTTGCCGAGTGCCGGACGGACGAACTGGACAACGTCGCACGTCCCAACCTCAGTGGCGAATCAAAAATTGCGGCATTCATGGCTCGCGTCGAGGTCGTTCCTGACAAGGAGTTGGAGCAACACTATCCGGAGCGCTGGCCCGCCCGTGCCGAGGCTCAGCTGAAGAACGGCCGTACGAAAACAAGCCTCGTGCTCGACGCAAGAGGCGATCCGCCGCGTTCTTGCGATCTTGACGTGCGGGCCAAGTTCCATCGCCTCGCCGATCCCGTAATCGGCAAGCCCGCAGCCAATAAGCTGGCGGACGCTTGTCTCGCCTCGACCGAGCATGATGACGCGCTGACGATCCTCTGCGACAAATTCAATTCCTAGTGGGTCCGTTATCTGCGGCTATCGGGGAGAAGAAAAGCGGGAGCAAGCTGCAAAATTTCAGGCTTGCTCCCGCTTCATTGAGTTCGCTGTGCTGTTAGAAAAGAAGCTTCAGCCCCAGTTGAATCGCACGGTTCCCGCCGGTCCCGAGGACTGGATTGCCAGCTGCTGCGTCGGGCGTGGCACAACCACAACCGAAGGTGCCTGGCGAAGATGGATCGTTATGGCCAAAGCCATTCGATCCGCCGTACGGGTTCGCAAAATTGGGATGGTTAAGCACGTTGAAAAGTTCGGCCCGAAACTGAGCGGTGAGGCGTTCCTTGAACTTCCAGCCTTTGGTAAAGGACAAATCCCAGTCGCGGAAGCCGGAGTCGCGAAAGGGGTTCCGGCTCATCGTACCGAAGGTTCCGGCCGCCGGTGGAATCATGACCGAATTCCCCTGGGCAAAGCAGCCAAAGGTATTGAGCGAAGAAGTCGTCGGGCCGTTATTGACCCCGCCGTCCACTTTCATGGCCGCGGCCTGGCAAGCGCCAAAGAAGGCATTGGATTGTGTCGCGGAGAGCATGACCGAGCCACTGGGAGTATTTTGAATGCAGCCACCCAGACCACCGCCCGTGCAAAACGGAATTGAGGAGTTGCCCGATTTGAATTCGCCCGGGTTCCCGGAGAAATCCCAACGATCGGTAAATTCATTGGTCCCGCTAATGCCGTTATTTAAATCGGCGGCTCCCCAAGGGGCACCAGTTTGGAAAGTGACGATGGAATTGAGTTCCCAGCCCTTCAGGAGCTGCCCAGGCGACTCGATCCCCGGAAGATCGTAGGTCAGTGAGAAAGTGAAGCGGTGCCTGATGTCGAATATGCTGCTATCATAGTCCAGCTTCGGCTTCGTGCTGTCCTGCGGTAGCGGAATATTGATATTGAAGGAAGAGTTGTCAGTGGCATGAGAATAGGTATAACCAGCCACAAAGGACAGGCCGTGGGAAGCCCGCTGCGTTAGCGTAGCTTGCAGGCCGTTGTAATTGGACGTGTAAAGGTTCGATAGCCAATTGATATAGCCCAAGTAAGGAAATTGGGTCGCAAAGGGTTTGACTCCGGTAGTAAGGTCGGGTTGGTTGATGTCGGTAATGCCCGGCAACCTCGATCCGTGGTTGCCGACGTAGGCGACGTCCAAGGCCAGATTGTCTGTGAAGGAGTGCTGGACTCCCAGGGTCCAATTGCTTACGAAGGGAGTGCGGAAATTGCGGTCCATCGCCAAGATGTCGCAGGGACCGGGGTCTGGCGGCCCGGTCGTATCCATACCATCGCCGCACCGTGGAACGCTCGGGAAAATCGGTGTCCCGGTGCCATCCCCAGGTTGGCTCTGCCACGCACCAACGAGCGGCGGCCCTTGGGTGGTGAAGACGCTGTACTGAATTGTGCCGGTACCGGGTGTCGCGCTCGGAACTATATTACACGCGCCCCCGACAATGTTCGCTGCTGGACAAGTCACGGTGTTAGCCCCGGTTGGAATAGCGCCAAGACCAATTGTTGCAGAATTGTTCTGTTCTCCTCCGTTTCCAACGAACACAAACATAGGGAGACCACTGTCGTAAACGATGCTGTACCCGGCGCGAACTACGGTTGTTCCCTTGCCGGTGACATCCCATGCCATGCCCAAGCGCGGCGCAAAATCCTTATGATCGCCCTTGTAAACGGAACTGATCTGCTTGCCGACCTGCACCAGTCCGACGCTGGGATCGAAATTCCCCAGCAGGTTGTTCTGCTCACTCAGGGGCGTTAGGTATTCGTAGCGGACACCGAGATTTAGGGTCAATCTGGGCTTGATGCGCCAGTCGTCTTCCGCGAAACCCGCAGCCTGCCATGTGGTCAAGTGCAGCGTTTTGGTTCCGAGCAATACAAACGCGCGGGATGGGACTCCAGACAAAAAGCGTTCGAGAGGAGTGGAGCCGGGGAACGGAGGGCCAGGTGGCAAGAAAGCGATTATTCCACGGCCTCGGCTAAAACGACCTTCTGTCACGCCGTTATGATGAATCTCCCCACCGAACTTGAACGTGTGCTTGCCGCGCAAATAGGAGACATTGTCCACTGCCTGGAGCACGGTGGTGGGTCCAAAAGTTATGGGCCAGGCTGCAAAGTTGCCCAAGGAATTAAATCCCGCGACGATGAGGTTCGGAAACCCAAGTTGCGACGCGCCCGTGTTGATGCCATAGCTTGTCGCCGGCTTCGTGCCATCCAGGCTGCTGGTGGCCCTGTTCATGTAAATTACGCCAAAACGGGCTTCATTTACCAAGCGCGAATTCGGGATCCAAGTCCAGTCGGTTCCGAATACTTGTGGTTCGTTATTTTGATAGGTATTCCAATAAGGCTGCAACTCGGAGAATGGGAAGCCAGGATCGGGGGCGGTGATGTGTCCACGGCTGATGAAATACATGGCATTCAACGTATGGTGGTCGTTAATGTGGTAATCGATCTTCGCCAGCCCGTTGTCGGATCCGAAAGTACTTGGAAAAATAATAGGCAGATTTACCGAAGTTCCCGTGTTGGTGGGATAAAGTCCTCCTGTACATGTGTACGCGCTCCAGCCGGCCGGTGTCGTTGGCAGCGTCGTCGGACAGCCGGCTAAGTGCAGGCTGAGCGGGCTTATTCCGTTTCCAAGCGAGGCGCCATTGTTGTCCACCATGTCACGCAAGGCGTCGGGCAAGCTGTGCGCTATGTCGGGGGTGGCCTGCGGGTTTCCCTCAGGGACATTATCTACATTCAAGTTGCCCAACGTATACCGCTCATCTTCAAATCCCAAAAAGTAGAAGATCTTGTCTTTCCTGATCGGCCCGCCCACGGTTGCGCCAAACTGTTCGAGCTCGATTGGCGTCTTGTTACACGCAGCAAGGGGCTGAGGACCATTAATTAAACAGTTTCCACCACTGGGCACAGTGTTGAAATAGTTGCGCGCGTCGAAAGCATCACTGCGACCAAAAGCATAAGCCGTGCCATGAATGTTATTGGTCCCCGACTTCAACCCAACGTTGACGATGGCCCCTGGTTTCCACCCGTACTCCGCGGGAGGGTTTTCCAGAACTTTGAATTCCTGAATCGCGTCGATCGGCAGGATGGTTGCGGCGTCACCCTCGACGCCTGCGCCGTTGATGATGGTCAGGCCGGTCAAGGGGTGGTCGTTCGTCAGACCGTCCACAATGTACCCGTTATCCTCAGGGCGGCTTCCATTCGTGCTCTGTGTCCATCCACCCCCACCCGGGTAAAACGAAGAACCGGGTCTTAGGCCGACGAGGTTTTGATAATTGCGGCCGTTCAAGGGCAACTCGTTGATCGTCTCATTGTCGAGTGTCCCGCCGAGAGTAGCATTCGTGGTTTCCACCAGCGGCGCCTGCTCCGTGACAGTGATCGTCTGAGTTTGCTCGCCGGGCTGAAGAGTCAGATCGATACGCATGTCCTGGCCCACTTGGAGCACGAGCCCGGATCGCTCCGTGGTCTTGAACCCCTTGGCCTCACTGCGAACTGTATAGGTTCCGGGTTGCAGGTTCGGAGCGACATACTCTCCCACCTCGTCAGTGACCAGCGTGCGGGAAATACCCCTTTGAACGTCTGTGACCGTTACCGTGGAACCTGCAATAGCGCCACCGCTCTGGTCAACGACGGCCCCGGTAATCCGGCCAAGATTTCCTTGGGCGAAACTTGAATCACAGACAAGAAGTGCAACAATCCCTATAACAACCAAACTGATGACTTTCCGTAGGGCTATGATCAGGGAGTCCATTTGTTCCTCCATTGACGGCCCCGTATCCGAATTTAGAATCTGAATACAAGAGACCGGGTCCAAATTTCCCGTTGTGAGCATGTCTAGTAATGAACAAGTTCAGTTCTTGAATCAAGGTAATATCGTCGCGTCACAGATTGCAAACTTAAGCTGACTTGATGGGCCGCTTGTAACACGTCAAACAGATTGATGTCAACGAATTCTCCGACTTTTTCAGATGAACTTTGGGAGGCCTCTGAAGGTATCCGCCTCTGTAACCGCCAGATGCAGCGCTTGGCAGGCGAAGTAGGATAGTGATTTAATGCAGCCGGAGGACACTCTTTGAAGTCTCAAAAATCAACTAAACTCGGCCTTCGGGAACAGCACAAGCTCGAAAAGCGGCAGCGCATTCGAGCCGCGGTGCGCGAACTATTCTCCAGGCACGGCTATGAGACGGCGACGCTCCGCCAGATCGCCAAGCATGCACACGTGGCGTTGGGTACCCTGTTCAATTACGCGCAGGACAAGCGCGATTTGGTTTTCCTTATCTTTAACGAGGAGCTTGCAGCGGTAACCGACGAGGCGCTGAAAGCCACGCAAACGCAAGAGCATTTTCTGGATCAACTGATTGGGTTATGCCGACCGCACTATGAGTTTTTTGCCGAGAACCCTGCGCTGTCGCGCATTCTCTTGAAGGACATGGCATTCTATTCGGAAGGCAAGCAAGCGGCCGAATTTCAGCAAATTCGAGACCGGCTACTTTCGGGAATTGAAGAGGTGGTCCGGGCCGCGCAGCGGGATCGGCAGATCAGGTCGGATGAAGACACGCGGCATATTGCGCGTCTTATTTTCTTTGTTTTTGCCGGCGCGCTTCGTTGGTGGATCGCGAGTCGGAGACCAGATCCCCGCAAGGGCCTTGCCGATTTGAAGCGCTTGTTTAGCCTACTAATGAACGGGCTCCGCTCCTCGCCCGCGCAGAGTACGAACTCAGCCAGACAAGCCCGTAACACAGTAATCCCGCGATGACTCGGAAATTCACCTTACAAAATGCAGTTGTTAGCCTTTCAGGCGTTCGAACAATCGGACTGCGTTATTGTGGTCAATCGCTTCCACGATATTGTCCGGCAATCCGGAATGCATCAATTCGCCTGCGGGTTCCCCTGCGGAGAGAAATGGAAAATCGCTTCCAAAAACAATTTGGGAGCTGGGAACGATGCTCATAATGGCGGTGAGCGAGGTCGGATTGCTTGCGCTCGCAGTGTCGTAATACTGGCGCTTTAATTCGTAGAGAACGCCATTGGGCGCTTGAGCCGCCAGGTCTTTGGGAAAGAGTCTTGCCATTCGGTTCGCCAATATTGGCATGGCTCCCCCGCCATGAGAAAAAATAAACCGGAGATTTGGGAACCGGGAGAAAGTCCCACTCATGAGTAGACTCTCGATCGTGCGAGTCGTGTCGAAATAGAATTCGATAGTGGACGCCGGCACGCGCGCCTGAAGATTCGCGCAACAATTCGGGGCGCTCGGATGAACGAACACGACGGCCTTGCGACGGTTCAGTTCCTCGAAAACGGGCGCGTAGGTAGCGTCGCCCAGCCACTGGTCACCGTAACTGCTCAGCAACGCAATTCCATCCGCGTGAAGCGTGTCCAGCGCATATTCTATCTCGACCAGGCTGCCCTGTGGGTCCGGCAGAGGCAGGGCCGCCAGCAGGCCAAAACTCGCCGGATGGTCCCTCACGAGCTGCGCGCCGTAATCATTGCTCTTTCGCGCCAGACTGCGCCCAGCTTCTCCGGCATCGAACGTGACGCCGGACACGGCGAGAGACAGCATGGCGGTGGTAACTCCATTTTTCTCCATGTCATCGATCGATTTGGACGGCGACCACGTGGGCATTGCTCCAACATCGGGAACCGCGCGCCGCAGGTCCATGTAAAAAGGGGGAAGCATGTGATGGTGCACATCGATTCGTCCGCGCTTGGGATTGGAATCGATGCGCGGCATCGCCGCAAGCACCGAGCCGGTTGAAAGAGCGGCGCCAGCTCCAATCGCGGCCACGTGCTTGAGCGCTGTTCTGCGCGAAACCCCGCCCAGGGAGGGCCCGCAACTTGGATCGGACGCAAGATGTGGAACGAGTCTCTCTTCACTCGGGTCGGCCATTGGAGAGTCCCTTCATTTTTGAGCGATAGAAAACTGCCGGATGTGATCCACGGGCTCCAATCGTCAGAAGCCCAGGGTTGGCAACTCGTCCGCGGGCGGGCGAGTCCAATTCTTCCCTGGGTGCCCTTTGGCCACGGCTTGCAGCTCACGGGCCAGGATTTTTCGCCATAGGATGATGGCCGTGTCCGACCGGCCGAGCCGTTCATGCTGACGGTCGGCAATCCGCCCTTGGCCGGCCTGCACCGCAATGTCCTGGACGATCACCAGGTCTGGGTGCTTCATCTCGGCGAACTGATGCTGGCCTGCCATGAGTTCCACCGCGAGGTCTCGCGCGGGACGAGCCGCGGCGATCTTTTCATGATATTCGGCTCGCTTGGCGCGATACGCCTCCGCCTCCGGTCCACTCACGGTCACGTTGCTGGTGATCAGCCACATGTGATTCTCGTCGTCAATCGGCGTGAAATTGAAGAAAATTTCCACCCATCCGCCCACGCCATCCATGCCCGCTACGGGCGGCACGATCACCCGCGTGACGTTCGGCATATAGTGCAGGCTGCGCCGCACCTTTCCGTTCGCGCGAGTTCCGAGGCGCAGCATGCCCCAATCCGTCTCTTCCGCGCCAACCACCGGCAAGTCGGCGATATTTTTGTGGGATCCGCCTGGGCGGTGCACGAAGGCTACGTGCGTCTCATCCATGCTGTTCTCAAAACACTGCAAATAATTGCACGGCACGTTTTCCACGTTCCACAGGTCTACAATGGCGTCAGGCCTCTCGCCGGGATACGGAGGAAACTGCGGAGGCTCGCCTTCGCCGAAGTAAGCGAAGATGAGGCCCATGTATTCGCGAGTCGGATAGCTGGCAATTTTGACTTTGCGGGCAAAGCTGGAATCCTCCGCAGGCTGCTCGACGCACTGGCCCGTGCAGTCATATTTCCAGCCGTGGTAGATGCATCGGATATCATCGCCCTCCACCTCGCCGAGGTGCATCTGAGCGCCGCGATGCGGACAGCGATAGTCGATAACCTGAGCGCGGCCCGATTCGCCGCGATAAAGAGCGTAGTCCACGCTCATGATGCGGATCGGTTTCGTTCTGCCTTTCGGAAGGTCTTGGCTGCGGCCGACGGCCGTCCAGAAACGCCGCATGAAACGTCCGCCCGGAGTGCCGGGACCCGTGCGCACCAGGTCTGCACCGGCCAATTCGATCGCCAAATCATTTTCCCGACTTCGTTCTAATGGCTGCGGGTTTGTAATTGCCATCTGGCGTCCTCCTGAAACTTAATGGCTTGCAATTGCGCGCTGGACATTGGGGTGATTGCATTCCTCGTTGTTTCGCGACGATATGCCCGCCGCCGCGTTGTGTCAAGGTTTACGGAACTTTGTAGGACAGCCACTCCTGGCTGTCTCGCTCGATCTCGGTAGGGCCAAAGCGGACAGCCAAGAGTGGCTGTCCTACAAGAACTTCTGGAGCAGCGGCTTTAGACTTTGCGATAGCGCGGCAAGATTCTTTCCGCGTTGGTGCGGTTGATGGCGCGCAGTTCTTCCGTGTTAAATACTTTGCTCGTGTCCAGGCCCCGAACGCTTTCTACCGCTGTTCGATACCAGTAATCGGTGCCGTAGAGAATCTGAGAAACGGGTATGACTTTCCGAAGCGCGCCGAGGGCCACTGGGTTCGAGATTTGCGCTGTGTCGTAATAACATTTTCTCAATTCGCGGAGAATGACTTCGCCCGCGGGCAAATTCTTTACCGGCGGCTGGTCTTGCCCCTTGGTCAGAATGCCCGGGACGATTTCCGCGGAAGTTCCTCCCTGGAAGAAGCGCTCGATTAAAAAGGGCATCGTGCCGCCGCCGTGCGCAAAGATCCAGGTGATATCAGGAAATTTCGTGGTCATGCCACTGAAGATCAGGCTGGCGATGGCACGCGTCGTGTCCGTCCCAAATTCGATCATGGCGATTTCATTGGGCACGCCATCTCTCGCCACGCTCAAGCTTGCGCAGCAATTGGGAAGAACCGGGTGAACGTAGATCACCGCCTTGCGCCGGTTCAGATCCTCATAAACGGACGCGAAAGTTGCGTGACCGAGCCAGACGTCCCCGTAGTTGGAGAAGAGAGAGATGCCGTCCGCTTTCAAAGTATCGAGCGCATACTCGGTTTCGTGGAGAGCGCCCTCGGTGTCCGTGAGCGGAATCGTAGCGAAACTTCCGAAGCGCCCTGGATGATCCGCAACCAGTTTCGCGGCCGCCTCGTTGCAGCCTCGCGAGACTTTTCTAACCTCGTTGATTTCTCCGAATGTAAATCCTGGAGTCGTGAGGGACAAAAAGGCAATGGCTGTTCCCGCCTTGTCCATGTCCTCCAAATCTTTCGCCAGGCTCCATTGATTCGTGTCGAAGCCCATGTTGTGCGCCCTCTGGAAGGCGAAATAAATATCCGGTTGGAAGTGATGATGAATATCGATGCGGCCTGGATTCGCGGGGGCGGGCCAGGCGGCTATTGAATGGCCAGAAAAAAGCGCTCCGGCGCCGATAGCGGATATCACGGCGAGAAAATCCCGCCTGGTGAGATTCGCGCGGTCGCATCGCTTCGTGCCGCTTGAAACGTGATAATATGCGTTGAAATTGTTGGAAGTCATCGGCGCGCAGTATGACTAAGATGAAATCACGCCGTCAAGTTTTCTTCGCCGCGCCGCAAGGGGAAGCTTTGTGACGTCGAATATGCGGGAACTCCTCGCCAGTCGTGAAAAGACTTCAGCCATGCCAGGCCAGCCGGCTGCCATTTTGGAGGCACCTCTATGATTAACACGAATATCGCGGACCGGTACTATGTCGCGATTTTGCTTCCATTGACCGAGTCGCTGCAAATCGATGAGCCGGCCTATCGCCGCTTCATTCAATACTTCCTGCGCGAACCTCGCTTTCTGAAGACCGGGGGCTTGTGCATAAATCCAGAGGCGGGAGAAATCTTTTATCTCACTCGCGCGGAGAAACGTCGAGTCCTCGAGATCGCCATGGAGGAGGCTCACGGAAAAGTTCCCATCTTCGCCGGCACCTGGGCTCTGACGACGGAGGAAACCGTTGCCACGGCGCGGGACGTGAAAGCCTTGGGAGCGGACGGAATTTTTGTGACGCCTCCCGGCGGCGCCCAGGACGTCACCTCCTGCTGGGATGCCGACATGTATCCCGAAGTATGGGCAGACATGATCAAGGCGCAGGACAAAGCCGTGGATCTGCCGATTATTACGCACCCTGTTTCCGGTTCGCGGCCGCCGTTTTCTCCCGGCTTGCCGTTGAACGCCACGCTCCAAATCTGCCGCGAAATCCCTAATATTGTCGGTTGGAAGATGACTTACGGCTACGATGGATTTCGAATCATCGCGCAGGGGCTCAGGTCGCTCGACCGGCACGTTGCCGTTCTGGGCGCGCTCGCCAGCCGCTTTCATGAATATAATGCCACCGGGTTTTTCGACGGGACGCTGAGCGGCTTCTGGAACTTCGCGTTCGAACCAATGCTCGACCATCTCGACGCGTGGAGGCGCAGGGACCTCGAAGCAGCCTGCAAATTTTGGGACGGCGGCCTGGTACAGCTGCATGAATACATCGCCGACATGGGACGCCTGCATACACGATACCAAACCGCATCATGGCTTCGAGGTTTGATTCCGAATCCCTATATGCGTCCTCCGATGCCACTTCCCCGCCAGGTTGAGATCGACACGATTTATGAATTGCTGAAGAAGCTTGGCCTGTCCGTAATCGATAAGTCGGAGGCCGGATTATCAGCCCTACAAACGCGTGCAGCGGGTTTCGTGCAGGTCTGAGGAAACTTCTGCATTGAATCTGGCCCGGAATTTCCAGTGTGGGGACAGTTTTCGTTTTTAGTAGGACAGCCACTCTTGGCTGTCCCGCACAATCTCAGCAGGACGAAAGCGGACAGCCAAGAGTGGCTGTCCTACTAAACCTCTCCCCGATTTATTGTTTGCTCTAGCTATCTGGGAAATATAGAGTGGCGATTCGTCCGGCCCGGTGCACGAGTGCCCACCGGCTCGTGCTGCGGCATGCAGATGAATCTTCCGCCAAAGTTGGAAAAGTGAATGGCTCTTGGCTCCGATGGACGGCGAGCAGCTTCGCTTCTCGCAAGAATCGAGCGAACCCAGGTCAGTCCCTGGCACATCAGGGCGCTGCTGGTCATGGGCAGCGCAACGTTCTTCGATGCGTTTGATGTTCTGGCGATCGCGTACGTCCTTCCCTCGCTGATCGGCATTTGGAAACTCGCGCCGCGTGCGATTGGCGTGCTAATTTCCTCGAGCTTCGTCGGCCAGATTGTAGGAGCGTTATTTTTCGGATGGCTGGCGGAGCGCATCGGCAGACTGCGCTGCGCGAAGATTACAATCGCGCTTTACTCGCTGATGAGCCTCCTCTGCGCCCTTTCCTGGAATATTCCCTCGCTCTTGTTGTTTCGCACGATTCAAGGGATCGGGCTCGGAGGAGAGGTCCCCGTCGCGGCGGCTTACATCAACGAAATCTCGCGCGCGAAGGGCCGGGGACGCTTCTTCCTCCTCTACCAGTTGATTTTCCCGATCGGATTGGTCGGCGCTTCCCTCCTGGGTTTTTGGCTGGTGCCGCTGTTTGGATGGCGGACCATGTTTCTGATTGGAGGATTGCCGGCAATCCTGGTGCTCGTGCTTTTCGCCGCAAACATTCTTCCGGAATCGCCCCGATGGCTCGTTTCAAAAGGGCGGTTCGAGGAAGCCGAACTGATCGTCGGACAGATGGAGAGCGCTGCACGCTCGAACGGAGCGGTGACTTCTTCGACGCCTGAGCCCTTGCCGATCGCGCCGGCTCCCCTGCGCGAAACTTCCCGGCTCGAACTTTTTCAAGGGATCTATCGCTTCCGCACAATCATTGTCTGGTTCATTTGGATCACCACTTATTTTGTGACTTACGGCGTCAATACCTGGCTACCTACGATTTTTCGCACGTACTACAAATATAGCGTTGCGGACGCGCTCCGATATGGCGTGATCATCAATCTTGCCGGCCTGGCCGGCGCTTTTTGTTGTGCGATGTTGGTGGATCACCTGGGGCGCAGGCCATGGTTCATCCTGGCCTACGCCTTGGGGGCTGCACCTCTAATTGCCATCTGGATTCGGGGAGCTTCCAATCCGCGCGAAGTCATCGTTCTGGTGGCGATCAGCTTCACGTTCATTTCCGGAAATTCGATGCTAGTCTATTTGTACACGACTGAAATTTATCCCACGCGCTTGCGAAGTCTTGGAACAGGCGCGGCGAGCGCTTGGTTGCGAGTTGCTTCTGCGGCGGGACCGGCGATTGTCGGATTCGCGCTGGCAGGCTACGGAGTGAGCGGCGTGTTTCTCTTGTTTGGAATGATCTCGCTCGCAGGTGCGGCAATTTCTTTCGGTACGGTGGAAACGCGCGAACGCGCCCTCGAGGAAATCTCACCTTAGAGCAGTGTAGTCGATGCCTTCACGACGGAAACCCGTGCCAGATCATTGTCCTGGCGTCGCGTTGCCGCCTTTCTCAAGGACGATTTTCATCTGTGACTTGTTGCTCGCGACCGCATCGATCTCCTTCTCATAGGTCTGGTAGCCGTCAAGAGTGACCTTGAGCCGATGTTTACCGGGGCTGACCAGCATGGAATGAAAATGGCCTCCGAAATCGCCGCCATGGCCCATGTAGCTATCATCCACAAAGACGGCCGCACGCTTGGGCTGGATATCCAGCCGAAACTCAGCTGCATCGCTTCCCGGATACGTCAGCTTGGGGTTCTCTTCTAACACCACGGCGATCGTCTGGATCTGGTCCGGATCAACCACGATTTTCTTGGTCAAATCTTTGTATCCAGCCTGTCGAATGACAAACTCGTGCTCTCCGGGCGGGAGCATAACCTTCCGGTCGCCCTTCAGCTCCTTGACGTAACCTGCATATTTTCCGTCGATCCACACGCCGGAATCTCTTTCATCCTGATTGTCGGCAGTGAAGCGCACTTCACCCATTTTTGTGCTTTGCTGTCCGTACGTCTTGGCTTGGACGACGAACAAGAGAAGGAGCACCGAACATATAAGGAGCCGTGCAGGAGTGCTTGTGAACATTCTTTTTCTTCCCCCGCTGATTATAAGACCGCAGTGAGTCGTATCAGGCAAGTTTTTCCAGGTCCGTTCTGAGCCACAGCAGGGATGCGCAAGAATTTGGAGGTGCGTAAGTACCTGACAGGGTTATACTCGGCCAACTCGAAGGCCGAATTGACAGATCTGCCGTGGCCTGAGCAAAATTTGTGCAACCAAAGTCAGGGGAGGACGAAATGAAACTTCGTATTGTTGGATTGGCGATCGCGGGCGCGCTCGCTCTGGGGGGCACGGCGTTCGCTCAAAACGTACCGGAAAAATTCGTCGTGAGCGGCAAAGCCGCCGAAAAGATTCAGGATTTCACCACGATCAATCTGGCCACGGCGGAAGCCGTCGCCAACGCCTGCGAGAAGGCCGCCACTACGCAGGGCGTGCAGATCAGCATCATCGTGCTCGATAGCAACGGCAACCACGTCTATTTTGATCGCATGGATGGACAAGGGTATCTAAACATTATTACCGCGGACATGAAGGCGCGGGCAGCACTGGCGACCCGCGCGCCAAGCAAGCTCCTGATGAACCGGGCAATCCAGGATCCGATGTCGGAGCTTCAGTTCATTCAACTCGGCGAATTTGCGAATTCGGGTGGGCTGCCGATCGTGGTGAACAAACAAATAATTGGCTTCGTCGGCGTGGGCGGGTCCGCGCCACACCCGCCGGTATGGAGCGATGAGATTTGCGGGCACAAGGGACTTCAGGAAGTGTTCGGCGACTCCGTGCCGCCGCTTGCCGAAGACATCGCGCCGCGCCAGAACCCTGACGCCCAAAAGGTGCCGGTTCCGAAGTTTGCCGCAACTACGGCGCCAAAGTCAGCTCTGCCGGCGGATTATGTGTTGACGGGCAAGGCCGCTGCCAACGTTTTTGACGGCAATCAAATTTCACTTGCAGCTGCGAAAAAAATCGCGCGCGGCTGCCGGGACTGGGCGGCATCAAAGGGTGGATCGGCCTCGATCTACGTCCTCGACAATGCCGGCGAATTTGTACATATGGAGCGCATGGATGGTCAAGCATACAACAACATCCGGACGGCGCTGCTGAAAGCGCAGACCTCGCTCAAGTCGCGGCAGCCCACGTCCGCTATCAATGCGAACCTCAAGAACAATCCGGCGAATACGCCGCGGCAAACCACATACTTTAATCTCTTCTCTAACGCGGGCGGCGTGCCGATCGTTGTCGATGGCCAGATGATCGGCGCGATGGGCGTCGGAGGGGGCGGCGAGCAGATTGGTGGAGACGAGAAGTGCGCCGTCGAAGGGCTGAAGGCGGCTTTTGGTGACCGCGTAGCGTTACCGGTGTATCCAACCGCCAACGCCGCAGGCGCGGGCGACTAAGCCGGGTTCAAAAGCCCACAATTTATATGCGGCTCTGTGTTGCGGCTGAACAGGCCGCGGAAAAAATGTCTTGTTTTGTCATTCTGAGCGAAGCGAAGAATCTCTCTTCGATTTAAGTATAAGAAAAAAAACAAGGAGAGATTCTTCGCTTCGCTCAGAATGACAGCGTTTTGAGTTTTTCCGCAGCCTGTGAAGCCGCGACCGAAAAACCTCGTTCCCATAGCGGTCGAGGCTCATGTTTGCGGTGACTTAGCCTCAGCGCTGTCATCCCGAGCACTCGCAAGGAGCGCTCGCGCCAAGGCGCAGCGAGGGATCTGCATTTGCTCTTTGCGTGTGTCCAGCACGGTCGGACTGGAGCGCTTTTTCTCTTCCTGAAAAAAGCGGCGCGAGGTGTTACAATTTGAGAGCTTAAAAGCTTTGGGCGGTTAGCTCAGCGGTTAGAGCGTCCGGTTTACACCCGGAAGGTCGCGTGTTCAAATCACGCACTGCCCACCAATCAAGAATCTCTATACGGGGCCGTAGTTCAGTCGGTTAGAACGCCTGCCTGTCACGCAGGAGGTCGCGAGTTCGAGTCTCGTCGGCCCCGCCATTTAAATCAATCGGTTAGTCAAAGACCCCACCTGTCATGCGGCGTGACAGATGGGCACACGAAAGTCAAGATCAAAGGCCGAGCCACCCGACCGGTTGTTGGGAACGAACGTCCCGACGTCCAGCCCGGCAGGCCACCGATCCTTTTTGCGAAAAAGGTCGAGGCAGCACACGAGTACCTTTCCATGCGAGGCGTTGATGTGGGACCTCTCCAAAATGACTCTGGTGGAAATAGGTTTTTTCGTTTCAGGGACCCAGAACGAAATGAAGTGGAAGTGTGTCAACAGTCTTAGGGCATGTGAGACAACGCCTTATTGAGCGACGAGATGGGCGGGTGTATTGTTTCGGTCAACCAGGAACTCAAGGCGGAAGCCAAGTGATTTTCTCTTACCGAAGTGACCAGTCATGGCTGCGAGTGGCCGGAGCTGCCTTGGTGCTGCTCTTCGCGCTTGCGAGTGATTGCAGAGCACAGTCACAGCTCGCAATAGATGACGAGCAATGCGAACAGAATGTCGCGAGCCATCCTGACGCGGCGCTGCCGCACTGTACGGCGCTGGTCGAGTCGAGACAACTTTCTCAGGATAATCACGCCCTGGCGTTTATCCTCCGTGGCTCTGCCTACCGAAACATGGGAGATTACAATCGAGCAATTCAGGACTTCAACGCAGCGATACGGATCAAACCCGAAATTGCCAACGCCTACAACAACAGGGGTATCGCGTATGACTATAGCGGCCAGTACGACCGGGCTATCCAGGATTATGACCAGGCCATTCGGCTGCAACCGAATTATCCCGATGCGTTCAACAACCGGGGACTTGTCTACCAAGAAAAGGGGGAATACGACCAGGCGTTGCAGGATTTCGATCAAGCCATCCGCCTCAAACCGGACTATGCCGAGGCCATTGCGAGTCGAGCGAGCACGTACGTTTCCAAGGGAGAATACGACCGCGCCATCGAAGAGTGCAATCGCGCCATCAAACTCGAGCCCAATTTTGCGGGCGACTTCAATGATCGAGCAATAGCCTATCTTGGCAAGAGGGACTATCAGCGGGCGCTGCAAGACTTAGACCATGCCGTCCAGCTCAGTCCGCAAGACCCGCATGTCTTGGCGACTCGCGGAATAACGCATTTCTATCGAGGGGAGTTTAGGGCTGCGGCGAATGACCTAATGTTAGCTCTCCGACTGGCTCCAACGGAACCATCCACGGCAGTTTGGCTATATCTGGCCGAGGTTCGGAGCGGAGAAAATGCAGGCGACGCGCTCAGAAAGAGCAGCCCCAGACTTAAAACAATTTGGCCTGAGCCTGCGGCTCGATTTTATTTGGGGGGACTAAAACCAGTTGATTTTCTGGCGTTGTCTAAGAGCACGGACGCCAACAAAGGGCGCAAACAGCGCTGCCAGGCCTACTTCTTTCTTGGCGAGGCCACACTGATTCACGGCGACCAAACTGAGGCCAGAAAAATGTTCCAGGAGTCTGTCGCAACACGGGTCCTGGACTCCTACGAATACATGGGAGCGATGACAGAACTCGACCGCATCGCTACTCACCAAGGGAAACCCCAATGACGCAATTACCGGAACTAGGCCACCGGGCATTTATGAGATCGGCTAGATTGGGTGGGAAAGTAGCGGGCTCGAAGTTCTAAGATCGTCAACTAGGGCCCGCCATTTTTTACTCAGTGACTTCCATCTGCACATCTGTCCCAGTGATTTTTTCCAACAGCAATTTGCGAATTTCACTGGCGAATTAGCCGACGCGGGCGTTCCTCAGATTTTCAAGTGGAGTTGGATCCAATTCGACGGCTACGCCGTCGCGCAAATCGAAGGAGCGGCCTGAATTGGCGGGGATTCGATCGCCGGGGAGAATGATGCCTACGAGATTCAGCGGGTCCGCGGCGGCGATGCGAACGACTTCCTGAGTCGGCTCCTGGGATCGCGAGGCTCGCAAAGAGTCGGCTGCCACTGGCAGCGCGAATTGCTCGCCGAGGAAGCCGCTGACGAATCTGCCGCCGCGTATTTCGCCGCGATCTTCGAGGCGGCGCAGCGCGATGAGCACTTCGCGCCAAGGAAGCTGAATCGATTCGCGCGTCAGCAGCTCGCGGAATACAATTCCGTAGCGCCTCAGCAGCATCCAGCACGTGGACTCGATGGCCGGAGCTCGATCGTCCACTCGATCCGTGAAGAGCAGAGACCAGCGGCCTCCGCTGTCACGAGGACGCACGGTGCGTCCCCTGCCCTGGCCCGACCGGCGCTTGGGGTCGATCAGCGCGCGCAGATTGTCGAAGCCGTCCGCGGTGATCATGCCCGCGGCGACGAGTTCCCAGAGATCGGCTTCGACCTCGGACTTCAGCTTGCGCGTTCCCCGCACGATGTCCGCAAAAAACAATGCGCCCCGGCTTGCGAGCAGTTCGAGAACTTCTTTTGCGCCGCGGCTCAATCCGCTTCGCTCATCTGCGCCGGAGCCGTGGTGGCGGCAAGCCATCCAGTCGGCATCCTCGCGCACAAAAAAAGTGATGGGAGCGATGCTGCTGGGAACGATGCGGCGGCCGCGCCCTCCGCGTTCGTGCAGCATCGCGGGATGCGGAGACAGGCGGCCCCATCCCACCGCTCCTCTCAAACAAAGATTATCCAAGGTCGCCGGATCATAGTCGGCAACGCGCCGCTTGAGAATTTCGCTTTCCCAGGAATTTGCAGGCGCTTCGTAGCCTTGCAATTGGCGCAGGACTTCAAGCATGCCGCGTTCTCCCAGAGTCAGAGTTCCGGGAGCAACGTGCTGCCAGCGCGCCAGCCAGCGCATGAACTGCGCTGCTGTCACCGGCTCGATCTCCTTGCGGAGTTTTCCCACCGTGAGGCGGTGAATTCGTGAAAGCAATCTTCGCTCGCACCACTCGATGCGGTCAGAGCGATTGTCAGTAAAGTGGCCGCGCAAGATGGCGCCTGCCGCCTCGATTCGCAAAAGCGAATTTGAGATTTCCGATTCCGGCAACCCTAAAAGACGCGACAGAACCTGCGCGTGGACGGGGCCTGAATGTTGCAGCCAGCCACTTAGAAGCGCGGACAAGGCTTCCTCTCTCGTTGGCCCGGGCTGTTCAATTTTGGCGATGGACGAATCAAAACTGATCCCAGGAAATATCGATGCCACGAGTCTAGTTCGTTCAGCTGTTAGCCAGTATTTGCGTCCGGATATGCTAGCCCTCCCGGCTCGGCCTTGCGAGGAAAGCGCTTCAAAATATTCCCGCCATTGAGGCATAGATTCGGCCACTGCGCGTTCCAGTGCATGAAGTTCCGGTGACGCGCCCATCCCGTTGATTTCTGGGTTGTCCTGTTGCTGCGCTTCCAGTACAGGCAGAGCGATCAGCGTCTCGAGTGCGTCATGAAGCTCCTCTGCGTCGCGCACGTCAGGCCAGGCATCCTTGCGGACTTCCTCGATCGCCGCGGGGTCCAAGCGGCCGATATCCGAGGCGACGGTTTCGGGGAGCACGCGCCGCATTTCGACGGCGCGCGCGCGGCGCTCCTCGAGCGGCGCATCGTCCAGATAGGCAAAGGGATTCGCGTTGAGTATTTCATGAGAGAACTGTGAGGGGACGGGCGTATCGACCGCCACGCAACGAATGCGTCCATCGAGAATCTGGGGCAGAAGGTCTCTCAGGCCTTCCAGGTCCATTGCTTCCGTAAGCGCGTCCTTCATCACCTCGCGAATCAGCGGGTGGTCCGGAATCTGCATTTCGCCTGAAATGTTTTCCTGGCACGCCGCTGCGTCCGGAAATACGGCGGCCAGAAGATCGTCCGCGCGCATGCGTTGAATTTGAGGAGGCACCTTTCGTCCGCCTTGAAAGCGCAGCAGCGCCAGGGCGCGTGACGCGTCCCAGCGCCAGCGCGTCGTGAAGAGCGGCGAAGTCAGGACGGCTTGCTCGAGCACCTTTCCGATCGTGGCCGGATGCAGAAAGCGAAAAACGTCCGCGAGGGGAAAGCTATGCTGATCCGACAAGGCGATATTGATGCCCTCGTCTGTCGCCGCGGCCTGCAACTCGAGATTGAAGGAGCGGCAAAAGCGTTTCCGAAGCGCGAGCCCCCACGCTTTGTTGATCCGGCCGCCGAACGGGGCGTGAATCACCAGTTGCATTCCGCCGCTTTCGTCGAAGAAACGTTCCGCGATGATCGTTGCCTGTGTGGGGACCGCTCCGAGCACCGACCGGCCTGCAACGATGTATTCGACCGCTTGCTCCGCGCCGGATCGGTCGAGGCCACATTCCTCTTCGAGCCAGCGAAACGCCGGAGCGGCTGCGTCAAAATCATGGAGCGGCGGGCGATAGACGATGGCTTCCGTCATGTCAGCGATCTTCTGCCGCAGCTCGGCTACTTGCTGCGAAAGCTCGCGCGTGCGCGCCGGGGCTTCTCCGCGCCAGAAAGGAACGTTCGGAGCCGCGCCATGCGCGTCTTCGACAAGGACACGGCCCGCCTCCACGCGACGGATGCGCCAGGAACTGTTTCCAAGCAGCATGATGTCGCCGCGCAAGCTCTCCACGGCGAAATCCTCGTCAACGGTCCCAACATGAGCCCCTTCCGGTTCGGCCACCACGGAATAAAGAGCATTGTCCGGAATCGCGCCGCCGCTCGTGATCGCCGCGAGACGACTTCCCCGCCGCCCCCGTACTCGGCCATTCACGCGGGCGCGATGCAAGTACGCCCCGTAACGGCCGCGGCGGGCGTTGATGCCCTCTGAAAGCATGGTGATTACTTCGTCGAAATCGCTCCGCTCGAGATTGCGATACGGGAAAGCGCGCCGCACCAGAGCAAAAAGATCATCTTCGTTCCAATCCTCCGACGCGCAAATGGCCACAATCTGTTGCGCCAAAATGTCGAGTGAATTCTCCGGAATGCTGATGCGATCGAGGTCGCCGCGCCGCATGGCCCGCACCAACGCCGCGCATTCGATCAATTCGCCGCGCGTCGTCGCGAAGATGCGCCCCTTCGGAATAGCCCCGTGCCAATGCCCCGACCGGCCGATGCGCTGCCAGGCACCTGCGATGGACCTCGGCGATCCGATCTGGCAGACCAAATCCACGGTGCCGATGTCGATTCCCAGTTCCAGAGATGCGGTCGCCACCAGCCCTTTCACTTCACCGGCCTTTAATTTTCGCTCCGCCTCAAGCCGCAATTTGCGCGACAAACTTCCGTGATGCGTCGCCACGGCCTCTTTTCCCAATCGCTCCGCCAGGTGATGCGCAACTCTCTCGGCCAAGCGGCGCGTATTCACAAAGAGCAGCGAAGAACGATGTTGCTCGACGAGTTGGGCAAGGCGGTCATAAATTTCGTCCCACATTTCATGAGTTGCAATTGGGCCCAATTCGCTGCGCGGCACTTCCACAGCGATGTCGATGGTGCGTTGATGGCCGATTTGCACGATCACGGGATCGGGCCGGCCGCTTCCGGCAAGGAAATGGGCGACCAACTCGATCGGCTTTTGCGTGGCGGACAAACCGATGCGGACCGGCGGTCGATCGGTAAGCGCTTCCAATCGTTCAAGCGAGAGCGCCAGGTGTGTTCCACGCTTGTCATCCGCGACGGCATGGATTTCATCCACGATTACCGTTTCGACCGACCTGAGAATTTCGCGGCTTTTCTGCGCGGTAAGCAGTATGTACAAAGACTCCGGCGTGGTCACCAGGATATGCGGCGGGCGCTTCAACATCGAGCGCCGCTCCTTCATCAAAGTGTCCCCGGTCCGCACGGCCGTGCGGATCTCCGGCATCAGCAAGCCGCGGGCGCCGGCAATCTGGAGGATCTCTCCGAGGGGCTGCTCCAGGTTCTTCTGAATGTCGTTGCCAAGCGCTTTGAGAGGAGACACGTACAAAACTTGCGTAGTGTCGCTGAGCTCACCGGCGATGGCCTTTCGTACTAGCTGGTCAATGCAGGTGAGAAATGCCGCCAGCGTTTTCCCAGATCCAGTCGGCGCCGAAATCAGCGTCGTTCTCTTGGCGAGGATATGCGGCCAGCCTTGTTCCTGCGGTTCCGTCGCGGCCCCAAACCGCGCCGAGAACCATTCCTGGACAACGGGATGGGCCCAAGTGAGAGTCGTCAAATTCATGGACATACTGTGACCGTATAGATGCTTAAGCGAATCGGTAAGTCTGGCGGCAAAAATAATAGTATATACCTTGACGCCAAGATTCAGTCTCGCTAGGAGATCGCCTTGGGGCTGGGACTAATTTTTCGTAGGAGTCTCGGGATCTGCCGCGGGCTCCGTCGGTTTTTCAGCCGCTGAGTTGGAAGGCTCACCAGGCGGCGCAGGTTGGACGGCCGGAACGTGATGAGCGGGAGCCATCCCGGTAATCCAGGAACGGTCCATGGGATAAACTTCCGGGTCAAAAACGACGGTGTACATGTGCCAGACTAAGATCGAAAGAGTCGCGAGTATTGCTTCGTAGTAGTGGAGGGCCGTGGCTGCGTCCGTCACCCACTTGGGAAAATGCCGGAGAGTGAAGCTGTTAAACCAGAGGAGGAAACCCGTCGCGGCCATCACGCAAGTTCCCCACATGAAAGCGCAGTACTCCACCTTCTCGACGTAGCTTGCGCATCCTGAAAAGATGGGCCGAGTCTTTGAGAATCCCAAATTGTAAAGAAGGGTCTCTTGCAGGTGATGAAGGTCCGCGAGACCCGGCTTCATGGAAGCAAGAATTGCGCGGTCGCGCCGGACCAGAATCAAGTCCACGATGTGATAGACAATCGCGGCCAGCAACACGACGGCGGCCGCCCGGTGCAGGGTCCCTCGGAAAGCGAACCTGGTTTCCCAGATCAGCATCGGCCGCGCCCACCACTCGTCTGGAAATTTGAGCGCAAACCCCGTGACCACAAGAACGGGAAAACTCGCAACGACCAGCCAGTGGGCAATCCGGAAATTCAGATTCATGCGTTCCACTTCTTGGCGCGAATCTCTCCGGCGCATCGATCGCGCTTTGCGAAGGAAATCAGCGGCATGATGAAACAACATGAACGTAATCGTTAATGGAATGAGAAGCCAATACAACCGCCTGATCCATTTCACCACCGCATTCTCGCTTCCTGTATCGGCTGTCACGTGAACAGGCCCGATGGCAAACGTTTGGCCGGCGCCGGGATGGCACGATCCGCATGTGTGGGCGAGGTTTGCGGCGTTGACCGTGGAGCGAGGATCGCTGGACGGAAAAATATTGTGAACCCCGTGGCAGGAAGCGCAGTTCGCAACGGTCTGCGAACCTGCTCTAGACGCAAGCCCATGAAAGCTGTCCGCAAAGGTGGGCACGCGGTCGGCCGGAAGATTGTAGCGAGCTTCGATCCTCTGGTCGCTATGGCAGCGTCCACATGTCACGACCGACACTCGCGCGGGGTTTACGGGCGACTGTGGGTCGCCAGGGGCGAGAATGGCGTGTTCCCCATGACAATCGGTGCAAACCGGAGCGTCCGGAGCCCCTCGCGCCGCCGCTTTGCCGTGGACAGATTCTTCATAAAACTTCTTGATTTCAGCGTGGCAAGCGCCGCAGGTTGCCGGAATATTCCAATGATTCGTTTTGGAACGTGAGTTGCGTCCGGGTAGGATACTGTGACTCGAATGGCAATTCGAACAGGACGGCGCGGAAGGATTGCCTGCCGCCAGAGCGCGGCCATGGACACTGAGCCGAAAAGCTTCCACCGGATGGGCAAAGGGAATCTGATACTTGGCGAGAAAATCCAGGTTCGAGTGGCAGGAAGCGCAAATATTCGGCAGATTTTGTTTCGCTACCGGCGAGAGCGGATCGCTTGCCGGCAGGATCTTGTGCACGGGCCCGTGACAGGCTTCGCAAGACGGAGCGCCCGGTTGTCCCCGAGTCATGGGTCCGCCGTGCACACTGGAACGGAAATTCTTGACCACGTCGCTGTGGCAAAACGCGCATTGTTGCGGCATCACGCCGGCTGCTGACTTCGTATCGTGGGCCGGGCCGTGACAACCGGTACAAGTGTCCTCACCAAGCGCCGCGTGCACGCTCTTCGACGCGTCAGCAGCTTGCTCTGCGTGGCACGAAGCGCACTCCACCCTGGCAATGCGTTCGGGGTGGGGGAATTCCTTGATGTCTGTGTGGCAGGAAGTACAATTCAGCACTGCGTGGACGCTGGCCTTGTGTTTTGCAGGGTCCACAAAAAGACTCATCCCTAAATCGGATTTCAAGTCCTGGTTGTTGTGACAGGCGAGGCAATCCGCGTCGGGATCAGCGGCGGGCTTGTTCTGGGCGGACGCGGAGGAGGCAAGGAGAAGTCCAAATGCCAGCGCCGCCATGACTTGTAGTTGTTCGCCCGCTCGCATGGTTCATCCCAATCCTTCTGGTTATGCGGAAGCTTAGCGCTATTTCATTCCTAATTCGCTGATGACTTTCGGATTCGCCTCTTCCACGGCGAGAAGCGTATGGCAGGTATCACAATCGTTCGAGATCGTGCGGCCATCGGCCGTGGAATGGCTACCGTCATGGCAACGGAAGCATCCCGGAAAATCCGCGTGCCCGAGATTGTTGGGATAGGTTCCCCAGGTAACATTCATCGCGGGGAAGACATTGCGAAGGTAGATCGTCTGAATCTCCTGTATCGCAGCATCAATTGCGGTCCACTTGTCGCGATACACATCCGGATACGATGTTTTATAGAAATCGTTCAAGCTTGAAGCAATGCGCTGCGCGGCGTCGTCTCGGTCCGAATATCCCGCTTTCAGCAGCTCCGTCGCTTTTTTCTTGATAAACGGCAGATCAGGGCTAATCAGGCCTTCGGACATGGCCTGGTCTACGGCGCGATCGGGCAACTGAAAGGTGTGCGCCGGGCGATTGTGGCAATCCATGCAATCCATGGCGCGCGATTCGCCGGCGGCGAGTTGCTGAGGCGTGGGTTTGACATCGGTCGAGGCAAAATCGATTTTTTTGCCGTTATCGTCGAGATAGGTCACGCGGGGGAGAACCTGTCTTTGCCGATCCATGGCAATGTATTGGACCCGCGATTTCACGTCCAGGTGCCGTCCGTGAATCCCGACCGCCGATTGTCCGTTGTGCCCTCCAATTTTCATGAGCAGGACTGTTATCAACGGCGTGTTCTTTTCGTCATCGGAGAATTTCTTTCGCACAATGAGCCTGTCGCCCGTGAACATCATGGGCCAATGGCACTGCTCGCAGGTTTCGCGAGCCGGGCGCAATTGTTCGACAGGCGAGGGAATCGGATGGTCGTAATTGTGAAACGTAACCGCGAGAACCTGCCGCACGCCGGATAGTTTTGATTTCACAAACCAGCCCGCTCCAGGTCCGATATGGCATTGCACGCAGCTTACGCGCTGATGAGGCGAGTTCAGGTAGGCGGTGTATTCCGGCTGCATCACAGTGTGGCAGGTTTGCCCGCAGAAGTTTGCCGAATCCATATACTCAACGCTTCGATAGGAGCCCACGCTGAGGATGATGGCATTAAAGACCGTGAAGCCGCCTACCCAAGCCGCAGCCTGGCGAAAAAGCGGCCGGTTGAAATCCACTTTGGGATATTCGTTCGGGAGCGTCCCGGCTGCCCTCAGTTTGTGGCGATGCCAAAACGCGCCTACAGGCATCATCGCCAGGCCAACCACAAATATCCCCGGAAGAATGAGAATGAAAATGAGGCCGATGTAAGGATTGATCGTCCCGCCCGTGGTGAAGTCGTATATCCAGAAACCAACAATAGTGAAAGCCGAGCTTATGGCCAAAACGGCCCCGACCATCGTAAAGGCGTTATAGGAAAGATAGGCGGCGGGACGGAACCATCGCGGAAGGCGATCACGAAGTGTCATGAGATCGAGAAACCAATTTCCTTTCGCTGGGCCGCTTCGATCGAACCGGAACACATCGAAACGATTCCTGATTCGTGAGTTCCCGCATTTGATTCACGAAGCTGCAAGTCTATTCGTGAATGACGCCGTCCTACAAGGAAGATGATCCAAGAATATGACGGCGTAGTGGATTGTATCCAGCGTTTGTGACTCAACGGAGAGCGCAATTCATTTCAAATGCTCCACGCCCCCATAAAATTCGGCGAGACACGTCGAGTTACTATGTTTTCCAGGGCGCGCGTTTCGAGTATTATGCTTTCCCAAGTCCGCGAACGTACGCGACAAGGTCCTTAATCTCGCCCTCTTTTAATTTGTCGCTGTACTTGGGCATTTTGTTCTTCCCGTTGGCGATGATATCCGTCAACTCGGCATCGGTTTCTTTTTGCACTTCCGGTGAATGGAAGTCCCGGACCTTCATGGCCTTGCCCGCCGGCGTGCTCCCGGCGCCGTCAGGACCGTGACAGCCCGCGCACTTCGCCTTGTACGTCGCTTCCGCAGTTCCCTGCGCGCGCGCCACCGGCACGAACAACAGCGCGAGAAGCAATGGAAGAAACTGCTTCACTCCGGTCATCCTGGTCCGTACCTTCATCATATTTTCTCCTTTTCGCAAATGCGCCCATCAAGAGACGCGCTAGTACGAATAGCACACGGAAACATTAACCCCACACTGGCACAGCTGCCAAACCAAAATGCCATCGCCGTTCGCCGAGTTCCTCAACTCCGATTCACCCCAAACCAAAATTGTATGCAGTCAAGGTCCAGCCCCCTCGCACTGCGAAACTCCTAGAAGCGGTATTCCAGTGTAGCCAGCACGGTGTGAGCGTGGTAGGAAGGCTGATCCACACCGAGGAACAGATAGCGGGCCGCCGACGGATCGCCCACGGTGAAGTAAGGATAGAACGGGCTGGGGCTCCCCACCGGGTTGACTGTGTTGCTAGTCAGGACCGGGGTCGTGCAGCCGGACACGGAATTGCTGACCGGAGGCCCGTTGGGAATCGGACTTACACAGCCCATGTACTGCGTCATGGGGGAAGTCTGATAGTCCTTGTAATCCCACTGCTGGTAGTGATACTCGATTTTCGGGATCAGGTTTTCGGTGATTTTGTATTTGAAGATGACCGCGACTTCGTGGTTGCGGTTGACCGTCTCCGGATAATTGGCCGCGGCATTGGTGCCAGTCAGCAAGAAGGCGTCGGCGCCCGTAGTGATTGTGGGATCGCCGAGCGGGCGGGAGAAGACGTTGCCTTTGCCCGCGGAGAGCGAGTAGTAGACGGTTAAGTAGGCTTTTTTGCCCCAGTACATATCCACGCCGCCCGTATAGATATCGACCGGGTCCTGGGCCACACTTTCCCAGTCATTGTTGGCCGTATCGCATCCTGTGCAAGTGAGAATGGTCTGCACACCCGAAGTGGGCGTGCGATATCGCGTGATCATCCGCTTGTGGTAACGCTCGCGCGAGAATTCGCCAAACACAGTCACCTGCGTTGCCAGATCGTAATCCGCATCGAAGCCGTAATTGGACGAAATATCCTTTAAGACGCCATACAGGTAATAGGGGCCAACGGTGGCTACCGAGCCGGTAAGAAAATTCAGCGGAGTAGGGCTGTTGGTGCCCCCGGCACGGTTGTAGTTGTTCTGCGTCGTGCCGCCGAAGGCAGAGACCGTGAGCTTGTCCGTGGGACTGTATTGCAAGAGAGCGTCGCCACGGTGTTGTAGGCGGGCAGCTTCGTCGAAGCGGCGACTGCAGCGCTGATCGGCCGTAAACGTGACCGTGGTTGTATCGGTGCAGAGGACGTCACCGCCGGTGACCGGATCGCTCGCATTGTCGTCCTGGTAGACGCTTGGGTTGCGGTCCGAATACTGGTAAGAAACGCGGAAGAGCAAGTCCTTGATGGGGACCCAATCGACAGAAGCGAACACGGAGTTTTCCATCGAGCGCGCCACGTCGCGATGCGAGCGGTCCATCCATTCGCCCTGATAACCGGCTTTCACCATGCTCTTCTTCCCAAAGAACCACTCGCCGTATGCTTCTATGTCTTTCCGGCTGTAGCCAAACGGAGTGTTGTCCGCCGATGCAGGAGCGGCGGCGTCACCCTCGACCGGAGTGAACGTGAAGACCGGAGTGTTGTTGTTGTAGTCGTACTGCCGGTAGGAGACCTTAAACTGAATGTCTTTCCATGCGGTCGTCACCAGGTTGTAATTCATCGCCAGCGTCTGTTTGCTTGCGGACGGGCTCGACTCCGGCAGAACGCTGGTGGAATCGCAAGCCTGCAGCCCGGTCCCGCAAGTGTTGATGGCCGTGTTGGTGGTATAAGGCAGGAGGGCCTCGTTCTGCCGCAGCCAGCCGGGGGTGATGCTGGCCGAAAAGCGCAGGTACTTAGTGACATCGGCCGCGCCGGCAAAGCTGGCATAGTACGCGTGGTTGTCCGGATATAAAGCCATGCGCCCAGTGAGGGGATTGGCGATCTGTTCGGTGGTGAGACGGAAAGGATTGTCCCAGGTCATCTGCTGGGTGTCGTTCTGAAAAAACGATCCGATGAAGGCGGCCTGAACGGCCCAGGCGCGCGTGCCGTAATCGGCGCCAATCCGCAACAAGTTGTTGAAGTAATTGATCGGCTCAGGAAGTTCCTCTCCGTATCCAGAGCTGGCGCTGGCGCTCGGGCTGGAGTTCATAATCGTCCCGATGGGTCGTGAGCCTCGTTCGCTTTCGCGCATGAACGACCCGTTTACATTCCACTTCGAGGTTGCGTCATAGGAGAAGAGCGCGGTTCCCGCCCTGCGGAGGATGGAGGGCGTGATGAAATTAAAGTCCGTTACGACTCCCGCTCCCGCGTTGGCCCCCGTCCCGGCGATCAGCGAAGGAAGGTTGGCGGCGCTGCTGGCCTGCAACTGGGCGCGAATCGCCGCCGGAAAGCTCCACACGCCCGGAGCGGTTTGCGTGAACAGCGTGCGGGCCGTGCTGCTGTAGAGATGCGGGATCTCGTCATACCGGAACTGGATCTTGAACTTGCCGTATTGGCCGAATGTGGCGAGGTAGCTCTGATCCCGGTACAGCGTCCTCTGGGACTTCACCGTCAGATAGTTCTTCGAGCCGAGAATGTTGCCGTAATGGAGATCCATGCCAGTAATGACGAAGCCGTTGCGCATATCCCGATATTCATTGAATTTTGAATTGCTCAGCGCGGGATTGAAAGCAGAACCGCAGCCCAGGCACTGGCCGGTCTGCAAGTCCGGGCGGCCATAAACTTCGCCCTGGGAATAGCGGACGCCGAAATCAACGGTGCCATAGATCGCTTCCTTGTCCTTATCCTTATCCGGATCCTTGTCTTTGTCCTGAGCCAGGAGGCCGGCCGGGAGCAGGAATGCCAGAATCGACAATGCTGAGAACAATTTTGAATTCATCACTGTTTGCTCTCTTCCTAACGCAGGAACGCGTTGCCTGACGGGTGATTCGAACCATGAATGTAGGAATGGCAATTGGTGCAGCCACGGTTGAAATTCTTGATGGACCCGAGTGGCTGCGCCTGGGTGGGGTGACGGCTGCTGTCGTGGCAGGAATCGCACACGCGAGGCATGCGTACCTTGAGGAGCTGCGGGTTGTTGCTGCCGTGGGGTTCGTGGCAATTCGCGCAGTTTTCCATTACCGGCGGGTGCTCCCAGAGGAAGGGACCGCGGCGTTCCGTGTGGCAGCTCAGGCAATTCTCGTTGATGGTGCTTTGAATGAGCTGGCTGGGATTGGGCGAACCGTGCGGATTATGGCAACTGGTGCAGGTCACTTTGCCTTCGCGGTAGGGCATGTGCGATGAGCGTTGCAATTGCGCCCGCCGCATTTCATGGCATTGCAAGCACACTTCGGGCTGAGATTTCTTCAAACCCGTGTTTTCTGAAAGCGGGGCGTTGAAGCGGGTTTCGGAGGACAGCGAGACGTGCAACTCCTGCTTTACCTGGTGGCAGGTCACGCAGGCCAAGCCTCGCGACTCGTGCGGGCTGCCCTTCCAGAACAAGTGATCACCGCGCGAATGGCACTCCTCGCAGGCGGCATTCTGCTCGGCAACGGTGTTTGTCGAGTCCTTGCCGAAACGAATCGGAATCGTATCTTTGCCGCCGCCGGCTTCGACGTGGGCCCGGCCGGGCCCATGACACGATTCGCAACCGCGAGCTTCCTCGGGCGTTCTGGGATGGGCCATGGCCTTGCCCATCACCGTATCCTTGAAGCGGCGTTCCTGATCCGCGTGGCACGCAATGCAGGTTTCGCTGCCGACGTAGTCCCCATCGCCGCCGCCCGATCCCTTCTGCGGATTGGCAGGTGGGCTCACGCGGGCGGAGTCCGAAGGCGGCGCGGGCCTGTCGTATGGGCGCGCATCGGCAACCGAAGCGGAACACAGGATCACGGCCAGACTTACCACAAACACGAGAGAGCTTCTGCAAAGATTCATTTGCCTCTCCAGTTAAGTCTTTTCCAGCAAGACGCTTCCGCTAGGCCGAAAATGCGTCATTCTCTGTGACCGGCGATGCCTGCATATGCGCTAGATATCACATTTATGTGACGCTTGTGTGAAAATCGACCACAAACTCCCAACACATCGGCACAAAACGGAATTTGATTAGTACAGGAAGGGAGGGCTAATTCTCTTGCAACAACTGTTCTAACCCACGCTTGTCTTTGAGGATGACACTCGATCCCTTGATTTGCAAGAGATTTCTTTTCTTGAAGTCCGCAAAGAGTCGCGTCACGGTTTCGCGGGATGCGCCGATCATTTGGGCAATCTCTTCATGGGTCAGCGTGAGGTTGAACTTGATTGCTCCGTTATCGGACGGATGGTGTGCGCTCCAATCCAGAAGAAAGCGGGCCAGCTTCTCCCGCGCCGAATGGGAAAGCCCAATCGTGCGCATTTCCGCAAACGCCGTCTGATAGGTTTCGCTGAGTTCTTGCGCCACGCGCAGGGCTGCTTCGCCGTGTTCGCGCAGGAAATTCAGAAAATCGGCATGGCTGATGAAATTGGCCTGCGAGGGTTCGATCACGTCCGCGGTCACTTCGTATGGCCGGCCGGAAATCGTGGCCGCGAGTCCCAGCAGATCGCCCGGCTCGGCAATGCGAAGAATCAGCGTCCGGCCGTCGGAGGAAGAGGTCGACAGCTTGACGTGTCCGGCGCACAGAATGAACACGCCTCGCGCGGGTTGCCCTTCCACAAAAAGCGTGGCCCCTTTCGGATACGTGGCCGAGGAAGTGATCTCCGAAAGCCGTTGCAGCGCTGCAGGAGCCAGGTTGCAGAAGAGCCGGGATTCCTTGTGAGGGCAAGTAACGCAATTTTCGATAATCTGCAGTCCGTACGGAGAGCGCATAGAAATTCCTGTTCCCATTGTACGCCCCCTTCCTCGAGTCACGAAATGGAACCTGCCGACCAGCGGTGTTTGTTCTTCGTTCATCACGAATCACCTCTTTCAGAATGCCCCTTTCACAGCCCATTGGCCGTGATGGGCATCACTCGATATGGTGACCCCGATCACATTCCTGGGCTACTCAGCTATTCATAATAATGTTGAAGGTGAAGGAGGTAAGACGATGCCGCAAGACGATCGAAATACCCTGGGTGTTCTGAAGGCGGAGCTAAATTTTGTAAGAAAGGGCGGCTACGGCCGATCGCCTCGAGAACCGTGGCGTGCACAATTGGCTTTCGAAGACTCGCCGACCTGCATGAATTATGACACGAAGGAAGACCGAACTCCTTGCGCCGAATGCTTATTAATGCAATTTGTGCCTGACGACAAGCGCGGCGAGAAGGTTCCGTGCCGCCACATTCCTTTGACATCCTACGGCGACACTTTGCTCCACTTGTATCGAGGCGGGACGGAACAAGAGATCGAAGAGGCATTGACGATCTGGTTGGAGAAAGAGATTGCGAAGCTCGAGAGCGAGGAAAAACCAGTATCGCCTTCTGCTTAGCCCAACCAAGGCACGGTGGCACGAAGCGTCGTGCACTGCGGCAACGTGATCCTCGAAGGAAAGGAGGCCTACCATGGTCTTAAATCTTCGACCAAAATGCGCGAACCCAAGTTGTGCGGCATCCTTCGACTGGCTCGCGGGAGGAAAACTTTTCCGGTTTCCGCGCGAGCACCAGGAGCATCTTTCCATGGATGGAAGAGATGCCAGTACGAATGGCTCACACCCCATAGGGCATTTCTGGCTCTGCGAGCGGTGCTCGAACGTCTACACGCTTCACTACGAGCCCGGCCGGGGAGTCGCGATTCTGCCGCTGTGGCCTGAATTGCCCGCAGCGAAGGACAATATGCACTTGCCTGCCTTCTGAGTCCTCGCTGGCAAAGGAAAGGCAAGGATCGCATCCGGCGGCCGCCATCCAACCCAATCGTACGGCAAGTACGGCCGCCGGCCCTCCTTTATTCGTGATCCGTGATTTGTCATTCGTGAAAAGCGAAACAAGCGCGCATAGAGCCGCCCGCTCAGAGGGCTACAATTGAAGTGCGACGCGAACCGCGCTCAAGTCGGAATTTTTCACGACCTCAAATCCGGAGCGCGCGACGAGGGCGCGCATCGCCATATTCTCGGGAAGCATCGTCGCTGTGATCCGTTCCAATTTTTCATCGCGCCCGACCTGAATCAATCGTCCCAGCAACTCCGATCCCAGGCCGCAATGCTGGAACGGGTCGGCCACCAGCACGGCGACTTCCGCCTCGCTGGTGCCAGGTGTGCGAGTCAGCCTGCCCACGGCCATGATTTCGTGTTCCGTTCCTCCCTGATTCGAGCGCTCCGCCACCAGCGCCATTTCCCGGTCGTAATCGATGAAGCATTTCCTCAGCAGCCGGGCGTGCGCGACCCGCGAACTAAGTTTATCCAAGTGAAAAAATCGCAAGTACACGCTGCGATCCGAAAGCGTCTCATGAAACTTGGCCATCGCGGGTTCATCCTCGGGGCGGATCGGCCGGATCAGCACCTGCATCCCGTTTTTCGCTTGCCAGGGTGAAACGTACCGCACCGGGTACGGCCGGATCGCCGAACGCGGAAGCTGAGCCTCCGCCACGGCCGGATCCTGCAAGACGACCCGCGCATCGAGAGCAATCACTCGTCCGGGCGTTGCGACCAACGGATTGATATCCACTTCCTTGATCCATCGTTGTTCGACCACCATTCTGCTGAAGCGGATCAGTGTGTTTTCGAGCGCGGCCATGTCCACGGGCGCGCGGCCCCGCACACCTTGCAGCGCGCGATAAATTCTCGTTTGCTCCATCAACCGCACAGCCAGCGTGGAATTCAGCGGCGGCAGCGCCAGCGCGCGGTCGCCATAGACCTCCACCATTTGGCCGCCGGAGCCAAACAGGATGACGGGGCCGAATTGCGCGTCCACGCTGCTTCCCAGTATGAGTTCGTATCCGTCGAGCTTCAACATGGGTTGCACGGTAACGCCGAGAAAATCCTCGGGCCTAGCCTTTTTGCGCACGGACACTTCAATCTCGCGATAGGCCTGCGCGACGTCTTCCCTGCTTTGAAGATTCAGCTTCACGCCGCCCACATCGGACTTGTGCGTAATCGTTTCCGAGTTGAGTTTCAGCGCCACGGGAAATCCGATGGCTTCGGCGCATTCGGCTGCCTCGGATTCATTTGAGGCAAGGCGCGTTTCGACGGTCGTAATTCCGTACAGCGCGATCACGTGCTTCGATTCCGCCTCGGTCAAAATTGTTCGGCCCGCAGCGCGAATCTTTTCGAGAAAGGATTTCGCCTGGGACTGCGCCTGCCCGAAAGAATCCGCCGCATCGCTCAACACAGGGGTTTCGTACAGGCCGCGGAGGTTGTAGGTATACTTCCACATGTAGGTGAAGGCGCGCGCCGCCGTGTCCGGGTACGAAAATGTGGGAATATTCGCCGCGTTCAAAATTGCGATGCCCTCCGCGACGGATTTTCCGCCCATCCAGCTTGCCAGCACCGGCTTGCCGTGCACGCTGGCATGCGCTTTCAGGCTCTCGGCGACATGGGCGGGGTCGGTCATTCCCTGCGGCGCGAGGATAACCAATAGTCCGTCGCTGTTTGGATCCTTCGCCGCGATTTCGAGAGCTTTCGAGTAGCGTTCCGGACCCGCGTCGCCGAGAATGTCGATGGGATTTCCGTGGCTCCAGTGCGCGGGAAGCAACACATTGAGTGATTCCATGGTCGAATCGGAGAGCGGCGCGAGTTCGCCTCCAACGGAGAGCAGCCGATCCGTTGCAATCACGCCTGGCCCTCCCGCATTGGTGAGAATCATCAATTTTGGCCCGCGCGGCCGCGGTTGCTTGCTGAGAACTTCCGCCATGTAAAACAAGTCCGAGACGCTCGACACGCGCAGGACTCCGCACCGCCGCAGCGCCGCGTCGAACACTTCGTCGCTCCCGGTCAGCGCTCCGGTGTGAGAACTGGCCGCCTTGGAGGCCGCCGGCGTGCGCCCCGCTTTAATCACGATAATGGGTTTGCGCAGCGCGACCTCGCGCGCCGCGGAAAGAAACGATCGCGCGTCGCCGACGGACTCCATGTACAGCAGTATGCTTCCGGTCGCGGGATCGTCTCCAAAATAATCGATCAGATCGCCCCAGCCCACGTCGAGCATCGATCCGGTCGACACAATCGCGCTGAAACCGACCTGCTCTTGCAAGCTCCAATCCAGGATGGCTGTCAGCAGCGCGCCGCTTTGGCTTAGGAAAGCGACGTTGCCGGGGCTCGCGATGTCTTGCGCAAACGTCGCGTTGAATCCTGCGTGCGGATTCATGACACCAAGGCAATTGGGGCCGAGTAATCTCGTCGTCCCCCGCCGCAACTGCTTCTGAATTTCGAGCTCGAGCGCCGCGCCTTCCGGCCCTCGTTCCTTGAAGCCCGCGGAGATCACCACTGCCGCGCAAACCCCTGCATCCACGCACTCGCCAACAACACCGGGCACGGTCTTTGCGGGTGTCACGATCACGGCGAGGTCAACTTTTTCCGGGATGTCACCGATCTTGGGGTAAGCGCGAAGCCCGAGTAATTCCGTGTGGTTCGGATTGACGGGATAAATGCGTCCGCGAAAAGCGGGGATCCGCAACCGCTCCAGCACGATGCGCCCCACGCTCTCTTCCCGATCCGTTGCGCCGATCACGGCGACGGATTTCGGAGTGAACATGCTGTCGAGCGCGGAACGGGCCTCGCCTGCATACGCATCCGGTTCATTCATTGCTGCCGAACCTTTTCATCCGCAGAGATCGTATCTAAAAATCCGTTGCGAGAGGAATCATACGAAAGGTGTGGATTACATGCACGCTCAGAAATCGGTCATTTGGCGGAACGGCAAAGCGGTGCGGACTGCATTCAGAACGGCGGCCAAATCGATGATCTCCTGGGCGATGGCGCCCTCAATGGGCGGAAGATATCCAAACGTAGCGGCAACCATTCCAATCACGCTGAGGCCCATCCCTCCCACCGCGCTCAAAAGAGCAATCGACCGCATGCGCCGGCCAATGTGCAATAGCTCATCCACTTTCTCGAGGGATGCATCCAAAACGACGGCGTCGGCGGCCTCAGCAGTGATATCGCTGCTCATCCCGAAAGCAACTCCCACCGTCGCAGCCTGCATGGCCGGCGCATCGTTGATCCCATCGCCAACAAACAGGGTTCTTGCCGCCGCGGTTTCCTGCCGGACGATCGAAACTTTTTCCTCCGGACTCTTCGCCGAATGGATTTCGTGGATTCCCATCAGATCGGCGAGATAGCGGACTTCGGAATCACGGTCGCCTGACACCAGAAGGACGCGGTTGACGCGATGGCGCGGCCTCAGGTGTTCCACAAAACTGCGCCCGTCGGCTCGTGGAACATCGCGAAACCGGAACGTGGCAGCGTATTCGCCGTCCAGAAACACAACGCATTCCAGGCCGGCCGCAATTTCCGGAAGCGCCACCCCCAAATCGGCAACTTTCTTGCGTCCCGTGATCCAAACATGATGTCCGCCGACTACGCCAAGTAAGCCTTCGCCCTGGCTCTCACTCACTCTTAAGACGGGTTCGAGCGGTAAGTTCGCACGTGAGGCTGCTTCTAGAATCGCCCGCGCCAGCGGGTGCTTGGAATATCGCTCCAGGCTCGCCGCCGCGCGAATGACATCGCTCTCATTGGCCCCAGCCGCGCAAAGTACTTCCGTCAACGCCGGGCGGCCGTAAGTCAGCGTTCCGGTCTTGTCGAAGATCAACGTCGTGCATTTCCCCACCTGTTCCAGCACGGCTTGATTCTTGATGATGATGCTGCGCCTCGCCGAGAGCGAAATCGCTCCGATGATCGCAACGGGAATGGCCAGCAGGAGCGGACAAGGCGTGGCGATCACCACAACGGCCAGAAATCGTTGGGATTCCCCGCTCGCGAGCCATGAGCCTATCGCGATAGCAACAGCCAGAGGCGTGTACCACCCGCCGAGCATGTCTCCCAGGCGCCGCAGCTTCGGCCGGCGCGCCTGCGTCTCCTGCATGACGCGCATAATCCGCGCATATCGTGAATCGATCGGGAGCTTCGTCGCGCGAACGGCAAGCGCGCTTTCGCCATTGACCGCGCCGGAAATCACTGCGGCTCCCTCCGCTTTTGACGTTTCATAGGGCTCACCGGTCAGATACGCTTCATTCATCCTTCCCTGGCCTTCCACGACGACTCCGTCCACCGGACAAATTTCATGAGGGAACACGACGAGCAAGTCTCCGACCGCGATCTCTGCTGCCTTGATATCAACGATCCCCGCCTCCGTTTTCCGGTGCGCTGTCTCCGGCATCCGCTTGGAGAGCGCCTCCAATACCGACGAAGCGCGCCGCGTTGCGTACTCTTCAAGGACTGTTCCCCCCGAAAGCATCAAGACCACGATCGAGCCGACAAGGAATTGCCCCATGAGCGCCGAGGCAATGATGGAAATACCGGCCAATAGGTCGGAGCCAAACTCAAGAGCCAAGCTTTTCTGAATTAAGCGAAAAACAAGAGGCAGGCCGCCGAAAACGAGGACGACGTACAGCGGGAAAAATTGCGCCAAACTACGACTGGCAAAACCAAACCGCAAGATCAGGTGCGCAGTAATGCCGGCAACCGCAACGGCCGCTATCAGAACGTCCCGGCGGAATTGTCCATCGGCGGTCGCAATAGAAGAATCCCGGGATTGAGGAGAGCCACTCTGGCTCTTCTTGCTGGACTGCGTCTCAACCCCGGGTACATCCGCCGCAATCGGCGCTTGGACCACATCCACCTCAATCGTTCCTCACGCCCGCACGGTCAGAACCGGGCACTGCGCGTTTGCAACCACTTCATGTGCAATCGACCGAAGCAAATGCGTTGTTGCACCGACTCCGCCTTGAGGACCACGCACACCGAGGACGATCAGATCGGCGCCAAGGGCAATGGCAACCTCCATGATTTTCTCCGCCTCCGGCCCTTGCTCCACCCTGCATTTCGGCTCGCACCAGAGTTCAGCCTCCGCCGGCACGAGGGATTGCAGCCGGCGCAGCGTCGACTCAACATATTGTCCCGCATGCACGAGCTCGCCAACCTCGGTTTTGCCGGTGACATTGAGCAACGTCAGATTCGACTGATGCTCCTGCGCCATGGACACCGCGAACGGAAGCGCGGCAAGTGACTCGGGTGAGAAGTCCGTCGCGAAGAGGATCTCCTTCATCGCCAGACGGCGCTCCGTATTCAGCGAAACGCGAGGCCCTACCGTGAGCACCGGGCACGAAGCCTTCCGGAAAATTTCTTCCGCCGCCGATCCGAGCAACGCGCGGCTGACGCCCTTTCGTCCATGTGTGCCCATTACAATCAGATCCGTCTTCTGCTTATCCACAATTTCACTGAGGATAGGCCACAGATCTCCTTCCGCTACAGTCACTTCATGAGGGACAGTGGTCAGCATTTCGTGCAATTGTTTTGCTTCAAACTTGGCTTGTTCTTCGGCGGCTTCAATGACCTGCGGCATAGCCTCCGGACCGACGATCGGATACGTCGCCGGGAACCGGACATGCAAGCCATGTACCTTGGCGCCGAATTGGTTTGCCAGGCCAATCGCATAGGGCAAGGCAGCTTCCGCAGAGGGAGAAAAATCCGTCGCAAAGAGAATATTCTTTAGAGCGATTCGAGCTTTGGCAGCGACTGCGTTCATAAGGCACCTCCTTATGCATCATGTATATGCCGGACCCGGAATACTGGATGTGATTGCTGTCACCTTGGACAGTGAGAGCGATCACTTTCCCAAAAGCTCCCATAAGCGAAGCTGTCCCCAGAAGTTAGACCGGCCTTGGCAAGGAGGGGGCGGATGCGAAATCTCCAGAAAATGTCGCGGATCGCGTCGGAGTCGCCCCTTCCCTACTTCCGGCCCCAACGAAGCTCCCGCCCTCGATGCGGAAGGGAGACCTCCGATGCTGCGTGAATTGATCCCATCTTCGTCGTCTGCCGAATCGAGCTGTTCACCAGGATCGCGCTCCATGTGGGCGTATTACCCACAAGGTCTGTTGCGACGCCACGTGGTCGAATCGAGCCTATTCCCGGATCGCATTCAGGAAGACCCGGGATTCCTCGCTCATCCATGCACAGGGGGAAAGAGCGAGCTGACGGAAAAGAAGGAAGAAGATGTGCTTTCCAACCACGCCCACTCCCTTTTCCAGGAATTGTTTTTCTTCTGCACGATCAAGAATGTGGGCGATGTTCCTGGAATGGGCTGCATTTACGTTGAAACGGTAGTGGACCGCGATTCCGGCTTTGCATTTGCAAAAGTCTATTCCGCAAGAAACGCGATGAACGCCGTCGATATTCTCGCGAGCCGTGTCGTGCCCTTTTTCGAGCGTCAAGGAGTTGCAATCGGATCGATTTATACTCGAAAAACAAGCGAATATTGCGGCTTGCCTCCCGTCCACCCCTTTGAGACTTTTCTTGCCACGTCTCACATCCAACACCTGCGAATGGACAAGTCCGCGCAGCCCGACAAGTATCTTTGCGAGCAATTCTACAGTTTCCTTTTGAAAGAGTTTTTTCCGGCGGCCCTTCGAAGAACTTTTCGGCTGTCGCTGGACGAATTGCAGAAAGAGCTGGATGCTTTTGTCGAAGCGTACAACGCCATGCAAGTGAAGCATAAGAATCAAATGAAGAGTAAGCCCCACCCATCCGCGAATTTCCCTGTTGACCTGTGATCTGGTTGTGATATTGCTTTGCCCTGACTTTTTAGGCGAACAGGAGCGTGTTGTAATTCTGGCAGGGTAAGCCCAGATTGCAGCCCGGTGCGCCTGAGATGCGCGCTTCGAATTCGCCGCATCGCAAGCGAAAGGACAATCGGAATGTTTGAGCAGATACTCGACCCGACCGGACACGTGTGGCTCAGTGTGTTGATTTCTCTCGTTCCGCTGATTGCCCTTCTGTTCATGTTGGCGGCCCTTCGCATGACGGCCTGGCTCGCCTCGATCCTCGTGGGCGTCATCACCATCCCGATCGGCGTCTTTGTGTGGCATGCGCCTCTCGTGGGGACGCTCAAATCCTATTTGTACGGCGGTTTGACTGGGTTCTGGGTGATCGACTGGATTACGTTCTGGGGCCTCATTATTTTCAACACCTTGGTCCTGACCGGAGATTTCGAACGGTTCAAGAACTGGATGATTCATCACGCCACCGCCGACATTCGAATTCAGACCATCATGCTGGCGTGGGCCTTCGGCGCGCTTCTCGAGGGGCTCGTGGGGTTCGGCTATCCATGGGCCGTCGTGGTGCCCATTCTCGTCGGACTGGGGATCGCGGATCTCGATGCCATTCGCGTCGCCGCGCTCGCAAATAATGCCCCCGTTTCTTACGGCGCGCTGGGCGCACCCATTCTGGGCCTAGCCGCTGTGACTGGATTGCCGATGTTGGCTTTGTCCGCTTCCATCGGCAATGTAGTAGCTGTCCTTGCATTGCTTCCGCCGTGGGTGCTGATCTACCTCGTCAGCGGGTGGGAAGGAGTTACAGAGGCGTGGCCACTGGCGATCGTGGGCTCTCTCTCTTATATATTGGGGCAATGGCCCGTCGCCCATTATCTGGGCCCTTATCTGCCGGATTTGAGCGGGGCTTTGGTTTCCTTTTGGATTTTATTTGTATTCGTGAAGATGTGGCGCCCGAAGACAATTCGCGGATTCGGCGGCAAGCCGCTCGGGTTATCTCCCACTTCAGAAGCAAATGCCCTGGAAATGGCCAGCATGCGGCAAGCATTTAACTCTTGGATGCCCTTCCTCGTGTTGATTCTTGTCGTCGTGGGCTGGACAGGCCCGTGGTCACACCTCCCCGGATTAAGTTTGACAAAGCTGACTGTCCAGGCGATCTCTTCCGTCACCCATAGCGCCATTTCCTCGACGTTTAACTTTGCCCCGCTCGGTGGCGGCACGTCGACGCTGGCCTCTTGGCTCATTATCCTCGCGATCCTGCGGCCCACACGCCAACAACTGGGGCAAGTATTTTCGCGCACGTTCAAGCAAATGTGGGGAGCATTGTTAGTCGCGTTTTTTATTTTCGCGCTCGCCTACACTTTTGTCTTCACTGGGATGGCGAACTCACTGGCCTTCGGGCTTTCCAAAATCGGACTATTCTTCGTTGTGTTGGCGCCCGTTCTAGGTTGGGTCGGCGTCGCGCTTTCCGGCAGCAACACTTCCACGAATGCGATGTTCGGCCCTGTGCAGGCGATGACCGGAAGGTTGCTGCATCTGCCAGTCTTGATGTTGCCTTCCTTCAACTCGGTAGGGTCGGAAGTGGGCAAACCGATCGCGCCGCAAACCGCCAGCGTGGGCGTTTCGACCAGCAAACTTGTTCGCAGCGAAGGCCAGGTCATTCGCCACAATATGGGCTGGACGCTCATCCTCCTTGCCTATCTGATCCTGATCAGCGTGCTTTTCTATTATTTTTTCCCGAATTCCATGTCGCTTTAGGACCGGCTACACAGGCTGCGGAAAAGGTAATTTATTTTGTCATTCCGAGCGAAGCGAGGAATCTCTCTTTGATTTAGCCCCCAGGGAAAAAAGAGAGATTCCTCGCTTCGCTCGGAATAACAAAAGCTGTGGGGGCCTTCTTCTGCGGCCTGTACAGCCTGTCCTACCAAAACCTCTGTACCAAACTGGGATTCCAAGACAAATTCTTCCTAATCGTGTGTGAAATGCGCGCCGATTCGTTTATCTTGAAAAGATAATTAGGCATCCGTGGGGCGCAGCAGCGGTTTCCTCTCAGAACGGGCGAGATCTTCGACCCGAATTGGTGAGGGAACTTGAAACACGGTTGCTGGCTGTTATTGGTGCTTTTCCTTTCCCCGATTGCGCAATCTCAACAAATTGAAAAAGTTCAGCCCGCGGCGGCGGTTCGCGACGCGATAGTGTCCAAACCATTGGGACTTGCCCGAGAAGTGGCGGCGGCCTCCCGCGATCTTGTAATGTTCCGCGACCCGCAATGGAGCGTCCTGACCATTGGGCAAATTGGCGCGGCCTCTGCGGACGCGGTGACCAGCCTGAACAATCTTCACACCTGCCCAAGTTGCTCGGAGTCCGGTGTGTCTAGATTTTTTGTCGGCCAGCACCCGGACGCGCACAAGTACGTCATCGGAGGCGCCATTGAAATTGGCATCGAAGCCGTCACGGCCCACTACTTTCGGAACCACGGCCCCACACGAAAATGGTATTGGAAAGCTCTCTGGGCGCTGCCGCAGTCATTCTCACTTTACGAACACGCCCGGGCGGCCCAGCGTAATGCCGCGCTTGATCCGGGGTGTTTTTCCTCGAGCACATTTTGCAAGTAGATCCGGCGTCACGGAAGGATGGGCGGCACGTAAGGAAACGTTCGCGCGAAGAGCCACATGAAGAAGAGCACCAACGCGAAGTTCACCATGAAATAGAGCATGCCGTATCCGATCAAATCGCGCGCCTTCACTTTCAGCAGGCCCAGGAGAGGAAGCATCCAGAACGGGTTGATCAGATTCGGCAAGGCTTCCGACGTGTTGTAAATCTGCACGACCCATCCGAGGTTCACGTGAAGATCCTTCGCCGCCTGCAAGACGTACGGCGCTTCAATAATCCACTTGCTGCCGCCGGAAGGCACGAACATCCCCAAAAGAGCCGAATAAATCGAGACCAGGATCGGATACGAATTCGTGGAGGAAAAGCTCACAAAAAAATGCGCCAGCTTTGCGGCCAGCGTTGAATACGTGATGATTCCAAAAATTCCGCCATAAAACGGAAATTGAATCAGGACGCCAGCGGTCGCCGGAACCGAATCATTCACCGCGCGCACGAAAGACCGCGGCCGCCAATGCAGCAAGAGTCCCGTCATCAGAAACAACAGGTTGTACGTGTTCAAATCCAGCGCCGCGAGCGGGCCTTTCGCGGCCAGAACCTGCGCAATGTAGGCCAGGCCGAGAATCCCGACGACGATCGTCAGCGCAGGCGCATATTCCAGCCATTCCGCAGGCGTCTTGCGCTCTTCGAGCGTCTTGACCTCGAGCCCGTCCGTTACTCCGAAAGATTCCGCGTCCTTCGTTGAGCTTGCCGGTGTGGATAGGTAGGCCACGGTGACGCAGGAGATCGTGAGAATGGCCGCGGTGGCGGCGCTCTGCCAGGTGTAAATCGTGAGGCTCAGCGGGATGACGCCGCTGATCTTGAGCAGCGCGGATGGAATCGAAGCGGGCGTGGCCATTACCAGAGCAGCGGACGAAGACAACCCCAACGCCCACACGCTGCCATTCCCCAAAAAAGCGGCGGCGCCAATCGCACGATAGTCGATCCCGCGCACATTTCTTACGATTTCCCGAACGAGGATGCCGCCGAAGATCAGACCGAGCCCCCAGCTCAACAGCGACGTCATCATGGAAAAAAAGACGACGAAAGCGACGGCGCCGCGGGGAGTCCGCGGCACCTTCGCGAGCCTTTGAATCAACTTGTGCACTGGCGGCGACGTGGCGACGACGAATCCCCCGATGATAATCATCGCCATCTGCATCGTGAACGGAATCAGCCCCCAAAATCCGTCCCCAAAATACTTGATCAGATTTCGCGTCCCGACTCCCGCAAACAATCCCGCCACAAAAACAATAATCAATCCCACCAGTGCAAACACAAAAGCATCCGGAAACCACTTCTGAGACCAGTCGGCCAGCCCCATCCCCAGGCGCGCAAACACCCCCGCGGAATCTTCGCCGGCTTCCTGCATCGCATTTCCCTTTGGAATCGACTCCATGCGTCCTTTCCAAACCGGACAGGTTGCAAGGCTGGACAGTCCAGACCATATTCCTCACCAAAAAATCAGAAATTGGCAACCACACCACTACACGAATCCATTCGTTCCGCTGAGTTGTGGCGCACGCGAGACGCCGGCGCCACGTAACACGCGTTTGGCGCTTAACTTGTCAAAGCAGGCACCAGCTTGCTCATATCGGACAGGCTCTCGAGTGATTTCACGGAGGCGATGACGGATTCCGCCTTTGCGGTGGGCCACTTCGCAAATTCGGCGCACCCTCTGAATTTGTCGGCCACCTCGTCATAGCTCATTGGATTGGACGGGCTGCCCTTGGCAAATTCGGCGCGCCCCGAAAACACCTTTCCGTCTTTCATCGTGATTTTGAGGAGGCTCGTCATTTTGTCGAGGCCGGCGTTTTCCGCCACCGGGTCGATATAGAAATGCACGCGCTTGATCATCTCCTGCACATCGGGTCGCTGCACAACCTTATCCTGGAACTCAACAAGGCCCGCTTTGCGATCAAGCAGAAGAATGCTCATGCAAAATTCCATGCTGAATTTGCCTTGCAGGCCCGTCATAGGATCGTGATGCAGCAGCGAAGTCGTCATGGCGTGGTTCGCTCCGACGTCCACTTTTTCCACGTCCGCAGCCTTGATGTCATGCTCGTGAATCAGCCGAAGCATTTCCCCCATGGCGGGGTGAGACAGCGAGCCGGACGGATGCGGCTTGATCGAAACGCCCGGCGAGGCAAGCGTCCACGGCTTGCCGAAGCGGCCCACGATCGCATCGGGGTCGAATCCGCCGCCTTCGGCTTGAAAGAATCCGAGCGGCGCCTCCAAAATATCGACGGCGGCGGTCCATCCGAGAGCGGCAAGATCGGCGGCGACGGTCCCGTTTTCCGCGGCGTGTCCCGCCTGAAATGGTTTGGTCATGGAACCGAAATTGTCGCGGAAGCCTCCGCCTTCGGTGGCCCCGATACCCAGGGCGTAGACCGTTTTCTGCACGTCCAGCCCGCGAAGTCTGGCGCACGCCGCGGTGCTGCCGAAGGTGCCGCACGTTCCGGTCGAATGAAAACCCTCGTCGTAGTGGCGCGGAGAAATGGCTTCGTTAATCTTGGTCTCGACTTCGACGCCCATGTGATACGCCACCATGAAATCCTTGCCGGAACGGTGTCCCAACTCGCAAAGAGCAAACGCCGGAGGAAGAACGCTGACCGTTGGGTGCGTCAGAAGGCCATAGATACGGTCTTTTGCCGCGGAGAGTTGCGTGTCGTCGTAATCGTCTGCGTGGATGGACACTCCGTTCACGAAGGCTGCCAGACGCGGATGGGCCTTCATCCCGGTGCCGATCACGCTGGCGCGCATCTCACCCGCCCCAAAAGTTTCCGCATATTTCCGCGCAATCGGCCCCATCACCGACGCCGATCCCGCGAGCGCCAATCCGAATCCATCGAGGATCGATTTCTTGCCCAGTTCGACCACGTCCGGCGGAATGTCCTCGTACTTCGTGTTGACGATAAATTCCGCAACGGATTTGGTGAGCCCGGGGGCTTTCGGAAATTCCGCGGCGGGCGCTGGAGAAGCGTTCACGCGCCCGCTGGTCAGCGCAAGCGCCGATACGGCCAGTGAATTCTTGAACAAATCGCGGCGATTCATGAGTCGCGTCCTCGTTTCTTTCCAGGATTCAGTTCTTCGCGGCACGCAAAAACGATGCCACGGAATTTCCGTAAATGGCGGCGACGTTCTCCGTCCCAATTTTCTTTCGCACGTCGGCGGGCAGTTGGTTGAACAAAAGAATGGTCTCCTGCCATCTCTTGTCCGCGTCTTTCGGCTCCGGGTAGTGCTGGTCGCTGCCAATAACAAAGCGATCCGGAAAATCCGTGAAGAGCTTCAGCCAGTCGGATTTGATTTTCCCGTCGAATCCCAGCGGGTACGTCTTTCCATGAGCGTCCGGATCGGTCTTGATCTCCATATACAGATTGGGGTGCCCCAGGAGCAGACGGCGGTCGAGTTCCACCGTTCGAAAACCCGTGAAGTCCGAACCCAAATGCGCCCAGATAACCTTGGCGCGCGGATTGTGCGCCAAAAGTCGTTCGAACGCCGCGATATTGGCGTGCAATCGCGACGCATTCGGCGGCGACTTCAGGTCCGCGGGCAGCGGCATGTCCTGCGGGACGGCTTCCATGTGCAGGTCGATGGGCACGTTGTGCTCCGCCGCCAGATCGGCCAGCAGCAGAAAGAGCGGATGGTCCGGAGGCGCAGCCTGGTACGGCGTGAAGCCGTCGAAATGCTCCGCGGTCATTTCGCCGAATCCGATTACGCCTTCCCGCAAAAGTTCTTCCGCGCGCGCCTTGAACTCCTTCCGGACTTCCGGGCCCGCATCGCCAGTGGCCACGGATTTCATGATCATGGCGTTCAGCGACCCGCCGCCGCCCGTAATCGCGAGCTTTCCGGGATGCTTCTTGACCTCAGAGAGGATAATTTCCGTGTCATAGCGGCCGGGGTGTTCGAATGTGTCCGGTGAAATCTGAAATACAATCATGGACGCGTTTTCGCGGCCCAGGGCGGCGACCGCCGAACGGACCGCTCCGGTGGGGTCCTTCTCGTCAAAGTGCGCGTGCTCTTCCACAAAAGAAGTTACGGCCGGCACGGGCTCCATTGCGGCAGGCAGCTTTGCGGCTTGCGAGGAGGACTGCCGCGCGAGCGAAACGTGCGCCACGAGCACCAGCGCGGCAATGGCGATAGCGGAAAGCGACAGAGTCGTCAGAAGCTTCCCCGGCAATCGCTTCATTGCGGGACTCCCATTTTCTGGCCCATTTTCATTTCCGTTTTTTGAATGATCGCGTCCAAGAGCGCTTTCCGTTCATGAGATTCTGTCCGTGGATCGCTTCCGAACGCAAGCGATTTCTTCCGTATTCCGCTCAATGTTAAGATGTTTCGGCGAGGGTTGAAATGAGCGAAAAAATTCGCAAGAGCGAAGCGGAGTGGCGCAAGATTCTGACGCCCCAGCAATATCATGTGACCCGGCAAAAAGGCACAGAGCCTCCTGGGACAGGAGAATACGAAGACGTGGAGGAGCCCGGCGTATATGTCTGCGTGTGCTGCGGGCAGCCGCTGTTCAGCTCGGAAACGAAGTTTCATTCCGGTTCCGGATGGCCGAGTTTCTATGCGCCGGTCGATGATACAAAGGTCGAGGTCGACCGGGACACCAGCCACGGGATGACGCGCGAGGAAGTGTTGTGCAGCCGCTGCGACGCTCACCTTGGCCACGTTTTTCCCGACGGCCCGCGCCCGACGGGCCAGCGCTACTGCATCAATTCCGCGTCCCTAAAATTGGTCGAAAAGGACGAATGATGGCGAGCGGCACAATACCTCCCTATACCTTTTTGCTTGCTCTGCTGCGCGGCAATTCTTTGCCGCGCCAAACCCTGCGCGCCGCAATTCTTGCGTGCCTTCTGTTTTTCGCCCTCGTGAGTCTGCCTGCACCCGCGCGCGCTTGGGGCTGCGAAGGGCACCAGGTGGTTGCCCTGCTGGCCGAAAAGCATCTCACCCCGCACGCGCTTGCGATGACGAAAAAAATCCTGGCCGAGGGCCCGATCGATCCGAGCCTTAGCCGGTACTGCAGGCCGGGCGCAGTCGACGCCCTGGGGGACGCCTCCACATGGCCCGATGACATCCGCGCATTGCGCCCCGAAGCCTCGCCGTGGCACTACGTCGATATTCCGCTCGGCACGAAACACCCGAATGTCGAGAAATATTGCGATCCAAAAGAGGGCTGCGTGACTCGCGCCATCACGGATCAACTCGCCATCCTGCGCTCCGCCGATGCAGATCCCCAGAAAAAGGCCGACGCTCTGCGGTTTGTGATTCATTTTGTGGGCGATTTGCACCAACCCCTGCACACCACGACGAATAACGATCAAGGCGGCAATTGCGTTCCCGTGGCGTTCTTTGACCTTTTGCCCCAATTGAGAAATCCGCAAACGGAAAGCTACGCTCCCAATCTGCACGGCGTCTGGGACACAAATATTCTCGAAAAGGCGACAACGGGAAAAACCGCGGATCAAGTCGCAGCGGAGCTGGACGAATCGTTCAGCAGAAAAATTGCCCGCTGGCAAAAGGGCCCGGCAAACGTGGATGCCTGGGCTTTGGAAAGCTATCGACTCGCGGAGAAAGAGGCGTACGGTAAATTGCCAGTCCGCATCGCGGTGGAAACTCCGCAACCGATCGCGTCCTGCGCGGATGATAATCACATCTCAGCGCGGATGCTAAAGCTGGATGAGCGCCTGACGGATCCGTACCAGAACATGGCGTTTCCCATCGTCCGGGAACGGTTGGCTCAAGCGGGGGCGCGGCTCGCCCTGCTGCTCAATCAGCTTTGGCCATAGTCTCACCCCGCCTCGTCCGCGCGTCTATTCCAACGTGACGTTTATGGGCATCGAATGCGTGAGCGAGTTCGTTGCGCCTTGCACGAAGACTACAGTCAGACCGGTGATCGCTACATTGATGGACCCACTTGTCTTGGAGGGCTGATTGTTCGCGTCACCGGAGTAATCCGCACTGATAACATGGGTGCCAACTTGCAGATAATTAATGTGAATCGTAGCCGATCCATTCACAACAAACGCGGAGGCCAAGCCGGCACCAGTGCTCACGCTTGTATCCCAGAGATCTATGGTTCCCGAGAGCGCCTTGGACGAATTGACTGTCACAGTGAATACAACGTCCGTACCGTTTGGGGCTTTCACCGAAGACGTCGAAAGCGTAACGGATGTAGGCGAAAGACCTACGCCGCCTCCACCGCCACCTCCCCCACCTGCGCCGCTATTGCCTGCCCCGCATCCCAAAACCACGCAAAGCAGGCAAATCATGCTTAGATTCGCCGCAAGATGGCGAGCTTTTTGATTGGGCGAAACGGAGAGAACTAAAATGGCAAGCCCAACCATCAACGTGCCGAGCCACCAGCTTCCCGGCGCAATCTGCTTCTTGTCAACCCCCCGGTTTGCAACAAATTGTGTCATTTGACTGGAGGAGGGCGGCAGAGTCGCGATCGAGAGTGTCGCCGATGCTGCGGCACTGTTCTGCAGGTCCAAAGGCGTAGCGGGATTGAACGAGCACGATGCGCCCACAATATCCATCAAATTACAAGAGAGCGCTACGGTGCTAGACATGTTGCTTAGAGGAGTCACCGTCAACATTGACGTTCCAGTTTGCCCCGCAGTGATTGTAAGATTTGGCGAATTCGCCGCCAGGTTGAAATCCGGAATGATCACATTTACAAACACGTTGGAACTCGTCGCTTCGAAATTCATGTCTCCCGAATAGCTGACTTGCACGAAATCCGACGACTGTGGAGTGATTGTCACGGAAGCCGTCAGCACCTGATTGCCGCTGTTGTCCGTCGTGAGTGTGGGCGTCACCGTTCCCGGGAGAGCGGGATCGCCGGTAAACTGAAAGTGACCCGTGATTTGCGGGCTCTTGTTAACTGCCGTCGTTGTTGCTGTAATGGTGACGCTCTGCCCAAGATTGATGTTCGTGGAATTTGCAGTCACCGCTGTCGTGGTCGGATAGAAAACCGTGGTGCTGGCGGAAGAAGTAGACCCCGCATAATTTGCATCGCCGCTGTATGTAGCCATAATTTGGTGCGGCCCGCTCGTGGCAAGAGTCGTTACAAAAGACGCCTGAAGGCTCGCACCCGCCCCAAAAATTCCAGGCATTCCTTGCAAGGTCAGCGTACCGGAAAGCGGAATATTTCCATCGTTAAACGTGATCGTTCCGGTCGGGGCGACGCCTGAAAATAGGCCTGTGACTACGTCAGTGAAAATGTTGACTTGAGTCCCGGCGATATAAACATTTGAAAGACTAAGTGCCGCCAATTGGGTAGACGCTGGCGTCACCGTCAAGGAAAACGTTCCGGAGCTTGGGCCATAACTGTTGTCTCCCGCGTAGCTCGAGGCCAATTGGTGCGACCCGCCCAAAAGCGGAACTCCGTCTTTCTCCACATTCCCGCCGGAGTTCAGAGCGAACAGGGCCGTTGCGCCAATGGTTATCGCGGCGCCAGCATTCAGCGAATCGGTAATCGTGACATTTCCTGTGGGACACGTCAGCTGCGCGCAGACCTGTTGCGACGGGAACGATATGCTTGCGTTGGCGTTTCCGACATCGACCCGCACGCCCAACGGAGTCCCGTAAGCGACCGACGTCGGTGTATTGCCGGTTTCTTTCCCCGTGTTGGGATCAAAAACGGGAACTGTGATCAGCGTCTTGCTCGGTTCCGGTACGACCGTTACCGTCACCAGGCTGGAATCACTGGGAGCGTAGGTTCCATTCCCGGAATAATGCGCCTTCAATGAATAAGAATTGCCCCCAGCGAGCGAAGCGGTACTGCCGCTGGCCGAGCCGTTTTGCAGCGGAAACGACGCCATGGATATTGAGCCGCCGCCAGTCGGCGTGCCTTCGAGCGACACTAATCCCGTCGCAGCGCTCGGCGATACAGAAATGTCGAAACTCACACTCTGCCCGTGTGTAATGGAAACCGGATTGCCGCTATTGAGCGAAAGTGTCGTGCTCGACGAATTTGTGGGCTGAATCCAGTTGTGAACCAGGTTCGCGGCGTTCACCGAGCCCAAGCCGGTCGTCAAATCATAGCCTGTCGCCGTGTTGTACCCCGAAAGCACCCCATAAAGGTCCAATTGATTTGAAACACTACAATTGGGGCTGCCCTTAGTGCAGGGCACGGCGTTGGTGCCTGAAATCACGTCATAGAAAATGCAGACGGGCGATGGATTCGCGGTCGCGCCGCACGCGTGCGAAGTCTGGGCGGAAGACGCCGCCATTTTATACATGACATAGTTCGCGTTTCCCTGCCCTGAGGAATTCGTAAATTGATTGACCAGGGCCATGATTCCGGCGAAGGAAGGCGCGGAAGCAGAGGTTCCTCCAATCCCCAAAAACGTATTAAAAGCGCTATTAAGGCTGCAGGTTTGCGGAAAGGGGAGCCCGTCAGCCTCGCAAACAATGTAAGCGCTGTCCATAAATCCATTGCCAGCAAATAAGGAAACGTCCGGGATGTCTCTTGCGCCATCCTGAGGAACTCCGGGCGCGACTTGCCAGGCCGGTTTGAGGTACCCGCCAGAGCAACTAGAGGGATTGGTACCGTCCGATGTCGTGCAACTGCTCTTGCCGCCTCCACCGGCAATCGTATCCACCGTGTTTGCCAGCTGTGAATTGTTACAGCTCGCCTCCGGATTCGCGCCGGCCTTTAAGAATACGAACACATTGTTGGTGCACGTGTCATTCCAGGTGGTCTCCGGAACGTAGCCTAGCGCCGAGGCCTGATGCTGCGGGTCATTTGTGGAGTTCCAATACGGGCTTGCGGAATTCAAGTTGTAGTTCGAACCAAAATTCAGAAAATCCGTGCCGCCCACAGCCACGCCGTAGGGCGAGGAGGCCAAACCGCTGATGGCTAGACCGTGAGTCGCTGGGTCCGGGGGATTGCCGTTCGAAGGGTCGCAGCGCGCGGATCCTTCATCGCCCCCGGAGTTGATGTAGGTAATCCCCTGCGCCGCCGCTTGCTGCCGGATGCTGCTCTGAAAAATATTTCCTGCGTTCCCAAGGAAAAGCTCACACTCCCCAAAACTTTCGCTAATTACCGGCGCGACATTGTTCTCGACCGCGTAGACGGCGGAAAGATCCACGCCGCTCGTCGAATTCGTCGGAGCCGTCACGATCAATTTGATCGTGGCGCCCTTTGCGACGGCGCCGGACCACTCGACGTCCAGGTCCGCTTCACTTTCCACTCCCTGGACGAGACCAGGATCGGGCCCATTCAAGATGACCTGAGGATCATTCGCGGGCAGGCCGAACATGCTCCGAAAATCGCGCACGTCCTGAATGTTGATATTGCTCTCGTTTAGGATGGCGATTGCTTGGCCCGTACCATCGATCGGGGCCGTCGCGTTCCACAGAGGCAGCACATTGTAAATCGCGGCGAAATCATAGGGACCTACAAAGTAACAATTGTCCGCGCCGCCGCACATGGGCAGATTTGTGGTGAAGTCTGGGCCATACGCCATCACACCACTTCGGAGGGAGACGCCCGCTAGCCGGTACATAGGCTTCTTCGGAAAATTGTGCAGAGAATTCACACCGGCGACCACGGGCGCGAGCGCTACAGGAATTTGCGGGTCGCTGGCATTCGCCCAATGCTCCTCCCCGTTCACGGTGTATTTGTGGATCTCTGTGTGAAACGCTTGCTGCACTTGTGCCGCCGTCCCGGAAAACTCTATCAACGTGCGGCCCCTGCCGATCGCTCCAATTTGAAAACCGTGCGACCGGAGCCATGCGGCAACCGTCTGGACGTCCTGATCGCTGGGGCCAAACTGCTGCCCGAATTCATCCGGCGTGAGCCACTGGTGATAGCTCGGCGAGTTGCGGTCTTGCTGGCCGTCGAGCAAGTTTTGCAGCGCGGATTCCTGGGCGTCGCTGCGCTTCAGAACGAGCAGCATGCGCGCCATTGGAAGGTCGGGAGGCGCAGCTCCTTGATCAAATTGAGGCTGTGCCAACGGGTGGGTGTTTCCGCGAAGCGTGACCAGGGCGCTCTCGTTCACTCGTTCCACGATGCGGGATTGAGGGGGAGGCGTCTGCGCCCAAGCCACAAACGGAATAAGAAATAGGCAGAAGTGAAGCAGCGCCAACCTGGGCAGGGACAGGTTTCTCATGCGAATCAGGCCACCCTTTTAGGACTCCGAGATGGTCAATTATTATCATAAATGCAATAACTTGTGAAAGCAATTCCTTGTTATAAATCTTCAGTTACGAGAAGTTTCTGCGGGCGGCCCGGTACTTCCAGGACCGGACAAAATAGCAATCTACAATATTTTCTTTTACTTATCGCGCATAGTACCAACGGAAATTTATTCCGCCGAGAAAGCTAGCAGCACGTTGCCGGGCAGCCCATTGCTGACTCCGACGTATCCCGAACCCACGTAGAGCGTGCCGCCCACAACCGTCGGCCCTGGCGCTCCCATCGATCCGCCTTTCCCCGGCACGCCGTTCACGGTGGTGTAATCGCGGACCGTGTTATATTCCCAGATGACGCTGCCATTTCCACTGGCGACGGCGCGGAGCCTGCCGTCCCATCCGCCCGAAAAAACCACTCCGGGAATCGCCGTCACGGCCGCGGATTGTCCGGGGCGCGGCGGTTCTCCGGGGATGGCCGCCGGGGCGAGCGGCGTGAACCACTTGCGCTCTCCGGTCACCATATCGACCGCGGCAATGCCGCCGACTTGGTTCAGCGCAAAATATGCGTCTTGCTCGTCGGAGGCGCCACCGAAAACAATCAGACCTGAAAAGGCTGGCGGCTTTTCGAAGAGAGGCGTCTTCCACAATACGGCGCCCTTCTTGTCAGGATCAAGCGCGAGAACATAGCCGCTCTTTCCCGACACCACCAGAAATTGCCGGCCATTTGGCAATGTCCGGAGCATCGGAGAAACCGAAAAGTCATAATCCGGCCCAAGTTCCTCCGGACAGTTGCCGACGACATGCTTGCCGTCGCAGCCCACCATCCAAGAATCATTTCGGATGTCCTGGAAGGACCAGAGCATCTTGCCGGAATCGAGATCCATGGCGAGGATCGCATCCGAATTTTTCGCGGCGGGCTCGGTGTAGGAGTCCCCTGTGCCGACATAGAGGGCGTTGCGCTTGGCATCAATCGTCGGCGAATTCCAGATCGCCGCGCCGGCCGGGGCGGATAATTGCGCGCCTGCGGAATTTTTCTTGGTCGGCTTGGGAGCTTCTGGAACGGAGTAGGTCTTCCAGATTTGCTTCCCGGTTTCCGCATCCAGCGCTACGACGCTGCCGCGAAACGTGCAGCACGGATAGCTGGAATTCGCGGAAATGCCCTCTTCGCCGGAAGACACGGGCACGTACAATTTTCCGTTGTAAAGTTTTGGAGCGCCCACGATTCGAGCGAGCGGATGATCTTCGACGCGCTGCTTCCACAGCAATTCGCCTGTCGCGGCATCGACGGCATACTCATTGGCGCGCTGGTCGCCGAAATAGACCGCATACTTCGCCGAGCCATGCGTTTTCACGGCGCCAATACTCGGGGCCGTGCGCACTCCGGCCTGCGCCAGGAAGGACCAGTAAACGCATCCAGTGGCGGCGTCGAGGGAATACACGTAGCCCGAATCGCCGCCAAGGAAAATGCGCCCGCTCACAACCGTCGGCTGGCTGTACATTTCGGTGGCATAGGGAATTCCGAATGCCCACTTCAATTTCAAATGAGGCACCTGGTCCGCGGTCAGGCCCGCGGCTTGCGCGGACTGGTAGCGAGTGTTGACGGCGTCGTTGCTCCAGCCATTCCATGCAGCGCCTGTCGAGGGATCTCCCAGCGGGGGATTTGTCGAGCAACGGTTGGACATCGCTTTTACGTCGCCCGCGGCAGCAACGCCGAAAGGCCGCCCACCGAGATGCTGGGCGATCAACCGCTTTTGTTCATCGGTCAAATCCTTGGCCTGGACGCTCATGGAGCCGCTCGTGATGGACGCATAGATCGCCTCAGGCGACAACTTCATCAGCGCTTCGCGTGACGAGGCGTGCGCCTGGGAATTGCCATTGCCGTGGCACTTCGAGCAGTTCTTCTCAAATTGAATCTGCGCCGCGACCCAGCCCTTGGGTTGCGCTTGTTCTTGCGCGGAGGCCACGCCTGCCAGCGGCAACAGCAGGAGCATAACAACCAACCAAATAAGTCCGAGTGTTCGATTCAAAGCGAGTTCCTTTCGTCGATGCAACAGTTGCGATTTTGACCCTGCGCTCAAATTAAACTGAGTTTTGTCAGACGTTAGGCCAGCCCACGCCGAGTGTCAAGGCAAGACCTTCAACCCGGATTCACGCAAGGTTGCATGTGTCATTTCAGCCTCACGAATCAACAATTACAGAAGTATTACAAAGCGTTTCGCACCCTCATGCTACGTTTAATTCACGCGGCAATGAGTGGAAACACTAGAAACAATCGGCCGCTGACAAAGGGGACCGGGCCATGGCCAGCAATGGGAAACGCGACAAGACATTTACTCAGCCAGTGAATTGGATTACGACTTTTTTCATGGTCGCGTTCCATATTGGCGCCGTAGTGGCACTTTTCTATTTTGCGTGGAAGCCGTTCTTAGTGGCAATTTTGCTCTGGTGGGTTGCGGGAAGCCTGGGAATTGGGATGGCCTATCACCGGCTGCTCACGCATCGCGGCTACAAGACTCCGAAATGGCTCGAATATTTTTTGACCACTTGCGGAACGCTCGCGCTCGAAGGCGGACCGATCTTCTGGGTCGCCACGCATCGCAAGCATCACCAGAATACGGATAAAGAAGGCGACCCGCACTCGCCTCGCGACGGCGGATTCTGGGCCCACATGGGATGGATCCTGACCGGCAAGGCCATGCACAACAAGATTGATTCGCTCCTGCCCTATGTCCCCGATCTTCGCAAAGACAAATTTCATTCCTGGATCAGCGAGTGGCACTGGGTTCCTGAAGTCGTCGTGGGCGTCCTCCTGCTCGTCTTCGGCGGCCTGCCCTACTTGCTTTGGGGCACCTTTGTCCGCACCGTGTTTGGACTCCACTCCACCTGGCTTGTGAACTCCGCGACGCACATGTGGGGATCGCAGCGCTTCATGACCGGAGACGATTCCACGAACAGTTTCTGGGTGGCGATCCTTACGTTCGGCGAGGGCTGGCACAACAATCATCACGCATACCCTCAAATGGCTCGGCATGGTATGGCGTGGTATGAGGTCGATCTGAATTGGTACGGGATCAGCGCCCTGCGCATGGTTGGCCTGGCCTGGGACATTTCCCTGCCAAAATTAGGACGCGAGAAAGCAATCCATCCGGCGGCTGCACCGGAATCGCCGGCTGTCCTCGTGTCTCCAGCACCGGAAGCTCTGCCGCAAGAAGCGGCGATGGGAGACTAGACCGAAGCCCGGAAGTTACGACGGGTTGAACACTTTCCGCCGCGGGGCCTTCCCCCCGCGGTTTTTTTTTGTGCGCGTCTCGTTTAGTATGGTCAGATAGAGACCTGTGATGCGCCTTACCAGACGTGCCAAAAAAATCGCGTTCTTCGTGACGCTGGCCGCCTTCCTGATTGGACTGGCGGTGGCGCTGAATGTTACCTGGATTGTCCTCAACTGGCGGGAAGTCGTTCCCCTGGTCCTCGGCGTCATCTTTTTCACCCTGATCATCGCGGGGCTGGTGGTCTACACCGTTTTTCTGGTTCGCGAAATTCACAAGAACGAGCAGCAGGATAGTTTTCTCAACGCGGTCACCCACGAACTCAAAACTCCGATTGCCTCGATTCGACTGTACCTGGAAACGCTTCAGACACGCCAACTCTCCAAGGCGCAGCACCAGGATTTCTATCGCATCATGCTCGAGGATACGGACCGGCTTCTGGGAACGGTCGAGCAAATTCTGAAGGCCGGCGAGGCGCGCCACGCGAGCAGCAAAAAGAATTGGGAGAAAGTCGATTTCTCCGCGATCGTGGCGGAGACGGTGGAGCTCACGCGGCTGCGCCATCACTTGCCGGCCGAGGTCCTCCAATTCGCGGGCTCTGCCGATGAAAAAATCTACCTGCGTGGGAATCCCCAGGAATTGCGCACCGCCGTGTTCAATCTTGTTGAAAACGCGGTGAAATATTCCGGCGAAAAAAAGGAAATCGAGGTCGACCTGCTGTCTCCTGACATCGACACGATTTTGCTGCGCGTGCGTGACAAAGGAGTCGGAATCCCTCATCCGGAACTGAAACGCATCTTCAAGCGATTCTACCGAGTGGCAAGTTCCGCCACCGGCCGCGTCAAAGGAACCGGCCTCGGCCTGTTCATCGTGCGCTCGATCGCGCGGCGGCATGGAGGCGATGCGTTCGCCGAGAGCGAAGGTACGGGGCGCGGAAGCACGTTCACGCTTCGGCTCCCGAGGGTCTATCCCGTATGAGCCGAATTCTCGTCGTGGAAGATGAAGCCCACCTGGCGGAGGGCCTTCGTTTCAACTTGGAGCAGGAGGGCTATTCCGTCCAGGTGGTGGGCAATGGCGAAGATGCTCTCGAGCGTCTCTTGAAGAGCAACGAAGATTTCGACGCGCTGGTGCTGGACGTGATGCTTCCCGGCAAGGACGGCTTCACTGTGGCGCGTACCTTGCGTGAAACGAAGAATTACATTCCCCTGCTGATGCTGACCGCACGCTCTCGCCCGGAGGACGTCCTCCAGGGCTTTGAATCCGGGGCCGACGATTATTTGCCCAAGCCGTTCAACCTTTCCATCCTCATTGCGCGCGTGGGAAGCCTGCTGCGGCGCAAGACCTGGGAGCACCGCGCAGGCGAGGCTCCGGCCAAGCCCGCCGTGCGCAGCGCGGGCCCACCGGACACATTTCGATTTGGCGATATTGTCGTCGACTTTCAAAACCTGCTCTTGCGGGCCGGGAAAGAAACCGTGCAATTGACCTTGATGGAATCGGAGTTACTCCGCTACCTGGTCCAAAACGCGGGGCATCCCGTTTCCCGAAAAGCGATCCTGGAAAATGTGTGGGACCTGCAAGAGGATACCGACACGCGCGCGATCGACAACTTCATCGTGCGCTTGAGAAAATATATCGAGGACGAGCCGTCCAATCCCCGCCACCTCGTGACGGTCCGCGGACTCGGCTACAAATTCATTCCCTTCCCGGACAAAAAAGCTAAGAAATGAGCCTGGCTAAAAAAATTAATCACCAGATCTGACACCGGATCGCAGAGGGCCTTGCCATCGCGTCTCCTTCCTTGCAATCAAACGCGCGGGTGAACTCCGGCATGTTAGACGGCGCGGCGATGGCACGGAAGCGCGCCAGCGGATGAGGATTCGTATTCACCATGAGGCGCTCGAATTCTGGACGGTCGTTGGACGCCCAGATTTGCGCGAAGGATAGAAAAAAGCGCTGGTCCGCCGTCAATCCGCCGATCAGCGCGGGCTTTTTGCCCTTCTCCGCTTTCTGCAGCGCGCGGTAGGCGAGGTTCAGTCCGCCGAGGTCCGCAATGCTCTCGCCCAGGACCAGCTTGCCGTTTTCATGGATATCGTCCTGAACGACGTAGCTGTCGAATTGCTTTTCCACGCAGGCAGCCCGCTCGTTGAAATTCTTTTCGTCCTCGGGCGTCCACCAATCGCGCAAGTTCCCCTGCGCGTCGAATTTTCTGCCTTCATCGTCGAAGCCATGGGTCATTTCGTGGCCGATCACGGCGCCCATCGCGCCGTAGTTGGAAGCGTCATCGGCATTCATATCGAAAAACGGCGGCTGCAGAATTCCAGCGGGAAAAACGATCTCGTTCATTTCCGGATTGTAGTAGGCGTTCACCGTGGGAGGAGTCATGCCCCACTCGGTGCGGTCCACCGGCTTTCCGATTTTGTTCAGATCGCGCTTGAATTCAAATTGGCCGCCGCGGATCTGATTGAGCGCGTACGGGCCGCGATCGACGGCATAGGAGGAATAGTCGCGCCATTTGTCCGGATAGCCGATCTTGCGCGCGAACGTGCCGAGCTTCGCGAGCGCCTGCTTGCGGGTAGCGGGGCTCATCCACGGCAGCGTTTGCAGATCGTCGTGCAGGGCGCCGATCAGGTGATTCACCATTTCCAGCGCGCGGGCCTTGGCCTCGGGAGGAAAATATTTCTGCGTATAAATTTGTCCGAGCGCCTCGCCGAGCTGGCGGTCCGTGGCAGAAACGCAGCGCTTCCAGCGCGGCAACAATTCCTGCGTGCCCTGTAAGACGCGCCCTTTGAAATTGAAATCCTGGTCCACAAACGGATCGGACAAGTACGGCGCGGTCGAATTCACCAGATGCCAGCGGAGATATGTTTTCCAGGTTTCGAGAGGCGTTTCCCTGAGCGCCTGGCTCATCGTCTCAAAAAATTTAGGAGCGGATACGTCCACGGAATCGATATTGGTGTAGCCGATTTCCTGAAAATAATTTTCCCAGGACCAGTTGGGAGTGAGCGTCCGCAGGTCGGAGCGGCTCATTTTGTGATAGGTCTTTTCCGGGTCGCGCCGCTCGACGCGGGTCAAGGAAGCATCTGCCAGCTTGGTTTCGAGTTCCACGATAGCCTTCGCGTCTGTGGCTGCTTTGGCGCCATCGTCGCCCGCAAGCGCGAGCATCTTGGCGACGTGCTCTTCATACTGCTGGCGGATTTGCTTCGATTTGTCGTCGGTCTTCGTGTAGTAATCGCGGTCGGGCAAACCGAGGCCGCCCTGGTCCGCGCTGCCAATCACTTGTGAACTATTCTTTTCATCCTGCGTGGAACCGAAGTTAAAGAGCGCGCGGACGCCCATGCCCTGCAGCCGCGCGATTTCCTCCTGGAGTCCCCCTGCGCTCCGAACGGCCTCAATCCCCGCCAATTCCACGTCGAGTGGTTTAGTCCCCGCCGCATTGATCTGTTTTTCGTCCATGCAGCTCGCGTAAAAATCCCCGATTTTCTGCTCATTCGAGCCGGGCGTCGCCTTGGTATTTGCCGCCGCCCCCTCCAAAATCTGGTGCAGCAGTTCGCGATTCCTTTCGGCCAGCTCGTTGAAGCGTCCCCAACTCGGGTACGCGGGAGGTACAGGATTCTTGGCCAGCCACTCGCCGCTGGCGTAGTGGTAGAAGTCCTCGCACGGCTTGCATGTCTTATTCAGAATTGTAAGTTCAACGCCGTGAGCGGCAGGACCGGAAGGTTTGGCGCTGTCCGCCCCTTGCCCGGCGCGCAGGATTCCGATGGAAGCGCAGGCAAGGAGAACAAAAACCGCGACGACCCCAATTTGCCAAAGCGTGGAAGCCTTTCCCAGGATGAATCTCCGCGAACGGGTCCGAATTGTTAGGAAGGGCAGCACGGTATGATCCTCCGTTCTTACAAGTGCAGCACATTCTAGGTCTACGACGGCGCCGCACCAGAGTCAAGCCGCCCGAACCGCTAAGCAAGTTCCTAGGATTTGGGAGCGCTATCACCGGTGGGCATGGAGCGGATATAATTGACGATCTGCCAGACCTGCTCGGGAGTTTCCCGGCCATCATAGGCTGGCATGCGGCCCTTGCCCTTCAGAATGAGATAGGAAAGTTCACCATCCGTGAAGTGCGCCAGGGATTCGGCCTTCCTCCAATCGTGGACGTTCATGTTGATGTCCTTGGCCAGCACTCCTTTGCCGTCTCCGTCCTTCCCGTGGCAAAGGGCGCAATCCGTCGCGCCGTACAGCCGCTTCCCTTCCGCGATAGAAGCGGGATTCGATTCGATTGGATTCTTGCGGTCAACTTCTTCCTGGGGAATCTTGGATTCGGCAACCGATTTTGCCTTGCAGCCAAATAATCCCAAACATAAAAGAGCGCACAGGACCGACCATCGCCTCGCCATCACGTCCACCTCGAACTTGGAATAGCACGAGGATTTATTGCATCCGAACTGCTCCCTGTGCTTTCGCTCAAGACGAAGCTTATAGTTTTTCCGCATGTCCGTACAGCAGATCCGAAGACGCCACTCGGCCATTATTCCGTGGAATAGAGAATTCGCTTGCGTGAACAAGCTGCCGCAAGTAGGCCTGGAATACCGCTTGGCGTGTAGTCTTACATTGCGAATCAGGTTAAGATAAATGAACCGTTCAAACACGTAAGCGGTATGCGTGTGTCGAGCGTTTGCATGCAAAACGGCGAAAATGCGCCGCGCGTCAAAAGGGAACGCTAATCAGCGGCTGAAAATTCACACATCACGAGCTGTATGCAATACCGGTTGTGCGTTTTGACCGCGGCTTTAACAGGCTCGAACTATCCGATCATCTGTGAGGGCGAGAGAAATGCATTTTATTTTTGCGATTTGTCAGTGGCTGGAGCAGACGGCGGTGGGCACGACCATTCGGGAGTCCCTTTGGCTTTTTCCGGTCATAGAAACGGTTCATATTTTCGGCATCATCTTGCTCGTAGGCGCCACTTCGATTTTGGATCTGCGCCTGATGGGATTGACGTTTCGAGACGAGCCGGTTTCCAAGCTGGCGCAGCGGTTTCTGCCCTGGGCCTGGGCAGGCTTCCTCATTCAGGTCATCACGGGACTCCTGCTTTTTTCCTCCGAGGCCACCAAAATGTATGGGAATCTCGGGTTCGACATCAAAATGCTGCTGATCCTCGTCGCGGGAATCAATGCATTCGTATTCCACGAGATCGCCTATCAGAGCGTGGGCAAGTGGGAAAACGATCCAGTGGCGCCGCTCAGCGCCCGCGCGGCAGGATTGATTTCGATTCTGTTGTGGTTCGGGATCGTTGCCGCGGGCCGCTGGATCGCCTACGTATAAAGTAGGGGCATCCGCCGCGGCGGATCGTGCCCCAACGATGGACCTATGGAATAACTTCTCCAAGGACAATCGCGATACCGTTTCAAAAAATTGGCTCCTTACCTGTGAGGAGGATGTCTTAGCACCCTCACTGCGAGGACACACTGGCTTCGAGTTCCGTCAATACAGCTCGATGCTGGCCGCCAGCCAGCGCCGCGACGAGTCCGCACACGGCCGCGAAGGACAGCCACAGCGCCGGCATGGCCCGGTTTCCGGTCTCGTGGATGAGGTAGGTGCAAACGAACGGGGTAAACCCTCCGAAGATCGCCGTTGCCAAACTGAACGCCAACGAAAAGCCGGAGGTGCGAATCTCCGGCGGCATGATTTCCGCAAGGTGCGGGATCATTGCGCCGTTGTACACGCCGAAAAACATCGACAGCCACAATTCCACGATCAGCAGGCGAGCGGTCGACGGGTCGCTGACGAGCCACAGCATCGCGGGGTAGGAGGTCACGATCGCGGCGACCGTAATCAGAATCAGCAATGGCCGCCTTCCGAACTTGTCGGAGATCGCCCCGCCCGTCGGCAGCCAGAAAAAATTCGACATGCCCACGCAGAACGTGACCATCAAGCTTTGGCGGCTGGTCAGGTGCAGTACTTCAATCCCGTAGGTCGGCGTATACGCGGTGATGAGGTAGAAACTCACCGTCGTCATGGTGGAAAGCAACACGCCGATGCCGACAATTTTCCAGTTGGTTGCAAGCGAGGAGAGTACTTCCGAAATTCCGGGATGATGTTTTTGCGCCAGAAACGCTTCCGTCTCGTCCAGAGATTTGCGCAGCCAGAACAGCAGCGGCACAATCAAACAGCCGATGAAAAATGGAACGCGCCAACCCCACTGCGCCATCCCCGCGGGCGGCACAGCAATACTGAGCGCGACTCCCAGAAGCGCCGCGAAAACGACAGCCACCTGCTGGCTCGCTGACTGCCAGGCGCAATAAAATCCGCGATGCCCGGGCGTCGCCATTTCCGAAAGGTACACCGACGCGCCGCCCACTCCGACTCCGGCCGAAAACCCCTGCAACAGTCGGCCAATCACCACCACAATGGGCGCGACGATCCCGATGGTCCTGTAAGCAGGCGTGCAGGCGATCACGAGCGTGCCGATCGCCATCAATAGTAAAGTGAGGATGAGCCCGGAGCGCCTGCCGTGCCGGTCCACATATGCGCCGAGGACAACGGCGCCGAGGGGCCGCATCAAGTAGCCCGCGCCAAAAGTTCCCAGCGTCATCATCAGCGAAGCGTAGGCGCTGTTCGACGGAAAGATTTCGTGCGCGATGTACGACGCGTAGTACGCGTACACCATGAAGTCGTACATCTCCAGAAAATTGCCGCTGGAGATTCGCACTACGTTGCCCAATTTGGAGTTGTTCGCCTGAGTGCTCATAGGACCCGAATGATTTCTATTTTAGCGCTCTTTCCAAGCGCACGGCAGCCGCTTGTCCTGTCACTTACTTCCCTGCCGGCACGGATGCGCCCGTCAAATAAAAATAGCCAACCTTGTTGTTCGATGGCGAGCCGTACCACATCCGGCCCTCGGAATCGCGGAAGAATTCCCGGATGGTATTCTCCGAATGTGGAAACGGATACTCGATCACTTTGCCGGTCTTGGGATCGAGGCGGCCGATTACGTCCAGATAGTAGGACGAATACCAGACGCTGTGGTCGAGCCCGATGCCCATCGCGTACGGAAAGGTATCCAGACCGCCGGGCAAATCATATTCCTTAAAAGATTGCGTTTTCGGATCGAAGTGGCCGATCTTGCCTTTTTGGAATTCGCCGAACCATATCGTTCCGTCGGAATCGACCACGATTCTGCGCTCGTAGGTGTTGAGGGTTGGCGGCATCCACTGCGTCACCTTCAGCGTCTTGGCATCCACTTTCCCGATCTGACCTGTCCCCGGATTTGTGAACCAGACATTCTCATCCTTGTCGAAGTCAAGGCTGTACGTGTGCGCCGCTTCAGGGAAATCATTGAATTTCCCGGTTTCGGGATCGAAGCGCGTCAGCGGGTAGCCGCTCGACCAAACCATGCCCTTAGAATCGATTCGAACCGTATGACGCGACCCGCCGTCCTCCCTTCCCTCCATGCCGGCAGCATACTTGTCCTGATATTCAGTGATTTTCTGCGTGGTTGGATCCCAGCGGCCCAGCTTGTCGGAAGCTTGCTCCGTAAGCCAGACGGAGCCGTCAGGCGCTGCAACGGCGGAGTGAACCGCGGCGGTCCCCACATTCGGAACAGGAAAATCCTGCATTTCGGCCGTCTTCGGATTGAGCCGCGTGATCTTGTTTCCAATTCCGAAATTCGGAATCCAAACAGATCCGTCTTTCGCAGGCGCCGCGCTGAACGGCATGCGGCTTGGACCAGGCATGTCATATTCGACGTAGGCGATGTTCATGGCCTCGCTGGAGAAAGGCCTCACGGTTTCTTTGTACGCCGGCAATTCAGCAGGAGACTTCGGGAATGCCGAATCTGAACCATACAGCTTGTTCAGATATGTTGCTATCTCCGTGGCGTCCTGGTCCGTAACCCGGTAACCGAGGCTGAAATGCATGGCGTCGCGCATGAATTGGACGCGGTCCTGCCAGCCGTCGGCGTCACGCCTCACCGAGGCCATCCGCGTTTGAAATCCGTGGCAGATGAAACATTTCGTGAAAATCTGCTGCTTTGCATTTTCTTCCGGCCAAAGTTTTTTCGCCTGGTAAATGGAAAGCTCGTTCCAGCGCACCATTCCGGTCTCGAGCGCAAAATCAAGCGACGCGCTCTGGTCCTCCGTAAGTGCGACTCCGCCCTTGGGATCGACGCGCAAACCGCTCGCCTTGATCTGCACGCGGTAATCGCCCGCCGGCAATTTTTCGACGCGATAATGCCCCTGGTGATCCGACAGGACGAAGAAACTGATTTTCGTTTTCGTATTTTGGGCCTGAACAAATGCGCCTTCGACCGGCGCGCCATCCGGCCCCTTCAAGGTTCCGGAAAGTGTCGCGCCATAGCAGGATGCCGTAAGGAAAAGCGCAAGGCCTGCAAGAGCCAGGATTTTTGTTCGGGACCTCATGCTCCCTCCATGTTCTGTCCTGA
>DATNIO010000245.1:0-28761 GCA_035604385.1 Verrucomicrobiia bacterium | reverse complement strand
AGCGGGTCACCTGGCCGTGATCGAAATCGCGAATCCACCCGGATTCGAGAATCCAGAGCCCCTGCTGGCTGTCCCAATGAGCGCGGGCGGCGTAAATGCGCCGGCGGATTTCAAAGGTTGCGGGGTTCAGCTCGAAGACGTTCAAGCCTCCTAACAATTCACGGTCCGGATCGAAGAGCTCGTAGTTGTAGATCTTCGAGCTTTCACCAAAGATCCACTGCCGGCTGGGCTGGTAGTACGTTTGCGCCGGGCGGCCCTTGATCTGGTTGCGGAGGGCGTCCTGGCGCTGGTTGGCGTAAGGCAGATAAGTGTCGTCCAGGACGACCAGACTAGCGGCGAGAAATATGCCGGCCAGCAGCAACGGTAGCGCGATGCGGTACAAGCTGAGGCCGCTGGCCTTGAATGCGACGAGCTCGTTGTTTTTTGTCATCACCCCGAGGGTGACCAATACCGACACGAGCGCGGCGAGTGGCGCGAGCTGGTAAAACAGATAGCAGGCGAGATAGAGAAAATATTGGGTGATTTCGACGAGGCCGGCGCGATGCCGCGCGATATCGTCCAGCAATTCAAAAAATGTAAAGACTTCGAAGAGCAAGATGAAACCGGCCGTCAGCAGCACGAAATAATAGACGAAGCTGCGCAGGAGATACACGTCCAAGAGTTGAGGGATCCCGGTACGGCCTTTTTTCCTGGTGAAAATCCTTCCCGCTGTGAATGAGCCATTCGAGGCCGGCGAAACGGGTTGCTCTTCTCGAGAAAAAATCTTCCAGACTCGCCAACTGCCCACCCATTCGAAGGCAGCGGCTGTCCGGCTGCTGCCCGGCATGCGCTCGAGTCGCGGCAGCAGATACAGTCCCAAGCCCGCCGTAATCACGTTCGCCGACCAGATGCCGGCCCAGATAGAAATCGATCCCTGGCGCGCGAGTCCCGTGCCAATCGTGAACATCAGGTAGTAGCCCGTAATCAAGAGCAGCGTGATCAGGAAGCCGGCGGCGCGTCCTCCACGCCGGGGGCGCGCGCCGATCGGCATGGCCAGCAACGCAAACGAGATGCATGCGAAGGGAAAAGAAATGCGGCGCTGAATTTCCACGCTGGCTTCGCGCTGCGTTTGGCGCTCCCGCCATAAGGCGCGCATGGTTCGGCCGGGAATCCCCGGTTCCGATACGTGATCACCTTCGGTTGATTTGACATCCACGGGCAAGTCGCGCTGTCCAAAGGCCGAAAGGGTGTAGTGTCCCGGATCGGAGGGTGTGAACTCGTGAACGCTTCCGTCACGCAGGTGTAACTCCAGCTTGCCCTCGCTGCGGTCGGCAATTACAATCGCTTCCTCCGCCAATGTCAGGCGTGAGACACCCATGTCGGTGCCGGCCAGGAAGACCCCCTTCCAACGTGTGGCGGCGGAGTCGATGTCGTTTACGTAGAGGACCATTCGGGGGAACCGTTCATCGAAGACGCGCGGCGCGACCTGATAAGAAGCCTGCCCGGCGCGCAAGCGGTCTTCCAGCGTCCGGAATGTACGCACCGAAAGGGGACCGAGCCAGAGCGTCATGAGGAAAGTGATCGCAGTTGCGCCGACCGCCAGAATTCCGACTGGAACCAGCAGGCGGCGCCTCCCCATGCCGAGAGCGCTCATGGCGATTAGCTCGCTATCGGCCGATAACCTCCCGAGCGCGATGAGCACGCCGACCAGAACGCCGATCGGCAACGTGAAGATCAGGATGTCGGGAAAAGTCGAAAGGAAAAGGATGCCGATGGTGGACCAGGATCCCGGGTGGCGCACCACCAGGTCCATCAGGCGCACAAGTTGCGGCACGAAAAATACGAACGTAAATATGCCCAAACCCAGGAAGGCGTGGGAAAACAGTTGGCGGCAAATGTACCGGTCAATTAGGCGCATCGTTCAGCGGCGCCATTCTAGCACGCTCGCGATGCGCGAAAGTGAGGCGTGCTCGACGTTCCTGATTTTCGGTGCGCAGCCGGGCGGATCAAAAAGTGGAGCGGTCTGCCGATGAATCGCGTTCACCTGATGATCTTGTGGCATATGCACCAGCCGCAGTATCGCGACCCTTCCACCGGGCGGTACGTGCTTCCCTGGACGCGCCTTCATGCGCTCAAGGACTATTGGGGCATGGTCCGCGTGATCGAGGAATTTCCGCGCGTGCATGCCACGTTCAATGTCGTGCCCTCGCTGGGAATGCAACTCGAAGAATACGCCAGCGGAAAATTTGACGAGCCCTGGTTCACCGCCGCGTTTCGTCCTGTGCCGAACCTCACGCCCGAAGATAAATCTGAAATCATGCAGCGCGCCTTCCAATTGAATTACGACAATCTTCTGGCGCGGTGGCCGCGGTATATTGAACTTCACCAGTGGGTGAGCTCACAGGGCGGCGACCGGGCGACTCAAACGTTCGGTGAGCGCGATTGGCGCGATCTTCAAGTCCTTTCTCAACTCGCCTGGATGGATGAGGAATATCTGGCGAGCGATCCCGTGGTGTCGGCGCTGGCCCGGAAGGGAGCCGATTACACGGAACTGGACAAGCAGCAGCTTCGCGAAAAGCAGATCGAGCTTCTCGGCCGAGTCCTGCCCGAATATCGGAAAGCCGCTGCCGCGGGACAAATCGAAATTTCAGCGACGCCTTTTTATCACCCCATACTTCCACTGGTGTGCGACACCGATATAGCGCGTGTGTCAAACCCCGGCACGCCGTTGCCCGCGCCCGCGTTCCGCCACCCGGAAGATGCTCGCGAACAGCTCGCGCGAGCGCGCCGCTACCACGATCGAGTTTTCGGGAAGGCGCCCGACGGGCTGTGGCCTTCAGAAGGATCGGTTTCGGATGAGGCGCTTGCCCTGGCCGCCGATCTGGGATTCAAGTGGTTTGCCACGGATGAAGGCGTCCTGGGTCGGACGCTGGGCGCCGGGTTCGGCCGCGACGGCGCCGGCGTGCCGGACAATGCGGACAAACTGTATTCGCCGCTGCGCGTGCGCGTGGGCGGCAAGGAAATGGTCGGATTCTTTCGCGATCACTATCTTTCGGACCTCGTCGGCTTCGTCTACAGCCGGATGGATACGAATGCGGCGGCCGATGATTTGTACCAGCGCATTCGCGCGATTGGGGAGCGAGTTCACATTGGGCGTCCGCTGACCGTTTCTTTGATTCTGGACGGAGAAAATGCCTGGGAATATTTCCGCGGCAACGGCCGTGAGTTTCTGCGGCAGTTCTACAGGAGAATCGACAACGATCCGGATATTCAGGCGCTGACGGCGAGTGAAGCTGCCGCGGCCGCCGGAGAAATCCCGCGCAACAACGGAATTTTCCCCGCGTCCTGGATCAACGCCAATTTCGACGTCTGGATTGGCGCGGGGGAAGACGTAATGGCCTGGGACCATCTTCGCCGCGCTCGCGATTTTTATGCGCAGCAAGCGGACAATTCGGCGCGCGGTTTTCCGAAGGCGCCGACCCCGACACAACTCCTGACTTCATACGAGGCGCTGCTCGCGGCGGAAGGAAGCGACTGGTGTTGGTGGTATGGCCCGGAGCACAGCTCGGCGAATGACGCGGAGTTTGACGCGTTTTATAGAAAATTACTAACTGAAGTGTATCGCTCGCTCGGCGCCGAAGCGCCGGACGTCCTGGCCGAGCCGATCAAGCGGCAGCCCGTGCCCGCGCTCGTGTTGCCGCCGACCGCGTATCTCCACGTGAAAGTCGACGGGCGCGAATCGACTTATTTTGAATGGATGGGCGCCGGGTTGTATTCCGCCGACCGCCGAAGCAGCGCGATGCATGGCCGCTTGATGCTGCTGCACGAAATCCGTTATGGATTCGATGAAAAACGGTTTCATCTGCGCGTGGACGTTTTCTCCGAAGCGCTGAAGGAACTCCGCGACGCCGAATTCCGGATCACCTTTCGCGCCGAGCAGGAACTGCGCGTAGTCGTCCGCTTCGAGGGAGGACATGTGACGGGCTATCTGGTCGAGTCGCGCGATCTTTGTTTGCTGGGGCCGGACGAAGTCGTGAGGGTCGCCTTCGACCGCATACTGGAAGTGTCGGTCGCGAAAGAAATGTTCTTCCTCTCGAATCGAAAATCCATTTCTCTCGGTGTGGCTCTCTGGGAAGGGGGCCTTCCCATGGACCTCCTCCCTGGCGAAGGAATGCTGGAAATCCAACTCGGCGAGGAAAATTGCGCCTGGTCTGTGGGTTAGCCATGCTCACGCCATATCCCTGATGCATCAACTCGTGTGACTGAGTTCTTCCCTGATCACGCGGCGCAGGGTAGCTTCCAGTGGTTCCTTTGCGTCACGAATGTATTCGCTCAGCGCCTCGTTCATTAGCGATTGGTAGTTCCTGCCGCCCCCTCGGTCGACCTGCTCGCGAAACCAGGCGAGGATGTCATCGTCGATCCGGATCGTAATTCTGGTCTTGCCTTTCGGAATAGGCACAACAGCCCCGCGTTTTGCTTTTTTGAAATCGTATTCAGGTTTCATGGTTTTTCCTCATCCGGTGGGCGCCACGAAGGGCCCGCACCCTGGTATTCTTGCCGTTCGCGCGGCGTTGCGTGTCGCGCCGAAATGAATCGTATTGTTTCGCCTCTCCACACATAAACCACGACGAGAAGTCTTCCGAGCAAATCCATCCCGAGTGTGATCCACCGTTCTTCCTCTTCGGAATAAGGATCGCGAACGGTGAGGGCCAATTCATCCTCGAGCACGCTGACGGCGTCGGAGAAGAGAACGGCGTGCTTGCGGAAGTTAGCTTTCGCTTTGACCGGGTCCCACTGGTATTCGACATGTCAATTGTATGTACAAATGTACATCACTGTCAAGGCCGGGTGGATCATTAGTTATGAAGCTTGCGGGGGCGCGAAAATTCTGCAACGGGGAAATCCTTCAATTGAAGCGCGGTCAATATGAAGACACCCACGAGTGGTTGAAAATCAGCGAGGGTGGTGGAATACAGCCATGCTTCGCTAGTTCCCCTCTAGCAGTCTTCCTGCAGATGCTCGCAATGAACTGATTCTTAAGGAGCTACATTTCACCGCATTCCATTCAACATTGGCACACCCATTGCACGTTGTAGGGTGTCTGATTGAATAGGCGGGCGCGGCACAAGAAATTCGCAATCGCCGCGGTTCGGATCGAGGAGGCCACGATATGCGATATCTAAAGTACGCTTTATTGGTCGGGCTTTTTGTGGTGGTAGCAGGGGCTAGGACCGCCCATGCGCAAGTCGCAGTTCAATTTGGCCCAGCATACGTTGGGCCGCCTCCAGTATGCGCCTATGGCTACTATGAGTATCCGCCATACGCGTGCGCACCTTATGGCTACTACGGCCCAGATTATTTTGACGGCGGCGTGTTTATTGGCGCAGGGCCTTGGTTCCATGGCTACTACGGTCGCGGCTACTATGGCGGATGGGGCGGCTACTACGGTCGCGGTTGGTACGGTGACCATGACGGGTTCCGCGGTCGTGGCGGATTTCGTGGGGAAGGCGGATGGCATGGTGGTGGATTCCGCGGGAACCAAGGCTTCCACGGAGGCGGTGGATTCCATGGTGGAGAAGGCTTCCGCGGCGGTAACGGGTTCAACGGTAGTGGCGGACTCCACGGAGGCGGCAATGGAGGAGGCTTCCACGGCGGTGGGGGAGGAGGGTTTCATGGCGGTGGCGGCTCCCACGGCGGCGGTGGTCATCATTAGTCGCTGACGCATCCCGTACTTTCACTGAAACGGCTGGCAACAAATGTTGCCGGCCGTTTTGCATTGTCGCGGGAATTTGCTCTAGAACAACTTTATCGCAAGAGAGCGCGGTCGGGTCCCGACCGGGATCATGGTCATGAGGCTCTGCGTGCGCACGCGAATCACGGCGAGGTCGGCGGATTCTTCGTTGGCGACGAGGAGCAGGTCCCCGCTCGGATCGAGAGCGCAAGGCCCGGGGTGCCTGCCGGTTGGGATTTGGGGCAAGAGGTGCCGCGTAGCCATTTCAATGGGTGTGACGTCGTTGGCGGCGGCGTCTGTGACATATACGATGGAAGCGTCCGAGGTCATGGTTCCGTCGGTCGGCGCCGAGCCGAGGACCATCGACTCCGAAATTTCGGTCCTCCAGGTATCGACAATCTCCAGGCCATGCGAAGTGGGAACGTTGACGTAGAGTTCTCCACCGTCCGGCTTCAGCAACATGGCGGCAGGCGCTCCGGTCAATTGCAAATTTGCCACCAAAACATGCCGCTTTAGGTCCACCGCGGAGACCTCATTCGACCCGGTAGCGGAAACGAACGCGACGGAATTGTCCGGCATGATCACGACTTGTTCCGGGTGGGAAGCCACGCCAATCGTGGCCAGCGAAGCAAGTGTCGCGGCGTCGAAAATTTCCACGGTCGAATCTTCGCGATTGGGAACGACGACCTGCTTGCCGTCAGGAGTCACGCGCGCGAGCCACGGATGCTTTCCGGTGCGTGCGCGTGCGACAATTTGTCCCGTCCGGCAATCAATGGCCACGAGCGTTGCCGAGCCCGAAGCGGCCACGTAGGCGCGGTTTCCGTCGGGCGAAAAATCCAAAGCGAATGGCGACAGGCCAACGGGAATGCGCGCCAATACCTGGCCGGTGGACGAGTCGATGGCGAACGCATACCCGCCCTCCGTCGAGACTCCCCAAACCTGATTAAATTTCGGATGCGCCCGCAAGCCGGACGGAGAAGGGCCGACGGCGATGGTTGCAATCTTGCTGACGCGAATCAGGTCGACGACCGAAACGGTGCCGTCTCCCGCATTGCCGACAAATGCGTAAAGACGCAGGCCCGGCCGCAAAAAAGAAGGGCGGCGCTCCCGGACGATTTGAACGGTTGCCGAGGCAACGATCAAAAGCATGGTAATCAATAAGCGGTAATTGAGGCGGCGTGACATCGCAAGCCAACGATTCTGCCACAGGGAGACGGAGTCACGGAGCAGAAACCATATATGAAAAGTTAGCCAGGGGCTGCGGCTGACAATTCTTGAGCGGACCAGGGCTCACCCCGGTTGCGGGACGATTTTGGCATGCGTTGATATAATATGGGCGCTAAGACTTAGCGCTATCGTTAGAACTCAAAAAATAAATGCAGCCACGCGCATCCCGCCAGCATCAAACCGCGTATGAGTTCGACCGTCCCGAACCCTAGTCTTCGACCCAGTGAGATGCTCACCGCCTGGGGAAGAATCCTTACTGGCAGGGTCCCCATGCTGTCGATCGAGATCACGAGGGAGTGCCCGCTGAGCTGTCCCGGGTGTTATGCCTACGGCGATTCGCATCTGGGCGGCGGGATCACGCTGAGCGAGCTCAGTGACTTGCGCGGGGATAAGCTGGTGGAAGGCGTTTTGCGGCTGGTGCGCAAGCACAAGCCCCTCCACGTTTCTCTGGTCGGCGGGGAACCGATGATCCGGCACCGCGAGCTGAGCAGGATCCTTCCGGAGTTGTCCAGGATGGAAGTATTCGCACTCGTGGTAACGAGCGGCGTACTCCCCGTTCCGGCGGAGTGGATGAGCCTGCCCCGAGTCCGCGTGGCGATTTCCGTGGATGGGCTGCCCGAACACCACGACATCCGCCGAAAGCCGGCGACCTACGAACGCATCCTCAAGAATATCGAAGACCGCGAGGTCAACATTCACTGGGTGATCACGCGGCCGATGCTGGAGCGCGCGGGCTACCTCGAAGAGTACGTGAAGTTCTGGAGCGCGCGCGCCGAAACGAATCGCATCTGGGTGAGCGTCTACACTCCTCAAATCGGGGAGCAAAGCCCCGAAACTCTGACTCCGGCGGACCGCGTGACGCTGGCCCGGGAATTGCCATCTCTGGCCAAGCGGTATCCGAAGCTGCTCTTCAATGAAGGCCTTGCCAACGCGTTTCTGCATCCGCCGAAGAATCCTGATGATTGTCTTTTTGCGAAGATGTCCGCCAATTATTCTGCAGATTTTGAAACGCGCGTTGAACCCTGCGTTTTCGGCGGCGCGCCGGACTGTTCCCAGTGTGGATGCGCAGCCAGCAGCGGCTTGCACTGGGTCAGAGGGATGAAGGTGGCGGGCCCTGTGAAGGTCGATCATTTTATCGGCAGCTCGGTGAAGATCGGCCTAGTGATGAACCGCCTTCGATCGCGCGCGGCACGGCCCACGCGATGGAATCCTTCGGACACTCCTCGAGACTCCAAAAACGACAAGTTGGTTCAAATCCAACCCTGATTTTAGTACGGCAGCCACTCTTGTCTGTCCACTTACGCCCAGCCCACCTTGAGAGGGACAGCCAAGCGTGGCTGTCCTACACGCGGATGTGATTGCCGCTAGAGCATGCATCCGATAGAATAGTCAGCTTATTACTCATCCCAAGGTTTACTGAGGGAATGGCTGACCCATTGATTGGCGCGGAACCCGCCTACGACGTAGACGACGAATATCGTCCCGAACCTGAACCGATTCCCGAACCGCCTGCATGGCAGGACGGCAGCTTCCGAATCGGAATTCACACATCGATCGCTGGAGACATCGCGGGGGCGCTCGATTCCGCTGCGAAGCTCGGGGCGAACGCGCTGCAGATTTTCTCTTCGAGCCCACGGATGTGGCCGCGCGGAGGCTCGCGCATTGCGGAGGCGGATGCGGCGAGGTTCCGGGCGCGCCGCGCCGAACTGGCTCTCGGGCCTCTCGTCATTCACGACAACTACTTGATCAATCTGGCGTCGCCGGATCGAGTGATGCGCACGAGGTCGATCCAGGCGTTTCATGATGAACTGGTCCGCGCGGTATCGCTGGGCGCGGATTTCCTCGTTGCGCATCCGGGTTCTGGACTCGGGACCGACAGGGAACAGGCCATTGCCGAAATTGCCCAAGGCATGCGCCATGCGGCGAAGGGAATGAAGCTCGGCGGGCTGCGCATTCTCGTCGAAAATACATCCGGAATGGGCTCGGCGGTGGGCGCGCGTTTTGAAGAGATCAAGGCGATTTTGGATCAGACCGGGGACTTGCCGATGGGTGTGTGTCTCGATACGGCGCACACGCTTGAAGCCGGGTACGACATCACGACGGAAGAAGGGCTTGAGACGACGCTTGCCGCGGTGGATCGCACGGTCGGGCTGGGCCGGGTCTATGTGCTGCACGTCAACGATTCGAAAACGCCGCTGGGGTCCCGCGTCGACCGGCACGAACATATCGGGCGCGGGAAGATTGGCCTCGCGGCATTTGGCAGGATTTTGAATCACGCGCGCCTCGGTCCCGGAATGCAGGGATTGCCGGGGCGCGCGTTCATTCTGGAAACTCCCATTGACCGGCCGGGGGATGATCGGCGCAATGTGCGCGCGCTTTGGGAATTGGTGGGCGTGAGCGTACGGCAGGCGCCCAAGGCGGAGAATGGATTCTCGATGTTGAAGTCCAAGAAAAAAGCAAAGGCTTCAACACAGAGAACACAGAGGGTACAGAGGAAGACAATGACAAAAGCGAAAATGAAGGGCAAGAGAGGTAAAAAATCCAAGTAGATTTGTGTTTGTGCGGTGGGTTTACTGTAGCCCGCGTCTTTAGACGAGGGGTTTTTTCCGGCCGCGAAGAAAATCCCCGCCTCTAAAGAGGCGGGCTACAAAATCGGCGAACCAATTGGCATTCGGAGGCTCGACAGAAACCGTGGCGGAATACGATCCACAGGCAATTGAGAAGAAATGGCAGGCGCGCTGGAACGCAGACCGCGCGTTCGAGGCGGATGCGGATCCATCGAAGCCAAAGTACTACGTCCTCGAAATGCTTCCGTATCCCTCGGGCACGATGCATATGGGGCACATGCGCAATTACACGATCGGCGACGCGATCGCGCGGTTCCGGCGCATGCGAGGATTTCACGTCATTCACCCGATGGGATGGGACGCCTTCGGCCTGCCGGCGGAGAACGCCGCGATCCAACGAGGGATTCATCCGCGCGAATGGACGAACACCAATATCGCCTCGTTCAAGCGAGTCATGCATCGATTCGGATTCAGCTATGACTGGCGGCGGGAAATCTCCACGTGCGAGCCGGAATACTACCGCTGGAACCAGTGGTTTTTTCTGCGCATGCTGGAAAAGGGAATCGCCTACCGCAAGCGAAGCCGCGTGAACTGGTGTCCGAAATGCGCGACGGTCCTGGCGAACGAGCAGGTCATCAACGGATGCTGCTGGAGGCACGAGGATACTCCGGTCGAGCCCAAGGAGATCGAGCAGTGGTTCCTGCGCATTACCCAGTACGCCGATGAGCTGCTGGATGCATTGCAACAGCTCGCGGACGGCTGGCCCGAGCGGGTCCTCACGATGCAGCGCAACTGGATCGGGAAGTCGCGCGGCACGCGCGTGCGATTCGCGGTGGAAGGATTTTCCGGCACTTCGATCGAAGTGTTTACGACGCGCGTCGACACGATCTATGGCGCGTCGGGGCTGATTCTCGCGCCGGAGCATCCCCTGCTGGCCACTCTGGTCGAGGGCGTGGAAGGCCACGCCGAAATCGAAGAAAAGTTGCAGACATTGCGGCGGCGGCTGACGCGCGCAGCCGACATCGCGACGGCGGAAAAAGAAGGATTCTTTACAGGACGTTACGCGCGCAATCCATTCAACGGCGAAAAAATTCCCATCTGGGTGGGAAATTTCGTCCTGATGGAATACGGAACGGGCGCGGTGATGTGCGTTCCCGCGCACGACGACCGCGACTTTGAATTTGCGACCAAGTATGGGTTGGCGATCCCGATCGTGATTCTGCCCATCGAAGGAAAGCCGCTGACGGCGGAGACGCTCAACGCATCGTTCATCGAATACGGCAAGCTCGTGAATTCGGGACCGTACACGGGCCTTGCTTCGGACAAAGCAATCGAGAAAATGTCAGCGGACGCCGAGGTGCGCGGATTTGGCAAAGGCGAAATTATATTCCGGCTGAAGGATTGGGGCATTTCGCGGCAGCGCTACTGGGGCACGCCGATTCCCGTGCTGTACTGCGAGAAGTGCGGGATGGTCCCGGTTCCCGACAAGGATTTGCCCGTGGTGCTTCCGCCGATGGCAAAATTTTCCGGGCTGGGCGAGTCGCCACTGGCGAGCGTGCCGGAATTCGTGAATGTGAAATGCCCGAAATGCGGCGGCGCGGCGCGGCGCGAGACGGACACGATGGACACCTTCATCGATTCGTCCTGGTATTTCTACCGCTATGCCGACCCGCACAATGACAAGGCCCCGTTCGATCCGGCGCTGGTACGCTATTGGCTGCCCGTGGACCAGTATATTGGCGGGATCACCCATGCGATCCTGCATTTGCTGTACACACGGTTTTTCTGCAAGGTGATGCGCGATCTCGGCCTGGTAAACCACAACGAGCCGGTGCAGAGGCTATTTACGCAAGGCATGGTGCTCAAGGGCGGCATGGCGATGTCGAAATCGAAGGGCAATGTCGTTGGAGCCGAAGAGATGGCGCAGCAATATGGCTGCGATACAGGCCGCCTCTACACGCTGTTCGCCGCACCGCCGGAAAAAGATCTGGAATGGAGCGAGCAGGCGATCGAGGGATGCGCGCGTTTCCTGCAGCGCGTATACAGGCTCGTGTCCAAGCACGCCGAACGGCTCAACAAGGTGCAAGTGGGAAGCGGGGCTGCGGCCTCTCTCGGTTCGGCGACGCCGAAGGAAAAGGCTCTGCTGCGCAAGGCGCATCAAGTGCTGCGGCGCGTGACGCACGATTTCGAGACGCGCTGGCATTTCAATAGCGTCACAGCGCTGCTGATGGAGCTGGTCAACGAAATTCATGTGCAGGAGCCGCTCGAAGAGGGAGTGCGCCCCGAAATCGCGAAAGAAGTGTTCGAGCTGCTGATCATGATGCTCAATCCCATGGTGCCGCATCTTGCCGAGGAGCTTTGGGAGATTCTCGGTCACGCGCCGGGTACGTCGCTTGCGCATGCGGCGTGGCCGAAATTTGTTCCCGAGCTGGCGGCGGAAGACCAGGTGGAAATCGTGGTGCAAGTGAATGGCCGGGTTAAAGGGCGAATGCTCGTCGAGGCAGGTCTCGACAAGGAAGCCCTGGCGGAGCGCGTTCTGGCCGATCCGAAAATCGCGCAACTTGTGGACGGCCAGCGCGTAGTAAAGAGAGTGGCTGTGCCGGACAAACTCGTTAACCTGGTTGTGGCATGACGCGAGAATGGATTGAAGTAGTGATCTCGGAGAAATTCGGGAGCGAAGGTCCGGCGCTATGAGGGAAGAATGAGCGAGCGCGGCGGCATTGTCGTACTGGATTTCGGCGGGCAGTACACGCAGTTGATAGCCCGGCGGATCCGCGAGCAGCAGGTGTTCAGCGCGATCCTGCCGTGCACGGCGGCGATCGAGCAGATTCGCAAGTTTGAACCTGTCGGGATCGTTCTTTCCGGCGGACCGAATTCCGTGTATGACGTCGGCGCACCGCCATGCGACACCGGCATTTTGTCGATGGGGTTGCCAATCCTGGGCATTTGCTACGGGCTGCAATGGATGACGCACAACCTCGGCGGGCGCGTCGAACGTGCGGATCGCAGGGAGTATGGCCGGACGGAACTGCTCGTGAAGGATGGCTCGGCCCTGTTCGCGGGCCTGCCGAAGAAGCTGCGCATCTGGAACAGCCACGGCGATCATGTGCGCGCGCTGCCTACTGGCTTTCACGTGACTGGGGAAACGGGCAACGCCGTATCCGCCGCCGAAGATCCGGCGCGGAAATTCTACGCCGTGCAATTCCACCCGGAAGTGCGCCACACCGATTGCGGCTCGGAAATCCTTCGTAATTTTGTCTTCGATATTTGCCATGCGCAGCCGCTGTGGAGCGGCGCGGCGTTCATCGCCGAGACCGTGGAATCGATTCGCAAGCAAGTGGGCGAGGGCAGGGCGATTTGCGCGTTGAGCGGCGGAGTGGATTCCGCCGTGGCCGCGGTCATCGTCCACCGCGCCATTGGCGACCGCCTCACGAATATTTTTGTGAACAACGGACTCCTGCGGAAGAACGAATTCCGCGAGACGCTCGAATTGCTGCGAGACCGGATGGGCCTTCAAGTCATCGGCGTCGACGCGTCAGAACGCTTCCTCGCGCGTCTAAAAGGAGTAGTGGAACCGGAGGACAAGCGCAAGCGGATCGGCGGGGAATTCATCGCCGTCTTTGACGAACAAGCCCGCCAGTTAGCCACCGGGCCGGACCGTGCGGGATTCCTAGTTCAAGGGACGCTCTATCCGGATGTGATCGAATCCGTAGCTGTTCGGGGCCCCTCGCAGACGATCAAGACGCATCATAATGTAGGAGGGTTGCCCGAGAATCTGCCGTTTGCTTTGATCGAGCCTCTGCGCGAGTTGTTCAAGGACGAAGTCCGGAGCATCGGCCGTGAGCTGGGTCTTCCGGAAGAGATGCTCACCAAGCACCCGTTTCCCGGGCCGGGCCTGGCTGTGCGGCTTTTGGGCGAAGTGACGGAGGAGCGCCTCGCGCCGCTGCGGGAGGCGGACGCGATCGTGGTCGAAGAGATTCGCCGTGCCGGGCTTTACGAGAAGGTGTGGCAGGCGTTTGCCGTTTTGCTTCCGGTCCGGAGCGTGGGAGTAATGGGCGATGAGAGAAGCTATGGATTTACCGTGGCCGTGCGGGTCGTGGAATCGGAAGATGCGATGACAGCGGACTGGGCGCGCCTTCCGGCGGAAGTCCTAGAGCGCATTTCGACCAGAATCGTCAACGAAGTGAGCGGCATAAACCGGGTCGTGTATGACATCAGCTCGAAGCCGCCGAGCACGATTGAGTGGGAATAGGGAAAGGAGAATTCAAATTTCAAATTTGAGATTTGAAACTCAAAACCAGGCGGAAGCGATTTGAGATTCAAGACCAGGTCCAAGTGAGAGGAAAGAAAAGCAGGGCGAATATGTACCGGAATGAAACAGCGCTGGATAAGGGTGGATTGCCTGCGGCCCGGGTGGTATTACTTTGGTCGTGAACAGACCACCGAAAGTAATACCGCTCGGGCCCCGAAGCCGGTATGGCAGAGAACAACGATCCGAAAGGTTCGGATACCCGCCGGACTTAGCGGGTGGCCATCTTCTGAGCCATGTAAAGCAGGAGCCTACGGTCGCCTTCTTCAATGCGACCCATAAGCCTGCGAAACTTGTTCAGAAGACGGGCCTCTTTCCCTGCGCTGCCCCAGATGATATCGTCAGCGCTCTTGCGCTTCGGAAGGTTGGGGAGAACAGGGGGTTCTTCTCCGTCATAGAAGAGTTGGTAGAGAGGGACTTCCAGAGCGCGAGCCATTTTCTCGAGCGTCTCGATGGCCGGAACCGTATGGCCATTTTCCACGCGCGAGATGTAGCAGCGAAGCAGTCCGGTGCGCTTTTCGATGTCCCCTTGGGAAAACTTTTTGTCTTCGCGCAAAGCGCGAAGCCTATCGCCGATGATCATGTCGGCATTGTTTCATAGAGTTACCGTGCCTGCAAGGGCAAAAAACGGAACGATCTGGAATAATCCGTAACCGGAAAGCTATGGCAAACGTCACAAATTCAGAGGCCCTCCGCGGGATGGAGGCCGCGAACGAGAAAGACGCCCTGACGCCCGCGGAGAAGCAAAAAGCGCTGGTGCGCCGCGCGCAGGATGGCGACGTGAGCGCGTACGAAGAATTGGTCAGGATCCACCAGCACCGCGTACTAGCTGTAGTGGGCGGCATCTTGAGGGGCAGCGAAGACGTGGAGGATGTGGCGCAGCAAGCGCTGGCGAAGGCTTACTTTTCGATCCGGCGCTTCGATCTGCGGTCGGCATTCGGCACCTGGTTGTATAAGATTGCCGTCAACGAATGCTGGGATTATCTAAGAAAGAAGAAAGTGCGGCGCCTGGTGTACGAAGCGGACATGAGCGAAGAACAGGTGCGAAAGCTGGAATCCATGCCGGAGCATGGCTACGGCGGGGCCTTGCATCGGGAAGATGCCAGCCGGCGGATCGAGCAACGCCAATTAGTGGAGCGCTTACTTGGCGAACTCGAGGAGAAGGACCAGCTCATGCTGGTGATGAAGGAAGTGGAAGGGTTTTCGGTGGAGGAAATCGGGGACATCTTGGGACTGAACGTCAACACAGTGAAGGTACGGCTATTTCGGGCGCGAGGCCGACTCGTGGAAATGTACCGCAAGCGGATGCAAAAGCGTCCGGCTCCACGGGAAGGGCTCAGGCAGGGAAGGAGTGAAAAAGGTGTTTAACAAATCGAATGTTCCGCAGCGGTGCCGAAAGTTCGAGGCGCGATTTGAGGACTACCTAGGTGGGGTGCCGGACTCGGAACTGGACGGCCACCTGACTCACTGCGCGGATTGCCGCGCGGCGTTGGAGGATTCGCGGCTGGCGGGCAATCTGCTGCGCGAAGCCTGGGAGCCGGCCAGCGAGCCGAGCCGGGCGTTCCTGGCGAACGTAATGGCAAGAATTCACCTGGAAGAGGCGCGGGCGAAGTCACCCGCGGCGTTCTGGACTCCGTTCGAATTTCTGGCTTCCCGGTTGTCCTTGACGGCAGCCGTGCTCTTGCTCGTTCTTTCAGTTTATCTGGTGGAATTTGCTCCACGCCGAATCGTTTTGCCCAACTCGATTCGCACCGAACTGAGCGCCAACGATTTTCCGCAGCCGCCCGGGGATCCCGTAAGCAATGAAGAAGTTCTGCAGTCCCTGGCTGAGAGGAACAATGGAAACTAATCAAGGCAGCCGCAAGGCATTCCTGCTCGTTTTTGTGCTCTTCGTCCTGGGAGTCGCGCTGGGCAGCGTAGGAACTTACCTGGTGACCATGCGCGTTCAAGCCGCGAGGCCTCAGGCCACTTTGGCCCACAATCCTGGACATACGATGGCGATGTTTACCCGCGACCTCAACCTCAATCCGGACCAGCAAAACCAGATTCAGGCGATCCTGAATGACACGCGCTCCCGATACGCGTCGTTGCACCAAAAACTCGATCCCGAATACGAACAGGTCCGCCAACAGGGCCGGGAACGGATCCGGGAGATTCTGACCCCGGAACAGCGGCCGAAATTCGAAGACCTATTGCGCCAGATCGACGAGGACCGGCGCCAGCGGCAGGCCTCGGAAGGCCACGACTAGATTTTGAGAACGGGGTCTGCTGCTTCGGAGAGAGTTCGGAAAATGGCGCGGCTCGTTGAAATTCTCAAGGGTCTTTGGCTGCGGTCGATGATGCACCGCGCGCTGCTCGTCGCGCCTCCGGTGGCGCTCTTGCTGTGGGTGAGTTACATCACGGTGGGCGCGCGTACAACCGCTCAATACTTCACCGCAAAAGTGGAACACGGCGATATCTCTCAGGTCGTGCAAGCTACGGGGACGATCAATCCAGTCAATACGGTGCCGGTGGGTTCGGTGGTTTCGGGAAACGTCGTTTCCGTAAGCGTCGATTTTAATTCCCAAGTAAAGAAGGGCGATGTCCTCGCGCAAATCGATCCCGTCCCGTTCGAGAACGCGCTCGCTCAGGCCCAGGCGTCTTACCAGAATGCGGTGGCAAACGTCGCGAATCTCGAAGCGCAGATCGGTACTTCCACGGCCAATGTGGGGACGATGAAAGCCAACGTTGCCAAGGCTCATGCCACAACGATTGATATGGGAACCACGCAGAAACGCACGAAGTTATTGGCGGACCAGGGCGTATTCTCCGCCCAGCAGAATGACGATGCGCAGGCCGCCTACGACGAAGCCGTCGCTGCGGAGAACGCGACCATAGCGCAGGAGAAACAGGCCGAGTCGCAACTCGCATCTACGGTTGCCCAGCGAGATCAAGCCAAGGCGCAGGTCCTCATCCAAAAGGCGGCCGTGGATTCGGCCAAATTGGAGCTGAGTTACTGCACGATTCGCGCGCCTATCGATGGCACGGTGATCAATCGCACCGTAAATGTGGGCCAGCCGGTAGCGGCCAGCCTGCAGGCTCCCAATCTTTTCAGCATCGGGCAGGATTTGAAACACATGCTGGTCTATTCCAATACCGACGAGGCGGACGTAGGCCGCATTAAGGTTGGGAAACAGGCGACCTTCCGTGTGGATTCATTTCCGCGGGAAACCTTTAACGGAACTGTGGCGCAAGTGCGCATGAATGCCACGACGATTCAAAACGTAGTGACCTACAACACGATGGTCGCGTTCGATAATCCCGATTTGAAGCTCTTTCCCGGGATGACCGCTTACATATCCATTCCAGTCTCGGAAGCCAAGGACGTTGTCAAAATTCCCAACGGCGCATTGCGGTTCAAACCGGATTTGACGGACAGCGAGCGCACTGCCCTCTACGCCAAGTATGGCATCCAGGACGCCGCGCGCGCCACGGCGGCTGGGCGCATTTCGGCTACGGCTGCAGATGGCGCGGCAGCGGGCAGCTCGGCGAGTGCTGCGACAACAACCGGATCCGCCACTGGACAGGCAGCAGGCGGACAGGCTGGGCAAGGCGACCAGGCCGGCGGTGGGCGCAGAGCGCAAGGAGGCGCCGGCGGGGGTGGGGCGAATGGAGGGCAAGGTGGCGGAGCGGCCGGCGCGGGAGGAAACAGCAGGCGGCAGGATTCCGCAATCGTTTGGAAGCTGCTTCCCAACAAAGAACTGGAGCCTGTGCAAGTCTCTCTTGGCGTCACGGACTTCACGTTCACAGCACTCCTAAGCGGAAACGTGAATCCGGGCGACGATCTTGTTATCGGTCAATCCGCGAACAAATCTTCTGCATCCCAAACGCAAGCGCGCAGCCCTGTGGGCGGCCCTGCCGGCGCCACTTCCGGAGTGCCGCGCAGGTTCTAGCCTGAGTTACGAGACGCGCCGATGGCCGATCCAATCACAATCGCAATCGAACCGAAGGAAACTGAGACGGGAAGCAAGCCTGTCATTCGTCTCGAGAACGTATTTAAGACCTACGACCTGGGAGAAATTCAAGTTCAGGCGCTTCGCGGAGTGTCGCTTGAGGTGCATGAAGGTGAATTCGTCGCGGTCATGGGCCCTTCGGGCTCCGGCAAATCAACCATCATGAATATTTTGGGATGCCTGGACCGCCCAACCAAAGGGCGGTACTTTTTGGACGGCGTCGACGTTTCGGGAATGACGAAAACGGAACTGGCGCGCATTCGGAACCGGAAACTGGGATTTGTGTTCCAGCAGTTCAATCTGCTGTCGCGGACCTCGGCCCTTGAGAACGTGGAGCTGCCCACGGTCTACGCAGGCATCAGTCCAGAGGAGCGGACCAAGCGGGCCATGGAGGCGCTTACCCGGGTAGGACTTGCCGACCGCGCCGGGCATCACCCTTCGCAACTCTCCGGCGGGCAGCAGCAACGCGTAGCCATTGCCCGCGGTTTGGTGAACCGGCCTGCGATTCTGCTTGCCGACGAACCGACGGGGAATCTCGACAGCCGGACCTCGGTCGAGATCATGGAAATTCTCCAGACGCTGAATAACGAACAGGGACTGACGATCATCCTGGTGACACACGAGCCCGACATCGCCCAATACGCGAAGCGCACGCTGCTGTTTCGCGACGGCAAGTTGAAGAGGGACAGCTTTGTGCAGGACCGCTTGGACGCGCGAGAGGTGCTAAAATCGCTTCCCACGGCCGAGCAGCAGGCCGCCGAGGATGCGGAAGAGGAAAGCCAAAGACTTGCAAAGGCGGATACGTCCGCATGATTTTAGCGGCAGAGTGAACCGCACATGGACTTCATGAACACATTTCGTCTCGCTTTGCGGGCCCTGGCGCGCAACAAGATGCGCTCGGCCCTGACGATGCTGGGCATCATTATCGGAGTGGGCGCCGTGATCGCCGTCGTGAGTATTGGACAAGGGGCGCAATACATCGTTCAGCAAGGCATCCAAGCCATGGGGACCAACGCCGTCTTCATTTCGGCGGGAAGCAATCGGGCGGGTGGCGTGCGGCAGGGATACGGCGGTGTGAAGACCCTCACCGTGGACGATATGAACGCCATCCTGAAAGAAATCCCGCTCATCGCGCAGGCCGCGCCGGCCCTTTCCAGCCGCCAGCAAGTGGTGTACGGGAACCAGAACTGGAACACCAGCATTACCGGCACGACGCCAAACTATTTCGACATCCGAACCTGGCCGGTGCAGCAAGGCTCGGCGTTCAGCGATGAGGAAGTGGACCTCGCGGCGAATGTATGCGTGCTCGGCACGACAGTCGAAAAAATTCTGTTCGTGGATGAAAACCCGATTGGGAAGGAGATTCGCATAGGAAACCTTCCGTTTCGCGTGGACGGCGTGCTTGAGTCCAAAGGACAAAACGTGACGGGGCAGGATCAGGACGACGTGATCTTCGCGCCCTATACCACCGTGCAACGCAAAATTTCCGGGATCACCTGGCTCCAGTTTATTGCCGCGTCGGCCGTTTCGCAGGAGGCGTCCGTCGCGGCGGTCGCCCCGATTACCAGCCTGTTGCGCGAGCGGCACCGCATCCGCGCCGGCGACGACGCTGACTTCATGATCCGCACGCAAGCGGACATCGCCGACCTGCAAAATCAAACGCAGGCCACGATGACGTATTTGCTGGGAGGAATCGCTTCGGTTTCCCTTCTGGTCGGCGGGATCGGGATCATGAACATCATGCTGGTGTCTGTCACCGAACGGACGCGGGAGATAGGCGTTCGGATGGCCGTTGGGGCAACCGAAGACGACGTGCGGATGCAATTCCTGGTGGAAGCGTTTACGCTCAGCATGATGGGCGGGTTTGTCGGAATAATATTTGGGCTTGTGGGGTCGGCGCTGATCAGCAATTTGTTGTCGTGGCCCACGCTCATTTCCGGCAAGGCGATCATCGCCGCGGTGATTTTTTCCGCCGCGGTGGGAATTTTCTTCGGCTACTATCCCGCGCACAAAGCCGCGCAGCTCGACCCGATCGAAGCATTAAGGTACGAATAGGGGTGTCTGGAGCGAACACCCCATAGACAGCCCTCTAACCGTCTGTTAGCGTTGTAAAACCCTTCCAAAATCTGTTTGTGTAACTGTTCCCACTCGCGACTACGCCTTGCGATTTGTCGAGGGCTGTGAACGGTCTCACACGGTCTCGGGCTCCGCCCAGGGAGGGTCGGTGGCAACCGAACAGAATTCCGGAAGACCACTGTATCCATCTCACCCGCAAGGTCTACCCGGGGAACCACCCCCATGGGATGAACCCCCGCGTCCCCGGTCTTCCTGGTTGTATTACGCATTTGCCATCTCCTTAACAGCCGTGACACTGTTGACGGATTTGGCCCTCATGGCGCCTTCCAGGGATCAACCGACGGCGATCGTGTTTCTGATCCCAGTCGCCCTCGCTGCGTACTTTGGCGGTTTCGGCCCAGGGCTTGTGTCCACATTCCTGGGGCTGGTGGCGTACGTGTACTTCGTGGCCCCATCTGCGGGTGGCTTCGCGGTGAGGCACCCGGTCGACTTCGTTCGCCTTGTGGCCTTACTCCTGGTCGGCGTGCTGATCAGCCTGCTGTCCGAGTCGCTGCACCGTTCGAAGGAGAGGGTTGCGGTCACCGTCAGGGAGCGTCGGCGGTCCGACGAAATGCTGGTGGAAAGCGAACGGCAATACCGCTCGCTGTTTGAAAATATGTCGGATGGGTTCGCGTACTGCAGGATGGTATTCAATGAGCAAGGCCACCCGGTCGATTTTGTCTACGTCGTTGTGAATGCCGCATTCGGGGCGCAGACCGGCTTGGAGAACGTTGTCGGCAAGAAAGTTACCGAAGCTATTCCGGGGATCGCAGAAGCGCATCCGGAACTGTTTGAGATCTATGGCAGAGTCTCGCTGACCGGCCGCCCAGAGAGATTTGACATCGAATTCAGGCCACTGAACTCTTGGTTCTCTGTTTTGGCATACAGCCCGCGGCCGGAATACTTCGTAACCATTTTCGAGAACATCACGAAACGCAAGGAGTCGGAGCAGGCCATCCGAGACGATGAAGAGGAATTGAAGGCGATCTATGACAACATGCCGCTGGTCATGCTGCTGATGGACGGTGACCGCCGCGTTTGCAAGGCAAATAAATTTGCCGGGCAATTCGCCGGGTCCTCGCCCGACGATCTGATCGGTCAGCGCAGCGGGGAAGGGCTGAACTGCGTGCATTCGCTGGATGACCCCAGGGGCTGCGGCTTCGGACCAGATTGCCGGAACTGCGCCGTGCGCCTCGCCATCCTCGATACGGTCACTACCGGCCGCAGCTATCGTCAGGTGGAAGCGACGTTGTCCGTGAGGGCTGCGGAAGGGACGCGGGATGTGGCGATCTTGCTTTCAACCACGAAGCTGGACATACAAGGGCGCCCGCGCGTCCTGGTCACCATGCAAGATATCACCGAGCGTAAGCGCGCGGAGGAAGAGCGGCGCCTACAGCTTCGCGTGATGAGTTGCATCACGGAAAAATCCTCCGACTCCATTTTCCTGACCGACACCGAGGGCCGCGTGACGTTCCTGAACCCGGAGGCGGAGAGAGTTTTTGGGTACAAGGCCGAGGAGATGAAGGGGCAAGTGCTGGATGATTTGATCCATCACCACTCCCCAGACGGCCAGCCATTTCCGTCCAGTGAATGCCGGATGTTGCGCGTCTGCGAGACGGGGGAAACTCTTCGCCACAAGGAAGATGTTTTCTTTCGCAAGGATGGCGCGCGGGTCGAGGCGTCCCATTCGAATGCACTCCTGGAAATGGATGGAAGACGCCTGGGCGCCGCGCACGTTTTGCATGACCTCACCGACCGCAATCGAATGGAAGAAGACCTGCGTCAGCAGTCCGCCCTGTTGGACCTGGCGCCCGTGCTGGTGCGTGATATGGAAGGGCGGATCGTGCTCTGGACTCGAGGGGCGGCGGACTTCTACGGCTATTCCCATGAGGAGGCCACCGGCCGGCTTTCCCACGAATTGCTACAGACCGAATTCCCTCAGCCCCTGGCGGAGATCGAACAGATTCTCCGAACCGAAGGGAATTGGGAAGGTGAAGTCACGCATCGTACGCGCGACGGGAACCGTGTCATCGTAGCCAGCCGGGGAGTCCTCTACCGCGACACGCATGGGACACCCGTCCGCGTCCTGGTCGTCAATGCGGACATCACGCAGCTCAAGCGCGCCGAAGCCCTGCGGGTCCGTTCGCAGAAACTGGAAGCCCTGGGCACGCTGGCCGGAGGGATCGCCCATGACTTCAACTACATCCTGGCGGCCATCAATGGAAACGCCGATCTCGCCCTCTCCGAATTGACGCCGGACCATCCCGCGCGTGAATGCCTCACGGAAATTGCGAAGGGAGGAGCGCGGGCCGCGGACCTCGTCCGCAGCATTCTCGGCTTCGCCCGTCCGGTGGAGCAGAAGCGCAAAGTGCAGGCTCTTCTCCCTGTGATCGAAGAGGCCGTGAAGTTTGTTCGAGCCACGCTGCCCGCCAGCATTGAGATTCGCGCCGACTTCGCGCCCGATTTGCCGGCGGTGAATGCGGACTCGACGCAGATTCACCAAATTATCGTCAACCTGGCTACCAACGCAGCGCACGCCATTGGAGACCGCCCGGGGCACATCGACGTCAGGCTGGACGCCGTTTCCGTCAGTTCGGAGCAGGCAGCGAGTATTTCAGATCTGCAGGAAGGCCCTTATGTCCGGCTGTTTGTTAGCGACGATGGGTGCGGCATGGACGCCGCAACTCGGAAACAAATGTTTGACCCGTTCTTCACGACCAAGCCGCCAGGCCAGGGAACCGGCCTGGGCCTGTCGGTCGTGCATGGCATCGTGTCCAGTTACAATGGCGCCATTAAAGCGTTCAGCGAACCTGGAGAAGGGACCGCGTTTCACCTGTACTTTCCGGCGGTCGAGCAAGTCGTCGAAGAGTCCCAGGCGCCACGGCAGGAAACGCAACTCGCGGGCAGCGGGCGGCGCATCCTGTACGTCGATGACGAAGAGGCGCTGGTTTTCCTGGCCACGCGAAAGCTCGAACACATGGGCTACAAAGTGAGCGGTTTCACGGATGCGGAAAACGCGCTGCGGGAATTTCGTCTCCGGCCGGACGACTTTGACCTCGTTGTGACCGATGTTTCCATGCCGGGCATGTCTGGATTGGAGCTTGCGCGCGAGCTGATCGCTGTGCGAGCGAACATCCCCATCATTGTGACATCCGGCTATGTACGCCCGGAAGACGAGGCCAAAGCGGAAGAAATCGGCATTCGTGAGTTTCTGCTGAAGCCGGTCACGATTGACGCCCTCACGCGCACCCTCGGCATCGTTTGCCGGGAACTCGTCAGCACTGTCCAGACTGGCGGGGGTGGCTGATTTCACGCGTGCCGCAGGCGGCAGGTCAGTCCCTGAAGGACAAAGAGATTGTGACTCGGCGAGGTGTTCCTAAAAAGGAATATCTTCGTCCGTGACTTCCGGGCCCGCCTGCTCGTGCTCCGCCGGCGCGGGAGCTTCGGCGTCGAAGTCCGCCGAGCCGGCAGCCGCGCTGCGCGCCGCGCCGCCGCCCATCGAATCCGAACGCGAACCCAGCATGCGGAAGTTCGATGCATTTATTTCGTAGCTGGTTTTCTTTTGTCCTTCTTTGTCGGTCCACTCGCTCGTTCGGATGCTGCCTTCCAGATAAATCTGTGCGCCCTTCTTCAGGTATTGCTGGGCAATTTCGGCTTGCTTGCCCCATACGGTGATCCTGTGCCACTCGGTGCGTTTTTGCCGCTCGCCGCTGCGGCTCTTGAATGATTCGTCGGTAGCCAATGAAAAGTGGCACACCGCTTGGCCCCCGCTCGTGTAGCGCGTCTCTGGGTCTTTGCCCAATCGTCCCACCAAAATTACTCTATTGACTGACATGTCTTTTCTCCAATTGACTGAGGAAGATATCACGGCCCAGAGCGGCGCGCAAATTGTGGGGTGCAGACCTGAAAGTGGGAAGGACCCCATAACGCCAGCGCGGCGGTCTCTGTGAACTCTGTGTTATTGAATTTTGCTGGGAAAATGTTTAACACAGAGAGCACAGAGGTCACCGAGAAAGAGGAAATGCGCTACGGAAAGTCTAAGTGGAAAGCTTCTTCACGAATCACAAATCACGAGTCACGCCGGTTTAGCCCGCGGTCGCGCCCATTTCCTTCAGCTTGGCGGCGGCGCGCTTGGCTTCGTCCGTGCCCGGATAGAGGCGAACTACGGCGCGCAATTCGCGAACGGCGGAGGCCTTCTGGCCGAGCTCGGCCAGGCAATAGCCCTTTCTCATTCGCGCCGAAGCCGTCTTGAAACTCTTCGGATAGTTCTCGATCACTCTGTTGTAGGCGTCCAGCGCCGCTTGATACTGGTTTTGCATGAAGGCGACTTCGCCGAGATAAAATTGCGCGTTGGAAGCCAGGTCCGTGTCGCCGTAATACTTCATGTAATCCTGAAATTCCTGCGTGGCGAGATCGTAGTGCTTGCCGTTGATGTCCCGCAAGGCGTTCGAATAAAGCACATCCGCGGATGCGGGAGGAGGACCAGATGCAGCAGGGCCTCCGGGCGGGATCGTCGGCACAGTTCCGCTCGGTCCGGTCATCGCAGCGGGAGGAGCTAAACCCGGCGCCGGTGCGGGCGAGGCCAATTTCGAATCCACGTTTTGCAGCGTGTTCTGGATGTCCGTCAGTTTCTGATCCAGCTTGCCCATGCGCGCTTGCAGATCGGCCACGTTATCCGAGAGGCCTTGCACCTGCGTGCCCATCGTGTCCAGACGCGCGCCGGAAGCGGCAGAGAAGTCCTGCGTGGTCTTCTGGACGGCGGACATGGAGGTATTGAGCTTATTGACGGAGTCCAGCGACTGCTCGATGAGGGTGCGCTGCACGGCGGCATTTTGCGTGATCTCCGTTTGCATGTTCTGCTGGCCCTGAATCAGTTGGGTCACGCCGGTCTGGAGTTCAATGATCTCGCGGGCCACGGCGCCAGCCGGCGCGGGCCCAAACAAGGTGCCTCCAAGTGCTCCGGCGAGCATCGCGGCGCCGAAAAAAAGAATCCATCTAAGACGCAAGGTGTACCTCCTCCGAGGGGGACTCCTCGTTCGTTCCTAAAAGTTCTCCGGGGCCCGCGCGCCTGCAACGTGCGGCCTGCGAGCCCCGAAGGTTGATTCCAGCTACTTGCCCATGATGATGTGCGCCCTGCGATTCTGCTGCCAGCACTCCTCAGTGGAGGCAGAGCAGAACGGGCGTTCCTTACCGTAGCTGACCGTTTCCATCCGGTCCGCCGAAATTCCCAGCGAGGTCAGGAATTGTTTTGCCGCTGCGGCGCGCCGGTCCCCAAGAGCCAGATTGTACTCCGTGGACCCGCGTTCGTCGCAATGGCCTTCAATGACGACTTTAAGTTGCGGATACGAACGCAAGAACTGAGCGGTCTGCGAGAGGGCGTCGCGAGCGTCAGTGCGCACATCCGCCTTGTCATAGTCGAAGTAAGCATCCTTCACGGCTCGATCGAATAGCTCCTGCAGCGTAGGCTCGGCGGCCTTAGGCGGCGGGGGAGGAGGAGCGCTGACCGTGATGTGCACATTGGCGTCGGCCGAACCACCCGGCCCGGTGGCCGTCAGCGTGTAAGTGATCGAATCCGTGGGGCTCACCTGCTGAGTGCCTTCCGCCGATACGTTGCCTACTCCCGGCGACAGACTCAGAGTGGTCGCATTGGTCGATGACCACGTCAAGGTGACCGACTGGCCTCTCTGAATGGTGTTGGATGACGCCTGCAGATTCACCGTCGGCTTTGCCGGCGGCGCCGCTGGAGGCGGTGGGGGTGGAGGTGGCGCTTGGGGCGCAGGCTTCTTACAAGCCACGCTCAGAGCGAGGATCGCGAGCAAAGTGCCAAACAATATCCTGGCGTGCTTACGTGTCCGCATCTTTCTTCTTCTTCCTCCTTTTACAATTTACGTGAGCTTCGGTTCCGAGTGCAAATACGAATTTAAGCCATCCGACCTCGTGTGTCCTGAATCCGCCACCTGCGCACTGGAGCGCCTCATTTGGGTGACCAGTTGGGAGACTCATTCTGTCCCTGTTTGGTGAGTTGGCGGGCCTGCGTCCCATCCGCAAGCATGGACCAAATTTGCCGCGTTCCTGTTCGCGTGGATTCGAATACAAGATGGCGGCCATCGGGGGCCCAGCTGGGCCGCTCGTTTCGGCCGGCATCGCGCGTCAATTCGACGAGTTGCCGAGTGACAATTTCCATCACATAGAGGTCATAGTTTCCGTTGGGCCGCCGCCAGCTGAACGCCAACAACTGGCCGTTCGGAGACCACGCCGGATCGATGACGTAGCCCATGTCGGGCAGATCCACTTTGGCCTGGCTCGATCCGTCCGAATTCATGGTGTAGAGCTGCGGGATGCCGCCGCGGTCGCTCACGAAGGCGACTTGCTGGCCCGTCTTTGGGTTCCAGGACGGAGATGTATTCGCCCCATTGGAAAAGGTAAGCCGCTTCGGGCGCTGCCCAGATGCATCCGCGATGAAGAGCTCCGGATTTCCAAGCATGCTCGACATGAACATCAGCTGCGTGCCGTCGGGGGACCAGGAGGGTGACGAATTCGTGCCCTTGAAGCGCGGCCAGGAAATCAAATGATTGGTCAGCGTGGAATAAACGCAGATCTGAGCCGACAAAACCGTGCCGCTGCCCGGCTGCGCGTAACACGTAAAAGCAACACGCGAAGCGTCGGGCGACCAGCGGGGAGTAAGGGAGATGGTGTGGATCTGTGTCAGTTGATGCTGATTTTCACCGTCGTAATCCATGGCCCAGATTTCCTTGTTGCCGCTTCGATTGCTAACGAAGGCAATTTGCGTGCTCGCGATTCCCGGCAAGCCGCCGGAAAGTTTTCCAATGATTTCATCGGCGAATTGGTGTGCGAACGTGCGGACCTGCGATTCGGTGGCCTCGCCGCGATATACTTTTCCGATCACCGGCGGAAGGGAAGCGTCCCGGACGTCGTTCAGCCAAGCTTGAATCTCCACGTTGTTCGCGTTGACGGAAAAGTTTCCAAATGCGAGCAGTTGCGCCGAGGCGGGCGAGCCGGACCACGCCTTGTAGTCGACTTCGGCGGGCGTACCGGGAGTCTGCAACGGGTTGTAACTCTTGCTGACCAGATCGAGGATGCCGCTGTAATCCAGGTCCGTCCGCACCACGTCGCTGAATAAAGTGGCCAGAGGCTGGGAAGGAGTGTCCTTGGCCGCAAAATCCGCGACGCCCACACGGGCCTTTGAAACGCCAAGCCCTGTGCCGGTCTTAAACCAGTCCTGCGCTGACGCCGGGGCGGTAGATAGAAGACAAATGGAACCACAGATGAATACGGATAAAAACAGATAAAGACGGGAAAGTATTTTTGCCGAGCGTTGGCGATGCGGCTGGATCGCGCTCGTTTTCTCTCGGCTATGATTTGAGTTCCTTATCATTCCATCATCCCCATAAATTCTAGCGGCGAAAATCGAAATAAAACTCGACGGTCACACTGCTCCCCGAATAATTCGACGGGAGCGCGGACACCGGGCTCGAACTTAAAATCGCGCGCAAGGCCGAATTGTCGACCGAACGGTTGCCGCTGGATTGCGTCATTTGTACGTTGGTGACCGTTCCGTCCTTCAAGACTTGAAACGTAAAACTCGCTCGCGGCGCCCATCGGACGGTCGGATCCACCGTGGACTGCAGCCAATTACTGCTGATCCGGTTTCTCACCGCGTCCACATAGGAAGGAAATCGGCCCGCGAAATCGCCCCCGCCGGGGCCGCTGAACCCCATGCCGCCTTGCGATGGGCCACTATTCATTGCAAAAGATGAGTAGGGTAGCGCCGGGGAGCCTCCCTGGCCGTAAGGAACGGCGTTCGTCGGTGGAGGAGTTTTATCCTCGAACACCTTCGACGGGCGCGTGATGTAATGCGGGGCCTTTTCTTTTGCAAATTCCGGAATCTTTTTTACGTCGGGTGCGATTTCCTTGGGTTGGGGCTTCGGCGGCTCGGCTTTGTAGAGACCCTTGCTCGTGTCCACGGTTTGACTCGTGGTCACGGCTTCTGGGCGGGGCAACATGATTCCGGGGAGCTTTGCGACGAGCCCCACCGAAACGGCGCCTTCCCCTCCTCCGGCGCTTCCCCACATTTCGCCGCTGTGCGAGTAGATTGTGGATACGGTAAGCGAACCGAACAGGAGCCCGTGAAAAACGATGGACCAGAAGAAGGGCTTCTTCAGGCTTTCGGCGCCGGGATGGTGTGGGGCATAGGCCATAAGTCTTAGTGAGGTGTGTCGTCGAGAGGCTCGGTCACGACGCTAATATTTTGGATGCCGGATTGGCGCATCGTGTCTACAACGAGGGCGAAAGCGCCGAACGGAACCGTCTTATCGCACCGGAGATAGACCGCCTCTCCTTGCGGATTATGCATTTGGGCGTGGACCTTGTCACCCAGTTCATGGATGTTGACGGCGTCATCGCCAATATAGATGCGCTGCGCGCGATCGATCGAAACGACGACGCGCGATTCGGAAATTTCCTTGACCGTCTTGGTCTTCGGCACGTCCACTTCGATGCCGGACTGCAGGATCGGCGCCGTGATCATGAAGATCACGAGCAGGACGAGCATGACGTCCACGAAGGGGACAATATTGATATCCGAAAGTGAAGTCCCGGTTTGGCGAGCCAGTTGTGGCATTTTCGTTGTTCTTTTATCAGCGTTTTGCGCGACCTTGGTCCGTCACCTATTCTTCAATCAGCTGCGATGCCCCGGATATATCTTCTCGACCACGGCTGTGACTTCCAACGCGAAACTATCCATTCGCGAGCTTAGATCCCGGATATCGTGCAAAAAGTGGTTGTAGGCGATAACGGCAGGAACGGCCGTAAAGAGCCCCG
>DATNIO010000244.1:0-24584 GCA_035604385.1 Verrucomicrobiia bacterium | reverse complement strand
GCGGCGGCGCTTGCGCCCACTTCGATTGCCGCGTTTTCAAATGTCAACGCCGCTCCATTGCGATCCTTCGCCGGATAGTAGAGATTGGAGATCCCTCCTGCGGCGAGGCTCCCGAGAACATTGGAATAATTGGCCTGCCAGTGACCATTGTCACCCTTGCAGATCACGGAATTGGCGATCGCATACAGAATCCGCGATCGAGTGCTTCCGCTTCCTTTGTAGAAATACCGTGGGTCCTGTCTCAGGAGCGTTGGCAATATGGCGCTTCCAATAAAAATGTTGGTAACACTGTCAGCGTAGTCGGCGCCGTAGCGTTTCCCGTAACCTGATGCGCCCTGCCCGTATCCACTGAAAACATTGTTCGCCTGCTGAATTCCCGCGACGGCCCCGGTCAGCACGAAGGTGACTGGGTCCAGGGTTGTCTTCCAGGCAAGCTCGAACTTTTGCTTTGAGGTGAGCGGAGCCGCATCGGGGACGTAGCTGACGTAGAAATTGGGAACGAAGCCGAGCACGCGCTGCTTCTCCTCCTCCTTGATCTGCTCTTCCGCAATTTCCACGCGCGGGACTATGACCTGCACCTCCGTCTTTTCCGGGGCCAGCGCCAACGCGATCCGCGGGGCATTGTAGGTTTCCCCCGGATGCAAGATTCCAGAAATTGCTTGCGCCGAGAAGCCCTCCTTCGCAATGGTCAATTGAAAAGGCCCGGGAGCGACGCTGCCGAAGGAGAATTGCCCGTCGTCGCCCGACAGCGTCTCTTGTTTTGCGGATTGATCTTCACCTGCAAGTTCCACTCGGGCTCCAGCGATGGCGCCTCCTCTTGGATCAACAATTGTTCCGCTGATACTTCCCGACAATTGTTCAACAGTAGGCTGCGTTGCGGCTGATGCACCTGAATCTGTTGCGGTCTGCTGAGACTGAGCCGACGCCGGGGAGCCACACAGCAGGACATACAAGCTCAGCCAGACGAAGCTCGCACTTGCAAGGATCGGTCTCCGCGCGCAATGACGCAAAGATTTCTTGGATGAAACTATTTTCGGAAAGCTCACAGTTTCGACCTTATTGAGCCATGTCGTAACTCAGTTCTCATTTCTGTAGCGCCCGCCTTCAGGCGGGCATCTGCCCGAGTCTAGGATGCCAACCTGAAGGTTGGCGCTACAAGAACCTGGCGAATCGAGGTTGCCAGACATTCTCTAAAGCATGCCCTCTATCTTCCCTCACTGTTTGAGTGTGTGTTGTTGTTTGAGGTTGTGCGGCACGTCAAGCCACACTTTATACGGATTGCCGGTTGAGGAAAAGCAGCGCGCAAATATTGGGCAATCGATCAGTGGTGCGCGTTCCACAAGTCGTCGATGAGGGAGGGTTGTGAAACTTTGCCGTCGAGCCAATCGGCAGTCTGAGCGCGCGTGCGGCAAGCTCATTCCTGCTCCCCGCACGCGTAATTTGTAAAACGCGACAAATGGTCAGCTGAGTCGCGTTCGGCTCTTACTTGAATTCTTACTTGACGGGGACAAACCTCTGCACCCGCTCGCCGCCGAACACTTCTCCCGTGTAAATGTTGCCCTTGGAATCCACCTCGATCATGTGCAGGCCGTAGAACTGGCCCGCGTTTTGGCCCATGCTCCCCAACTGGCCCACGACCTTGCCGTCTTCGCGGTTGAGGAACCAGATGTGGTTGTTGGTGAGATCGGAAATAAACAAGAATAGTTGCTGCTTGTCGGGCGAGAAGGACACGCCTCCGGTCGATCCGCCCACGCCCGTCCACGTGGCCATGGTAAATTCCTTCACGAATTTTCCCTCCTTCGTGGTGACGTCGATGCGGTTCGCCATTCGATCGGCGGCGTAGACTAGCCCATCGTGGGAAAAATTGAGCGTGAGGTGGCCCCTGAACTCCTTCGGCTCGGGCCCGCCCGGCGTGTACGCCCGGTCTTTATCGTCTGTTGTGATCTCCGATAGCTTGTGTCCGTAGGCGCCCCAGCCACGCTTGAACTTGAAGGTGTCCAGGTCAAACACCATGACGCGCCCGCCCAGGTAATTGTCGGCTGCATAAAGCTCATGATCCGCTTCGTCCAGCCGAACCTCTTCGATTCCTCCCACGATCATGGGCGTCGTAGGCGGATACTTCCCGCGGAAAGCGGCGGTCGCCGCGTCGCGTGCCGCGCGTTCCTCCGGTGTGATCTTAGCGCGCCCGGCCGGAAGGAATCCAATCACCGGCCCGTTGCTGCCGTGGCCCGGCGTGCGCGGTCCCGTGGGAGCGGCATCGCCTCCGCCACCGCCCGGGGGCATCTCGGGTGCGCGAGGCAATTCGGCGATGAGCGCGCCGGTTTTCGGATCGTATTTGCGGACGTTGCCCATTCCGTTGACAACATTGCCGAGGTAGATGAATCCTTTGCTGTCCACCGCCATGCCGTGCCCCTGCGGCGGATCGATGGAACCGATGACGTTGCCTGCCTTGTCGATGTGAATCATGGACGGAGGCCGGACGCAGCAATCGGCAATCGGGGGAGTAAGCTCCGCCTCAAGCTCAATATCGGTCAGGTCGTTCGGACGATCGTGCACCCAAACGTTGTCATCCTTGTCCACGGCCAACCCCGTAACGCCGCCCATCTTCCACTTGTTCGGCAAGGGTTTTGGCCAGTCCGCATCGACCTTGTACTTTGGCGCGCTTTGCGTCCGCGCTCCTCGAGCGCCAAACAACACCAACAAGCACAGGCCTGCAGCCAGGCCAAACGCCATTGCAATTCTGTCCCTGCTCATGGTGCCTCCCCATCATAACCAGCTGGAAATTACATACTGACCATCTCGGTGGGCACTCTTATACACCCGAGACTCTTTCCAGTAAACCGTGCAGATGAACGACCCGGGAACGCCATTCTCCTAAATGGCGCTATGTAATCCGCCAATCAGGAGATTGGCGTTCCCGGGGAAGTCGATGATTCGAGATCCTAGTAGGCTTCTTGGAGAAGACGCAGCAGATCGCTTTCGCTAAAGGGAACGGGACTGTTGTCCAGGAGCCTTCGCACTGTGGACGCCATCTGCGAGAGTTGGGGAAGCTGCTCTTCTTTCAGGCCCAACGCGCGCAGACCTTTTGGTATTCCAACTTTAGCCGCAAGTTCCTCGACGAGTCCAGCGGCCTGGCTGGCAGCGTCCGCATCTGCCCTGGAATTGAGGCTCGGATCTAAACTCCGTGCGATGAATGCCATTTCTGGAATGCGCGAGGGAGTAATACTTCTCATTACTGTGGGCAACAGAACGGCATTTCCTAAACCGTGCGGCGTGTGCGTCGCTTCGCCAACGGGATATTGCAGCGCGTGCACGGCGGCCGTTCCGGCGGATGAGAATGCCATGCCAGCGAGGAGGCTCGCCAATGCCATCTCTTGTCTTGCTGCGCGGTCGCCCTGTTGAACTACCGCCGTCGGAAGGAATTTTGCGATCGCGGTAATCGCTTTGGTCGCGAGAACGTCCGACATCGGATTCTTGCCGACGAAGATCGCGTGCGGAGAGCAATCGGTTCGCACTCGCGCGCAGAACGATTCGATTGCGTGCGCGAGTGCGTCCATGCCGGAATGGGCCGTCACACTTGCGGGACAGGAAACCGTCAGCGCGGGATCGACGATGGCCCACTTTGGAATCAGAGCGCGTGATGCGATGCCGACTTTCATCGCGCGTTCGGGATCGGCGACCACCGCGACTGGACTAACTTCCGATCCGGTGCCTGCAGTTGTAGGAACTGCCACAACCGGTGCAATCGGACCGGGAACATTATTTTCGCCGTAATAAGCGGAAAGCGGACCAGGATACTTCACTAGAATCGCGACGGCTTTGGACAAGTCCAGGTTGCTGCCGCCGCCTAATCCAACCACTACGTCAGGCGCGTACGTCTGCGCAACCGCGGCGGCTCGCTCGATGGTCTGACGATCCACTTCAGGCTGCCCGCCGTCAAAAACTTTGACCTCGGCTTTTCCCTCCGCGAGTTGCGCGAGCACAGTCTCGCAGACGCCGGCCTTGACCATATTCTGGTCCGTGCAAACAAAAACTCGAGGTCCGAATTCGCGCGCAACGTCTCGCAGCACATTCGCGGCGCCCCATCCAAAGAATATTCTGCCTGCGGTCGAAAACCCCCAGACAGGATTGCCGCCTTCAGGACTCATTTCTAAGCCTTTCTGCCGCGAGCCAAACTTCCTTTGGAAGAGGTATCCCGGAGCGCATTCTCTCTTCTCGAAGCCCTCGCGCCCGGTCACCGGGTACGATAACACTCTGGAAGCCCTTCTGCGGCGGCGAGTGGCGAAGTTCATCGAGGTAGGATGCAACCCGGCTCGCGAGCGTAGGTCCGCCCGCAAAGGCCCCGGGGTTCAACAAAAGAAAAAAATCTCCCTTCGTGCAGCGAGACTCCGTATCCAAAGTACCGAGGACGAGCCGCCCGATCTCTCCCCCCGGTAAAAGTCCTGCGAGGATTCCAATGGAAATGCCGAGACCGTAGCCCTTGGGTCCCGCCGCGGGAGTAAGCGAGCCTTTCAAAGCGTCATCCGGGTTCGTAGTCGGATTGCCTTTGGCATCGATCGCCCATCCGAGCGGGATAGGCTCGCCGCGATGCTTGCTGGCATAGATTTTGCCAATCGCGCTCGTCGAAGTGGCCATATCGAAAACGAATGGTGCGGGTTGGCTCGGAACGCCGATGGCGATCGGGTTAGTGCCGACGAGCGCTTTCGTCCCACCATGCGGATGAACGAGAGCTTCGCTTTCCGTCATTGCCAGGCAGATGATCCCCTCGCGCGCCCGCTTTTCGCAGTAGTACCCAATCATCCCGATGTGGCTGCTGTTCCGAATCGCCACCGCGACGATTCCCCTCTGTTCCAGCACAGACCTCGCTCGCTCGAGCGCGGACTCGGCAACAAATGGACCCAACCCATCTTTTCCGTCAACGCTCAGGACGGAATCCGCAGTCCAAATGTACTCCGGATCGACGTTAACACGGATAAGACGATTCTTGATGCGAGCCGCTAAGACAGGCAGGCGTTGCAATCCGTGAGAATGATGGCCGCGCAAATCCGCTTCCGTCAGAACGTCCGCTTGAATCGAACATTCCCGCTGGTTGGCTCCAAGTCTCAATAGGACGTGAACGATTAGTGCCCGTTCGTCTTCCGAAGAAACTACTATTGAAGTTTCAAGGGGAAAGGTCATGCACTCTCTATGGTGGCGACAGTCTAACCCAAAGCCTGAATGATTTCCTCGCAACTCAGGCGGTCGGCGATATTTTGAAGAGCAAAGTTAATTCCCGCGTTTTGCCATTCGTCGTTGATGGTGGACGTTCCGTCGGTCGCCACGACAACTTCATAGCCCGAGTCGGCGCCGTGTCGCGCCGTGTGTTCGATGGAAAAGTTGGTCCAGGCCCCTGTAATCACCAGGGAATCAATCCCGTATCCTTGCAGGATCGTGTCGAGCTTTGTGCCATGAAATCCGTTCATCCGCATTTTCTCGACGACAACATCGCCCTTTTGAGGCTCGAGCCCCTCGACGGGCGCAGCACCCCACGTTCCCCGCACCACGGCTTTGCTCTCCGCCAAACCGCGGAAAAGCGGTGCGTTCAGCTTGAGTCCGGGCGCCCCAGGCTCGACGATGTAATGAATGTGAATCACAATCCCGCCGGCCTTCCGCATCGCGGCAGCCAATTTTTTCACATTTTCAACTACATTTTGCTTTTTCGCATGGGCGGGCGCGCCGGAAGAAGCGAACGCCCCTCCCTCGATAATCACGTCATTTTGCAAATCCTGAATGATCAGCGCCGTCTTTCGCGCATTGAGTTTCCGGTCGGCCATAGTTCCTCTTAGCGCATACTCATGTATGCGACAGGATTTCCTTGAACTTTCATCTTCACGCGATAAATCGATGTCGAGCACGCGCAATACAGCTCGTCCCAATTCCGCCCGCCCCAGTTCAAATTCCCAGCATGCTCGGGCATGCGAATCACTCCCAAATGCTCCGCCGCGGGGCTGAGAACCCAAATGCCGCGCGGGCCTGTCACGTAGATATTCCCTCGCTCATCGACTTTCATGCCGTCGACGATGCCGTTTTCGAGAACGCCGTCGCCAATATTCGCGGCAAAGATGCGGCTCTTGCTCAGCGAGCCGTCAGCGGCGACATCGAACGCGCGAATGTGGGCGCGCGGCGAATCGTTCACATACAGGATTTTTTCATTCGGCGAAAAACACACGCCGTTGGTCTGGCTAAAATCATCCGCCTCGAGATGCAGCTTTCCATCCGGAGAAATTCGGAAGAGGCCCTGAAAACTCAAATCCTGCTTGCGCTCAAGGCCAAAGACCGGCATCCGGCCATACGAAGGATCGCTAAAATAAATGGATTTGTCGGATCGAAGCACTACATCGTTCGGGCTGTTGAGCTCTTTTCCCTGCCAGTGAGACGCGAGCACCTTGCGTTCGCCTGACGGAGTCTCCATCACGAGCGAACTGGTGACATGCTCGCACACATACAGGTTGCCCGCGGCGTCATACGTCATGCCGTTGCACTTATTGCTGGGTTTGCGGACCTCTTTAATGCCATCCGCGGCGCTCCAGCGGCGGCGCACATCTCCGGGCATGTCGCTGAAGTACAGGCATTGTTCTTTCGCGTTCCAGATGGGGCCTTCCGTAAACCAAAAGCCCGTGCAAAGTTTTTCGACGGCCGCGTCCTTATCAATCAGCTTGAGTATCTCGGGCGATTTGACTTCGACGGCTTTGGTGGAATCATTCATTCCGTTTTCGCGCCTCCTGAACATCCAAGCTCATCCGGCGGCCGGACGCGCTCAGCACTCGCTCAGCCAAATTTCCAATTTCAACTCTATCAGCGCGCAAAACTATATGCTGGGCGTTATCGCGTGTCAAACTCGCATCACCGATGCTCAATGCGCCAGATTTGGCGCGCGATGCGAAATGGCGCAGGCTTCAGCCTGTGGGGTTTTGTCTATGCAAGGACTAACCCCCACAGGCTGAAGCCTGTGCCACTAAGAGCCCGCATTTTTCTGACCGCGCCCGATCGATTATTCAAAACTATTGAGTCTTCCCGACAATCTTCAAAAACTCATCATTCGTCCCGACGCGCCCATGGATCGGAACGTGCTGCGCGACGTCAAGCTTCAGCTTCCGCATGTTCTGATACAGCGTGAGCATCGCGGCCGTTGGAGCGGGCGGCTGCGCCCCGGGTTGCGGCGGCGAGTACAGATCGGCATTGATCAGAATCTTTTCCTTCGGCAGATAGGCCATCAACATGTCGGCGCTGTGATTGCCCTGGCTGTAGGACGGGTCCCCTAACTCGTAGGCCATATCCTGCACGTGCAAAATTTCCATCATGCGCGCGCCATCGGTCACGACGTATTTTCCTTCGCCGCGCGTGTCGCCGCCCACTGTATCGATCGGAGCGGGCCGCCTGCTGATCATGTACATCGGGCTGAAAACAGCTAAGCGATCAGGATCCAGCTCCCTTGGAGCCGGATAGAACATGATGTCGAGGTAATACTGCTTGTTGGACTCGTGCGTCACGATCGTGGTGCCTTGTGAAAGATACGTGCGCAGACCGCCGGCGTGATCCATGTGGTGGTGCGTGTTGACGAGGTAGCGAATCAGTTTGTTCGGAACCAGCCTGTTCGCTTCCGCGATCACCGCGAGCGACCGCGCCTCGTTCTGCGGCGCTTCGACGACCGCAACGAAATCGTTGAATTCGACGAGCACGCTGTTGTGGCTCCCTCCGCCCAGCAGCCACACGCCGTCCGCGAGCTTCTGACTTTCCACCTTCACCGGCGGCGCCGTTGCCGTCCGTACCGCCTCGGGAACCGGCATCGGCGTCACCGGCACGTTGGCCTTCACATCCGTCACGTTGATCTCGTAGTAGTTGTGCGCGGGGTTCAGCCGCGGGTCGCCTTGATGCACATGAATTTGCCCGGGAAACATGATTCCGCCGAAATCTTTGTACTTCGTGTAGCGCATCTCGTAGTCCATGTCGCCATACATGGGGTTGGGAAACCAGGTATCGACCAGCTCGACCAGATTCTGGTCGTTAATCGTTCCGTTGAATTTATATTTTCCCATAGTGAAGGAAACAATCGTCACCTTCCTGCCAAACTGCGACAGGCCAATGTCCGACGCTCCCACGATGTTCAGCGAGATGGCCGTCGCGTCCGATGCCGCCAGCGCCGCTTTGAGAAATCCGTGGGGAGTCAGCACAATTTCGAGTTGCCGCAGTTCGGAGTAAGGAACGCCGTCCAGATACATTCGCGTGAGCGGGACCGGCGCGTCCCCCTTCATGTCCCAGGCGTAGTTGCCGCTCAAAATGGACGTGACGTGCTGCTCCGGCATCGGAGTCCTGCCGAGCGCCGGGTATTTTCCTTGCCTGCCGGTGTAATCCTCGCGCGACCACTTCGCGTCGTAGTCGATTACGCGCGTGTAGTCGGCAACTTCATAATGCGGCCAGTCTTCGGCAAGCCCGTACGTCTGGCCGATCTGCGAGAACCATCCGCTCGCGGAGTATTGAATCGTCTTCAAGTTGGCAGCACCCATGGCCTTGGAAGCCGCCTCCAAAGCTTTCCGGGCATCCACCGCCTGCGCGGACGCAGTTCCGGCGAACAGCATGAACAGTCCAGCGAGAATGCAGAATCTTCGCGCCATACGTTTTCCTCGCTCTCACAAATTCAACAGAAAAAACCAAAGAATTTCATTTCCATTTGGACATCTCGGATGGGGACCCTTATACACCCGAGGCCCCGATTAGGACAGCGCCCAGTTGGCAAATGGATTGTCCCGAGGCCGGTAAAAACGAACGGCGCGCGAGACTGAATTCCAATCGGAAAATCAAGCCGCGCCTCCGCAAAAGTTCGCCGCTCAAGTCCTTTCCTGTTTTGCCGACTATATATAAGTCAAGGGATTCACAAGTTTTGTGAGATGCCGATGCAGCCGCACATCCGGCGCGTCGACAATATTTAAGGAACAAATCTTGAAATTCACCGGCCCCGGACGGGCCTCTAACTTTCTTCATGGAGAGGAAACGACAATGCTAAACAGAGCCGCAAAAATCGCCATCCTGGTTCTCATCCCGCTTTCTGCTTTTGCATCGCCGAAAGGGAAAGAAACCTCAATTCAAGTGGTCTCGTTAAAAACAAAAATCCACAACTCATCCTCGGGCAGCCTTTTCACTTACACGAACCTCTTGTTCACCGAAGTCAATGGCAAAAAGATCGTGTATGAATGCGTTCAGCGCGGGGACATCTGCCCATTGCTGGAGTCCGGGAAAACCTACATCGCCGACCAGGAAGGAGCCTATATCTACTTCCCGATGAGTGCTCCAGAGGACAATAGGGTTTTCCCCGTCAAATTCAGGCAGGTGGGGAGTTGGTGATACCCCGCACCGTGGAGGCCAAAGAGGAATGAATATCTCTCCGGCATCCTCTCAGCAGAATCCTGCATTCCGATAATCCCCTTCTCGGAACTTGGTCATAGCGCATTTCCTCCTCGCTGAAATAATTTACAGTTTCCCCTTAAGAAATTGCGTTCCCTCAGTGCGGCGCAGATCCCTTCTTGGCGCGATCGCTCCGGTGGCAAATTCGTTGTCTAAAGCCCAGCAGAGGCGTACGATGCGCAAGTAAGATTTCCAAATCGGAAGTTCCGGTTAGAACCGCTCTTGCCATCAGGAGGCAGTGCAAGACCGTGCCGTCCGGGCAAGGGCGCGGGCTCTACGTGCCGTCGCCATAGTCCGGCAGAAGTGGATCGGAGGGATTCCGTGAGAAATAAACTTGTGACGATTTTCCTCGGCCTGTTGACCGTTTCAGTTCCGCTCTTCGCACATCACGGCGCTGCCGCGTACGACACATCGAAAAACCTGACGGTGAAAGCGACAGTGACGGAATGGTTCTGGGCCAATCCCCATTGCTTCCTGAAATTCGATGCGAAGGATGACAAAGGTAACGTCGTTCATTGGGCGACCGAGACCAGCAATCCCGCGGACATGGTCAACCTTGGCTGGAGCAAGGATTCCTTCAAACCGGGCGATGAGGTCACTGTAACTTTCACACCTGTCAAGAACGGCGCGCCGGTCGGCCGTATCGACCAAGTCGTGCTCGCGAGTGGCCAGATTCTAAAGGCCCGGGTCGTTTTCAAATCTGCCGAACCAACTCAGTAAGTTGATTCGGTGTGAGATCCAAATTAAGGAAGGAACTTAGGAATGTTCAGGTTCTGCTTGGCTTGGACCATGGCGCTCGCCGCACCGTTGATGCTCACCACTCCTGCGCGCGCTCAGACCGCCCCTGGTCAGCAGCCGGGAGCAGCAGAGAAGCAGAAGCCGGCCCCCGCTCCAATTCATGACATTTCCGGGATTTGGGATCCAGGCAACGAGGGAATCCAGCCGCTTGGCCCGCGAGCCATGCCGGAAGACGGCAAGCCGGAACATCAGGTACCTTACACTCCTTTGGGGCTCGAGACGTTGAACTCTCACAAGCCGAGCAATGGAATTCGAAGTGTCCTTCCCGGAGAAACAAATGATCCAGTCGTGTACTGTGATCCCCAGGGAATCCCCCGCGAAGACCTCTATGAACTGAGAACGACTCAGATCCTTCAAACGCCTCTCAAAGTGTTCGTCCTGTACGAATTTGGCAGGATTTGGCGTGTCATCTGGACGGACGGGCGAGACCTCCCCAAGGATCCCGAGCCAAGGTGGTACGGCTACTCGGTGGGCAAGTGGGAGGATGACTACACCTTCGTCGTGCAGACCACGGGGACGGATGAGAGGACATGGGTCGATCGAGCCGGCCGCCCGCATAGCGGCGACCTGCGCGTCGAGGAGAAGTTTCACCGCGTTGATCAGGACACGCTGGAACTCACCGTGACAATTAACGACCCGAAAATGTATACGAAACCCTGGGTACCTCTCGACAAGCTGCGTTTCAAACTGAAACCACCCAATTTCGATGTCCGCGAGATGATTTGTTCCCCTTCGGAATTCGCGGAGTACAACAAAATTATCGGCAAACCCGCCAGCGAGAAAGGCGCCCAATAGTGCCCGCGTTCCAATTGAAACTAAAATGTGGAACGTGACAGCCCACCCTGAAAGGGAGTAGCGCGATGAACGAACGGAAAATCGGCCGCCGCACTTTCCTCCAGGGAGCCAGCGTCGCTGCTTTGAGCGCGGCAGGCCTCTTCGATCCTGGTGTTAGCGACGCGCAAGTAGCAGTGCCGAATTCGACCGGCACGGAACTGCCGAAGCTCAAAGCCCCGGCGCTCGCATGCGACTGTCACCATCACATTTACGATACCGCCCGCTTTCCTGCCCCTGATCCGGGAGCAGTACCCAATGCGCGAGTGGCGGAATACCGGTTACTGCAGCGGCGCATCGGAACTACGCGCGACGTCATCGTAACGCCCAGGCCGTACGCCACGGACAACCGCGTCACTCTCGACGCCATCGCCCAGTTTGGGCCCAATGCGCGCGGCGTTGCCGTTATTCACCCAACCATTACTGACGCAGAGTTGAAAGCGCTGGCCCGCGGGGGAATCCGCGGAATCCGCTTCTCCCTGGCGCCTGCCGCCATTGTCGCGGCGACTTCGCTCGATATGATCGAACCCTTATCGAAACGCATCAATGCGCTGGGCTGGCACATCCAGATCAATATGGACGCGGATCAAATCGCTGCGGCCGAGGATTTGTGGATGCGTCTCCCTTCCCCCATCGTGTTCGATCATATGGGGCACATCCCGCAGCCGATGGGCATGAAACATCCGGCCTACCCGCTCATTCGCAAGCTGGTCGATAAGGGGCGGACATGGGTCAAACTCTCGGTGACTTATGACAATACGAAGGACGGTCCCCCCACTTACGCCGATTTGAACAAGGTGGGCCAATCTTATGTGCAGGCCGCGCCGGAGCGGATGGTGTGGGGGAGCAATTGGCCGCACCCGAACGAAACAAGCAAGCCGGACGACGCCCTGCTGTTCGACTTGCTCACGCAATGGGCGCCGAGCGAGGCGACGCGCCATCGCATCCTCGTCGAAAACCCTGCGATTCTGTACGATTTTGGGAAGTCCAGCTGAGAGTGGCCTTACCGTGGGGGCATTCGCTTCCACTTCTGCCGAGCGGGGTAAATTGAGCTTTTCGATGCAACAAAGGCAACCCGGAAAATGAGGTGCGGCCCACAGCGATGCGGGCCGCACTTTAATTCTTAGAGGAGAGCAACTCCACTGCCCGACGCCTGCGCTTCGAGCTTCCGCGCTTCCGCTTTTCGGCCTACCTGGCGGAGCAGTGCGGCGTAAAATTGCTTCGTCTGTTGCACGGCGGGGTCGTCCGTCCCTAGATTTTTTTCGCGGATTTCCAGCGCTCTCTTGTACAAGGGTTCGGCCGAGTCATACTTGGCTTCGCAGTAGTAGAGAAGCGCCAGATTATTCAGGCTGGCGGCAAGATTGAGATGATCCTGTCCCAGCGTTTGTTCCGTAGCCTTCAAAGCTCGTTCCAACAGAGGCTCGGCTTCGGAGTACTTTCCTTCGGCCCTGTAAATTTCTCCAAGAGTGGCCTGCGCCGTGATCGCTTCCGAGCTGTCCATTTGCGAAGTGTTTTCCCATATAGCCAGGGCGTGGGAGTACATCGGTGCGGCTTCCGTATTGTTGCTTCGGGCGTGATAGATCTCGCCCAGCTGGAACAGTACGGCGGCTGCTTCCGTGCTCTCCGGCTTGCCCGGCTCGTTCCAGAGTTTCAGAGCCCGCAGATAAAGGGGTTCGGCGTTGGCATCCTGGTTTCGCGAGTGGTAAATGCCGGCCAGGCCGATGACTGCAATCGCTTCGTTGGCGCTTTGATTCTTTCCCAAACCTTGCCAGATTCCCAGCGCGCGCTTGTAGAGCGGCTCGGCTTTGGCATCCATGCCTTCGTCATGATACAGGGCCGCAAGATTGTTCAGCGTAAGACCGGTCGAAGCCTTCTGGCTCGCGTCCTTCTCCAGAATGGCAAGGGCTTGCAGGTACGCTTGCTCCGCCTGGGGATACTTGGATTGATCCTGATAGATGACGGCCAGGTTATTCAGGCTGATGGCGACTCCCGGGTGATCAGCGCCCATCGTGTTTTGCTGGATCTCGATGGCTTCCTTATAGGAAGCTTCCGCCAGGGCGTATTCGCCTCGCTGGCTGGCTGCCACGGCTGCGGAGCTAGCTGCACTCCAGTCCTGCGCCTGCGCGGCTGTGCACCGTCCGCCAAGGAGAATCAAAAGGGTGAATATGGCGGCTAGGGTCATTTTGTTCGAATTCATCGGTTGTCTCCTCTGTCTTGAGTCGCCGTACATCGTTTCAACAAGCCTACTTTCGCAAAAACAAGTGGGGACACCAATGAGGCTTCAGTGCCAATTTGGCCAGACAATGGTGCTGATAGTCCTAGTACAGGTCCCGGGACTTTCGGCATGGGCGGTTGGAAAGTCGGCGTGTATCTTATAAGACCATTATTATCAGTATTATACGTGTGAGTCTTCAGCGGAGGTTCTCTTGCCGGAGGGCCCGCTGGGAGCCGTCTCACGGATTTCCAGGCGAAGTACAGGTAGGGTAGAACAAAAACAATCTACAGCCCGCGCTGCCAAAATCCAGCCAAGAAATCGAATTCATCGGCGCTCGCCGCGTCGAGCGCCGCAGGATGCTAGCCCCGGGCAACGCCCTGGGCCCCGCAGCCCTTCGACTGACATGCGCCTCACAAGCAAGAAGGCCACGACTTCAATCGGTTGCTCGGTGATTCACCAAGCTGCTGCTCCATCGGTCGGCATCAGGGGAACGACATGTCGTGCCCCTACTGCTGCCACACCACGTCGCCTTTATTGTTCCACCTTGAACTTCACTGGCTTGATGAAGAGTTTGTCGCCCACTTGAACAGAGACGTTGTAATCGCCGGGCTTGCACTGAGGCACCTTCATTGTAATTTTATCGTCGCTTTGATCGACGATCGTGGCTTTGAAATCATTCTTGTCGTCGGAAAGAAACACGGACGATACAGACGCCTTCCCCAAATTGCTTCCGGACACGGTCACGGTGTCGCTCACTTTTCCCGACGCCGGATCGACTCCCGTCACTTGAGGCGCGTTCTGCGCAACGGCCAGCGATGAAAAAAGAACCACTGCGGCGAGAAACACCCACCGTTTGTACGCAAATTTCCCGCGGTCGGTGTTCGTTCCGTTTTTCGTGATTGAGAAAAGAGGAGTCTTACCGAAGCCCGGCCCGCCGGCTGAGAGAGTGGCCATCATTCACCTCACGCAAGGATTCACGATTTAGGATTTCAATCTGCCCTTGCGCAGGACCGTACACCCTAAGTCACGCCGTGTCAATGTTCAGAATAGGTCTTCCCAGCCCTTGAGTCGGAGAAGGCGTGTAAAGACCGGCCTGCACGTAGCGCCTCTCTGGGGACATGTGAATGGCTGCACGTGGCAGGCAGCAGGGGGAAAACCTGTCACCTGAAACCCGGTCACCTGCCACCTACTGCGCCCGCGCTTGTTCCTGCTGCTGCACTTGCTGCTTCAGCGCCTGCATGTCTTCCTTGCTGCGGAACTCCATGCGCGCCACTCTGCGCGTCCGCGAGTATGGCAGAATGATTTCCAACTTGCCGTCGCGTTCGAGCAGGGAAACGTAGCGGGTTTCCGCGCCCAGAGTGGGGAATGGATACTCGGTCCACTTGGAAGTTTTGGGATCGAACTTGAGGACTTCATCCGCGTTCATCAAGTTGACCCACACGTTGTGGTCCTTGTCCACGGCGGATTGGTAAGGCATCTGCACATCCGGCCTGGGAAGGGGGACCATCGTCACCTTCAAAGTTTGCGTGTCGATCTTGGCCAAGCTTCCGCCCCACCAGTCGCACACCCAGACGAAGTGACTCTCCTTGTCCGCTCCCATGCGGCGCGGGCCTTCGGCCCAGGGCACGGCCATGTTCCAGGTCGAGCCGTAAGCTTCATACATCTTGATTTCGTCGGGGCTAAACATCTGCTTGATGCCCGGTACAGGAGGAACCTTGACTTCGCTGACCTTTCCGGTCTCGAGGTCGGTCTTGGCCACGAGATCAAGATTCATCTCCGCCCACCAGCCGTTGCCGTCGGCGTCCGCGGTCAGGCCGTAGGTGTTGCCGATACCATCCGCATTCTTGTAGGTGGGCGACTTGTATTCGGAAAACTCTTTGGTCAGGGGATCGAAGCGCGAAGCGCCGTGAACCGTGGAGGCCCAGATCTTGCCTTTGCCGTCTACGTCCACAGTGCCGGCTGCCACCGTCGGGCCTTCTTGCCCTTCCGGCGCTGTGAACACCTGAAGTGTTTGGGTTGCGGGATCGACCTCGACGAGGCGCCCGCGGCCACCAGCTTCACCGGGCGACATGTCGAACCAGATGTGGCCTTGCTTGTCGCGCATGGTACCGTGGCCGGTGGCGGCCATTCCGTTGAGGCCGGCGACGCGGAAGAACTTGGTCTCTCCCGTCTTGGCATCCACGCGGCCCAGGCTGGCGTACGGCTGGGGCAGATTGACACTGAACCAGATGTTGCCGTCGAGGTCGGCCTGCGCGTCGTGAACGCCATTGTGGAAGAAGGATGAAGGCGTGCCCAGCGACCAGTCACTGCCGTTGATCAGCGCAAAGGTTTTCGGGGCCTCGTTGGGTGCGAACATCGCGACGTCATACTCGGTGAAGACTACGCGTGCCGCATCACCCGTCGGGCGCGGCTTGACCCAGAGCTTCATCGCGCTTTGCTCGGGCCCGCGGGCGCGCGCGAGATAGGCGGCGAGTTCCTTTTCGTGGAAGTCGATGGGCGCGGCGATCGGGCTGTTCGGGCCAAGGTAGCCGCCGCCCACGTTGACGCGCTTCATCGTTTCCAGAATCGCGGTCCAGCCCTGCTCGTCAAACTTGTTTTGCAGAATGTAATTGGGCTGATGGCAGCTGGTGCAGGTGTTGCGAACGATGCGTTTGAGGCGGCGATCGTCGGGCGTTGCGTCGGGGAGCGAGGCGAGGATTTGATCGCCAGTCAACTGGCGCTCGAAATCCTTGGAGGCATGGAGAATGAAATCGCGGTGCGTTGTATGGGAGAGCGAGGCGTCGCCGCGCGCGGTATCAAAGCCGTCGGCCTGGGCCCAGACGTCGTAGTGGCCCGCGGGCATCGCGGGAAAATAGTAGGCGCCGTCTTCGTCGGTGAAGACGGACTTGGTGATTGTCGAGTTGTCCATCTTCGCGGAGATCGTCACGCCGTTCAGTTTTGCGCCGGAGGCCGACTTGACTGTGCCGGCGAGCAGCGCGACGTCGGGAGCCGCGTTGGCTGCGAGAGGCAGGATGGCCGCCAGGGCAAAGGCCAAGAAAGCGGCGCCGAGAATATACCACAAGGCACGAGTTTGTGTGTGATGCATCGCAGGCTCTCCTTTTTCCGTCCAGATTTCCAGCCGAAATTCCGGCGACTTCTAGACTTTACCTAGTCGACCATGCCTCCGCCCGCTTCCACGGTCTTGGCGGGCTTCGGCACTGTCTTCAGATATTCCACGATCGCGTCAATCTCCGCGGGTTTTAATCCGTACTTGAATCCGGGCATTTTGCTCGTTCCGGTTCGAATCATTTCCTTGATGGCGTCTTCGTTTCCGTTGATCAGGTCCTTGTGTAGGTAAGTGCCATACATTACGAAGCCCGCGCGCGCCGGCGCGTGGCAGATGCCGCAGCGCTGCTCGAAAATACGTTGGCCCAATTTCTGGGTATCGTTCAGTGGTGTGGCCTGTGCTGCCTGCTGCGCGCGCGCGGTAAGCGGAAAAACGCCGAGGAGAATCAATAAAACCCATCGGTGTCGTATCATGGAGGAGGCTCCTCGGCAAACTGTACCACGAAAAGCCTTTAGTAGCACAGGCTTTAGCCTGTGGGGGTTAGGCCTAGCAAGGACCAACCCCACAGGCTGAGGTCTGTGCTACTAGATCTCAATAGTCCAGGACAACGTGTACCTCCTGCGCCCGCATCTAAGTCGAATGTAGAACTATGGGATCGTGGGTCATCATTACTGTTTGAAGTTGATTTGTACACTTTGCCCGAGATAAATTCGTGCGGTTGCAATCCGGGGCTGCTGAGGCCTCATCCAGCGACAATTCTTCAGTCCGGGCGAAAGTCTTACATGGCACTGAGATCAGTTAGCCGCTAATTCCTTTCGTTGGAGCGTTTTGTACTGCGATTGAATTGGCATATGGCGTGCGCGAGTTATCTTTTCTAGAGTTTTCACGGTTCTAGTTTTTGGCCTGGAAGTTTTCCACAGGCCTGTGCTTTTTTCGGGGGGATGAACGCCATGCGTACCTTGAAATTTCTGGTTGTGGCCGTAGTGTTTTGTTCCGCGCCGCTCGCCGCGCAAGTGAAATCGCTTCCACCCACCGGGGCGCTTGACCAGGTTATCTCCAAAGTGACTTCCCGCGAAAAGCTGGAAATGGCCATGATCCGGCAGCACTCTCCCCTGGTGGAAACCTACATCCAGAAAGTCAGGATCACGGAAAGCGACGGGAGCTGGGTTCCCGATGGCGACCACTACTTCATCGGCCGCGCGGAATTTGCCAAGGGGCTGGACCTCAAGCCTCTTCCCACGCCCGGCGACAATACGGTGCACCACATGGTCGGCAGCATGACCCATCTTTTCGACTTCGGCACCGAGTTTCTCCCGGACGGTTTTCTGCAAATGATTTATCTCGACAACGGCGGCCTGGACACGCAGAACTACAATTTCGACTACGTCCGCCGCGAATTCCTCGGGGAAGTGCGCACGCTCGTCTTTGACGTAACCCCCAATAAAAAAGCAAGCAAAGGCCGTTTCATCGGGCGCATCTGGGTCGAGGACCAGGACTACACGATCGTTCGATTCAACGGGTCCTATACCGGCCGTACCTTCACCAATCTGAATTTCCATTTTGACAGTTGGCGCGTGAACGCTGGCCCGAATCTCTGGCTGCCCGCGTTTATTTATTCCGAGGAGAGGACGTCGGCGAATCCCATTGTCAAGGCGCCGACCTACAAGGCGCAGACGCGCCTCTGGGGATACGACGCGGGACGATCCCGCCAGGAGCAGGAACTGAGCCAGGTCCTGATCGAATCCGCTTCCCCGGTGATCGATCAATCGAAGACGAACAACGATCTTGCCCCCGTGCAGGAACAGCGCGCGTGGGACGCGCAGGCGGAGGACAACGTCATGGAGAGGCTGCAACGATCCGGCCTCGTCGCGCCGAAAGGCGAGATCGACAAAGTTTTGCAAACGGTCGTGAACAATCTGGAAGTCACGAACAACCTCGATGTCGAACCCGAGATTCAGTGCCGCGTGCTGATGACGTCCACCATCGAATCTTTTTCGATGGGCCATACCATCGTGCTCAGCCGCGGATTGATCGATGTTCTGCCGGATGAAGCCAGCCTTGCGGCGATGCTGGCCAAGGAAATGGGCTACATCCTGACGACGCGGAAGCCGGTCGACACGCGCCTCGCCTTTTTCGATCGCCTGCAATTCGAGGACAAGAAAATGTTTGACCACTTCGACTTTGACCGCAAGCCGGAAGAGGATGCTGCGGCCAGCGCGAAGGCGTCGGACCTCCTGAAAAATTCGCCGTACAAGGATCAGCTTGGGACCGCGGAAATGTTTATGGCCGAATTGCTGGGGCGCGCCCGCGAAATTCCCAACTTAATCAGCCCTCGAGTGGGCGATGCCGGATTGCTCAAACTCTCCGTGGCCGCGAAACCCGGCGACGCGGAATCCGCGAGGCATATCGTGGCGCTGCCGCTGGGCGGCCGCGTCAAGCTGGACCCATGGGACGATTCCCTGGCGCTGCTGAAGGCCCAAGCCGTGGGAAGCGTCGCGGACCGCGAGAAAATGCCGTTTGAAGTGACTCCCTTCATGATTTACCTGACGCGGGTGGGCTCCGAGAGCCCCAAGGCGTCGCAGCTTCGCGTGACTTCGCACTCCGGCAATTAGTCTAATGCTTCACAAAACTGGGTTTCCCAGGCTTCTCCCGCGACGGCTCGTGCCAAGCGTGAGCTAGCGTGCTTGCGGCAGATCAAGGAAAGCGTTAGCTTGTCTTTGGGATGATTTCGGATGACGTAATTCGGGCCGAGCGGAAAGCTCAGGGGTTGAGAATCAAGAGAGACAACCTGCTGGCTGCGGCCATGTCCGGCGCTGTTCTGGTTTGGATCTCCCTCCGGTTTTTTCCGCATTCCGTCATCGGCATCGTGGGCGGCTTCGTTCTGGGCTTTTTCTACGCCAACGGTTTTGAGTATTGCCTGCACAGATTCCTATTGCACTCGGGGCGCGGCATCTTCGGCCAGCAGCATATGGTGCATCACGCGACGCTGAACTCCCCGGAAGCGGCACGGTACGTCAACTTCTCCAGCAATCCATGGGGAGTCGTCGCGCTATTTTTCGCGAACGCCGCGCCATTTTTGGTCGCGCAGTGGATTTTCCGCAATGGCTGGACGCCGGGAGTGTTTGCAAGCTTCGCGATTTACTACATCGCGTTTGAAGAAATTCACTGGCGCACGCACATGGGCGGCTGGCTGCCGAGATGGCTGCGTCCCTCGGCGCGCCACCACATGCTGCATCATGCGCGGGACACAGGCCGCTTCAATGTTTTCCTCCCGGTTTTTGATTGGCTAACGGAGCGGTTCCAATTGCAGCCGCGAATCCACAGCGACGAAACGGGAAGATGAATCAGGAAGGAACCGAGCTGCGATTGCGTGGCGCGAAGTTTGTGGCGCCGGCATCCTGCCGGCGGTTTTCGTAGCCTGCCCTAGAAAATAAAAACGCCGGCAGGATGCCGGCGCCACGAAATCCGAACTGCGTTGGTCCTAATCGCTTCCGGCAACACTCGCCAGGGCTTTCTCATCTTTTTCATGCTGGTTTTGCAAGAGCGGGCAATCGGGGGGCAGGAGGGCCAGCTTCTTCTGAATGATCTTGTCCGAATATTTCGCCAGGTAGTGGACGATGGTCTCGATTCGGATGCGGATGCTTCCCGCGGGTTTGGTGGAATCCAGGTCGCCAAACTTAAAAAATAATGTGCCGGTCGCTTCCACAATTTTTTGCGTGGGCGTGTAGGTGGGCTGATCCATGCCGCACTCGTAACTCGAGAGCCGCAGCACGCAGGTGATCCAAGGAAAGCGCGTCGCGAATTTCGCGCCCCACAGAATTTCATTCGTGTTGCTGCTGTTGGACGAAGTCCACACGTCGGAGATATCGAGCGGCGAGCGGATTTTTTTCGCCTGCACTTCCTCTCCGAAAATCCACTTCAGCAAATCGTCGTCCACCGGAAGATACTGCAGCCAGACGATGGGATAGCCGTGGGCCTGCAAATCGGATTCGATCTCGTGCCCGATTCCCGGGTCCATGTGATACGGGCGGGCCAGCACGAGCACGCACGGTTTTCCCTCGCGCGCGCACCAGGTCAGGATCTTCCGCGTTTCGGCGCGCGCCTTTTCATTGAATTCGCGCAAGGCCTTGTAACCCGCATCCACCGCGCGCTGTGTTTCCGCCATGTCGATGTCGAAAATATCTTTCAGGCAGTCGTACATTTGCTTCGGGACCATTTCAGGTTCGGCCATGTTCACAAACGGGGAGGCGTACTGGATGCCGTTGTCCTTGAACACGTCGCTTTCCTTCACGAAACCGGCGCGGATGTTTTCCGGCCCGGCCATCACGCGTGTGCAGGCCAGGTTTTCCGATACGTGCCCGCGCATGAAGGACGGCAGCGAATAAATCATGGGGCTCAAAATGACGTGGACTTTTTTCTTGAGGCCGAAGACCAGTTCCCCGTAGTGGCCGCTCATGGCCTTCACGGGGTAGCAGCAGTCCACCGTGCCGCGGCCTTTTCCAAATTCGCGGCCCTGCTCCTCGGAAGTGTCCGAGCTGAATACGATGTTTTCGGAGGCGATCCCGATTTCGCGCAGAAACGCGACCCAGAACTGGTGGGTACTCCACATGTTCAGGACCTTGGGAATCCCGACGCGGATTCCCGAGCGGTCCTTAGGCGGAGGCGGAATTGCGGCGGAAGCCTTCTTGCCGAACCATGTCTGCAATATTTGGAAAGGCATTCTTGGTTTTCTCGATCCCGGCTTTGATCACTTTCATTTCGTTCAAATCTTCCACCAAACCCTTGGGGCACGAGTTGTTCACGATGACGCGCTCCCAGCCGAGGGACAGCGGAACTTTGCTCCACGAACGTCCCTGGCCGCCCGGTAACTCGACATCGATGAAACTGCGCTGGCAATTGACGGGACACCAGTTGCAGACGGTATCCTTCGCGGTCGTCGTGGTATAAGTCAATTTCTCGATCACATCGAAGCCGCGGAACTGCGAGCGGCCGCCTTTTTCCCACCAGTCGAGCGAAACGAGGGCCGCGCCAATCGCTCCGGCCTCACCGGAATACGGGTGCACGACGACGTCCGCATCGGGAACTTTGGAGCGGATGAAATCAACCTGCGTTTTCACCACGGCCAGATTCTTGTGCGTACCGCCCTGCAGGATAAATTTCTTGCCCACCTGGTTGAGGTTGTTCATTCCGCCGGCGTAGATCCACACGTTCAAGGGCAGGATCGAGCACAGGGCGGCGAGAATTTCCTCCGCCTGCCAGCCTTTGCGCTGCTGGTTGACGATGTCGCTTTGCAGGAAGACGCCGCATCCCATCGAAAGCTGCGGCATGGCCTGCGCAAGGAAAGCTTTGTCGGCCATTTCGCTCAGGGGAATGCCGAATCGTTCGGCGACGCCCTGAAGGAAAGCGCCGTTGCCCGACGAGCATTGCGAGTTCAGTCGGAAATCGCTGACCGTCCCGTTTTTCAGGATCATGATCTTGACGTCAACGCCGCCGACGTCGCAAATGCAATCGGCATCGGGGAAGTAGTGCAATCCCGCGGAGGCGTGCGCGATGGTTTCCACCACGCCGCAATCCGCGCCCAGGATGCCTTTCAGGAGATCTTTCCCGTAGCCAGTGATTCCGAGCCCGAGGATCTCGCCGTCACCTATGGCTTCGCGAAGCTGGCGGAACAAACTTTTCGCGTCTTCGATAGGATTGCCCTTGCTCAACGCGTAGCACGAGAAGAGCAATTCTTTGTCGGGCCCGAGGCACACGGCTTTTGCCGTGGTCGAGCCGAAATCGCAGCCCACGACGACGTGATCCAGTTTTTTCTTTTCCACCGTGGCGGTCGCCGCTTTCAATTCGATATTTGCACTCGAGGTCGCGTCCATCTTGGAATACACGTCGATGAACGTCCTCAAGCTTTCTTCGTTGTCGCTCAGCCCGCCGCGGCCCTGCTTTTTCTTCTCTTCGTACTGGCCTTCTTCGATCCACCATTGCAGCTTCTTCGTGCCCTGGTATATTCCAACAGTGTGCGGTTCGCCGAGCGCCACTTCGATGCAGCCGAGCGCCGCATAGTACAGCGCGTCCTTCGGCACGGTGATGTATTCTTCGGGCGGCTTGCCGTTCGGCATCTGGATTTTTCTTTCCTGCCAGATGTGCGTAAGGTGCAGCCGCCATGCTTCCTGCAGCCCCTTGAAAAACAGGTTCGGTCCGCCGAGCAGCAGAACTTCGGGCGAAGGCGTGTTCCCGCGCGTCAGCGTCGCCAGGTTTTGGTAGACGACGGCCTCGAAAAGGGATGCGATGATTTCATCGACGGTGACGCCGGCCTTGAGCAGCGTGTTGGCGTCGGCTTCCGCGAAGATCCCGCACTTGCTGCTGATCTTGTGCAGCGTGTGCCCCGTGTAATGCATTTCGGATAGCGCTTCCGGAGCAATCTGCAGCTTGCGCGCCGTTTTCTCAATAAATGTGCCGGTGCCGCCCGAGCAGGCGCTCTGCATCAGAACTTGTTTGCTTTTCGTCGTTCCATTGCCGTTGAAGAAGATGGTCTTCATATCTTCTCCACCGATCTCGCTGACGAAACGCACCGCCGGGTGTAGCCGCTCGACGCTGGCCGCCACCGCCACGACTTCCTGAATGACCTTGGCTCCCACGACCGGAGCAATCAGTCCCGCTCCCGACCCGGTCAGGAAGATGCGATCGCGCTGCGGGGTCAAGCCATGCTGCGCCTCGAGCCGCGACAGAAACTGCAGAACTTTTTCTCCCTGTTTTGTATTGTGACGTTCGTAGGCCTGCGAGAGCACTTCGCCGGACGGCGAGGCGAGAACGTATTTGACCGTGGTGCTTCCCACGTCAACGCCGCAGATCATCGCGCCGTTCGCGCTGGGCGCCAGCTTCTCCGGCGTCTTGATTTCCATCATGCCCGGGTCCCGCATGAGGGGCGCGATCTTGACAAAACTTCCGTCAGCCATTGAGGGGTCCTCTCAAGTGGGACAGCCACTCCTGGCTGTCCTCCTTGTTTCTGTCAGCTGCAGCAAAATCCGCACAACCAGGAGTGGCTGTGCTCCTTAGTTCGCCCTCATGCCGGCGAGGTGGAGAGCATAATTCGCTGCCGTGGACGCATACCCGTAATGCGGGATGCGATACGTCGCCTTTTTAACTTTGGGATTCTTTTCCTCGATCTGCCGGATTTTTTCAAGCGTCAGTCCGGTCTTCGCCATCGCTTCGACGAACTCGGACTGCGAACGCTTTTTCGCTTCCGTCAAAATCATCTGGCAGCGGGATAGCGCGTGGACTTCGGCGTCTCCCTTGATTTCAATGGGAGCGTAGAGCAGATCGGGATGCCGCCCCAGCACATTCGCCATGGCGCCCTGGGACATCGTGTTCGGCATGCAGGAATACGGCGAGAGTTCACACGTCATGTTGGCATGTTTGTGAAGATGCGCGTGGAGCGCCTTGCCGATGAGCATGTGTCCTTCGCCGCCGCGCAGTTCGTGGTGGAAGAACGGTGAGGCCAGTTGCTTGAGCTCTTCCTGATCGGGCAACTCGTGCGGCACATAGGCCAGCGCCTTGCGGAACCGGTTGTAGGTTCCCACGTAGAGTTTTTCGAGTCCGCGAATCATGGCCATCTTCATACGAATCTTGCGGTCGATCGTTGGTTTCGCGGACAAACGCCAGAGCGGAGTGTGCAGCAGGTAGCCCAGCCACACGGCCACCGGCGGCGGCATTACTTCTGAGCCTTCCGATTCCAGCCATCGCTTGATGTTGTAGTTGCCGTCGCCTTCGTGCGTCTGCAGCCAGAACTCGCCCGTAATTTTTACTTTCGGCTTCACTTGCAGGCGGTCGACTTCGATCGCGTCAAATTTCTTACGCACCACGCGCAAAGCATCCGCAAAATAGCCGGAGAGGAAATGCCATGCCAGCATCCCGTACTTGTTGTCGCGCAGCGGCCGCTTCTGGAAGACCTCGAAGAGATAGTCCGCGCTTTCCTGAAGGACCTTGTCGGTCTGCCCGGGCGTGACCTCGTATGGACGGGTCAGGTACTCCATGTCCGTGAGAATGTCGCCCACCAGAATAGCCCACACGATGCCCAGGCTCAGGTGCATATTGATTTCCAGCCCGCCGGGCTTTTCGGGCGCCTGATCCAGTTGATCCTGCGCCAGCAGGAAGAGGCGGAAATCCTTCAGGCCCATGCCATCGAGGGCCATCTCATAGGATTCGTGGTACTGGCCGAAGCGGCAAGGGCCGCAGGCGCCGGCCGTCAGAAAGACGTAGTCG
>DATNIO010000243.1:0-7613 GCA_035604385.1 Verrucomicrobiia bacterium | reverse complement strand
TGCGTGTCGAGCGAAGCCGCTAGGAACGCAAGTTCCCAGAACGCGTTTCCGTCAGAGCCGGCGAATAATTCCGCCGCCGCGCTCGCGTCCACATTTCCAAGAGAGGACACGTCGAAGTCAGGCTGCTCGTCGCGCAGCTTGCGGAAGATGTTTCGCGCGCGCACGACGGCGTACTGGCAGTAGGGGCCGGTTTCGCCCTCGAAGCTGAGGGCGTCCTTGAAGTCGAAGGCGATGGTGGCTGTGCGCGTGAATTTTAGTAGGAAATATCGCAGGGCGCCGATGGCGATGGCGTGCGCGATGGCGGCGCGCTCCATGTCGGGCGTGTCCGGGTGGCGTTCATCTACTTCAGCGCGCGCGGCGGCTTCCAGGCGGTCGAGCAGGTCGTCGGCTTTGACGCCCATGCCTTTCCGGCCGCTGACTTCGACGTACGGTTTCTTCGCGTCCTCCTCGCTCAGCGTGTAGCCGAGTTCGGAGGCGCAGCGCGGGGTAAGAGCGACAATTTCGTAAGAAAAATGAACCGAGCGGCTGGCCTGCTCTTCGTACCCGAGCGCGCGCAGACCCGCGGTGACGACATTTTGCAGATATGCTTGCCGCGCGTCGATCACGTTGTACACGATTGCGGCGCGGCCAAATGCGGGCGCGGAGCGATCGCCTCCGGTGGAAACGCTGGACCACAGCGTATGGCCGGCAGGATAGGTGTGAAATTTCTCATAGTGAAAATCGCGCCCGAGCAAACCGAATTTCCAAAGTTGATAGGCGATGTCCTTGCCGACGTAGGTGACCGTGCCATTCGAGCGCACGATGATTTTTGCGTCGTCGTCTTCGCCTTCACCCTTGCTGTCCGCGGAACCATCGTCGAGACGCATCACCCAGCACCCGGCATTCTTTCCCGCCTCGGCCATGTGAATTGCATTGCGCTGCTTTAGCAACTCGAAGGCCGCATCCCAGAATTTCAGATGGAGAATTTCGCTTTCGCGCGGCAGCAGGTCGTACTCGATTCCCAGCCGCTCCATGGTGCGGAGGTGGCAACGAACAATAGCCGGCGCAACAATATTCGCCATTTCCGCGGCTTCGCCAGCGCCCTCTTCGATCGATTTCAGCATTTCGCCGCGCAAGTTGAGGCGCGTCTTGTCTTCGTCAAAAAAATGCGTCACGCTGGCGTACAAATCCCAGCAGTAGTAATCGAATTTCGGCTCCGCGGCCAGAGCGCGCACTTCCGCCGCCGTCTTCTTGGCGATGTGGAGGAATCCAATGACCACGTCCGCAACCTGCACGCCGGTGTTGTCGATGTAATTTTGCACTTCCACGCGCTGCCCCGCGCGGCGCAGCAGGCGCACAAACGTATCGCCCAGGACGGCGTTGCGCAGGTGGCCGATATGCGCGGCTTTATTTGGATTAATGTTGGTGTGTTCCACGATGCATTTTGGAGCATCAGGACCGGCGCTGGCGCGTTGCGCTTCCGCTTCCTTCAGGGACGCGGTGAGAAACGCGGCCCGCGAGAAATAAAAATTCACGTAGCCGCCGCCGGCAATTTCGACGCGATCGACTCCATCGATGGGCGCAAGCAGCGCGGCAATCTCCTGCGCGATCTGCCGAGGAGCGCGCTTCAGGCGCTTGGCCAGCTCGAAGCAAACGGGCGTGGCAGCCTCGCCCATTTCGATTCGCGGAGGTTTCTCCGTGACGATGGCCACGTCCTGCTGGTAGTGCTGGCGGATATGCGCCGCGAGGGCGGCGCGAACTCGGGCTACGAGAACTTGTACCAAGTGGCTCCCATCTGCGAAGAGAAACAGCGATTATAGGGAACGCGGAGCGAAAGTTGAAGGCGGAATGTGGGAGAAGAGGGGGTGGCGCAGGCTTGAAGCCTGCGCCACTGCAGACCTTACTTCGCGGCGCTCTTGCTGCCGGTGTAGGTGACGCGCCAGACGCTGTTCGATCCGTCGTCCGTGAAAACCAGCGCGCCGTCGCTTGCCACAGTCACGCCAACGGGACGTCCCCAAACATCGGCGTCGTTCACAACAAATCCCGTGACGAAATCTTCGTACTCGCCCGTGGCCTTCCCGTTCGGCGCAAAAACGCGCATGACTTTGTATCCCGTGCGGTGAGCGCGGTTCCAGGAACCGTGGGAAGTCACGAAAAGATCGCCGCGATATTCGGCGGGGAATTGTTTGCCTTCGTAGAACGCCAACGTCAAGGGAGCGGAATGGGATTGCAGCAAAACATCCGGAACGATGACTTTCTCTTTCAGCTCGGGATGTTTTCCCGCAAATCGCGGGTCCTGGTTGGGTCCCGTGTAATACCAGGGCCAGCCGTAGAACCCGCTTTCTTGAATGTGCGTCACGTAGTCGGGCACGAGATTATCGCCCAGCGCGTCGCGTTCATTTACCGCGACCCAAAGCTGTCCCGTCTGCGGATGCATCGCCAGGCCGGAAGCGTTTCGAACGCCGGCTGCGTAGATTCGCTGCCCGGTTCCATCCGGATTGAATTCGAGCACATCGGCGCGATTGGTTTCCGCTTCGCCATCGGCAACGTTCGCTTGCGAGCCGACACCGACGTAGAGTTTCTTGCCGTCGTTTGAAAACACCAGGCTGCGCGTCCAGTGCCCGCCGCCGTATTTTGCGCCGCCCGGTATGCTCGCAACGACCACTTGGGCCGGTCCGCTGGCTTTCAAGTCGCCGTTCTTGTAGGGAAAGCGAACGATGGAATTCGTGTTTCCAATGTAGACGTACTGCGGATTCGGCCCGGGAGGATAAAACGCGATTCCGTAGGGCATGGTCAGGCCGGTGGCGAATACCTCGTTCGTGACAACCTTGCCGTCACCGGAAAATCCGCGGAGGACGCGGATGCGGCCGGGAGTGCTTTCCGCCAAGAACAGGTCGCCATTCGGAGCGGTGATTATCGTTCGCGGTTGCTCCAGACCAGTGAGGGCCTGGTCGATCTTAAAACCATCCGGCACCTTCGGCCACGCGTCTGCGGGACGCGGAACAACTTTGGATTGATTGGGCGAGGAGTCCGTGGCATACGGCTTCGGCAGATCGGAAGCCTTGATGAGGTACCGGTTGCCCGGGCGCTCATTGGACCAGTCGTTGAATGAGCCCTCGCCCTTCAGCATTTGCGGGGCACCACTCGAGTTTTGCGCCCGAACGCCCGTCATGAAAATCAGGCCCGCCGCCAAGGGTGTGATCCAAAGCGCAGCCGGAATCTTGCGTAGGAATTTGGATTGCATGGTGTGTCGCCTCCTCAATGAATATCGTCTTGTTTGACGGTTATATTTTGGAAAGCGTTTCTCCGCTAGCAGGCATCTTAACAGCAGCGCGCTGCCGTTTCCAACGGTGTGTCAGGCGACGGCAAGAAAGAGCGTTGCATCAGCGATAAGAATATACTAAGGCGCCTGATTGCAACCCGCGTCGCGGATGGCAATCATGCCAAGAAAGTGGAACTCCTCCCGCCGGCAAGCGTAATTCATAGTGTAAGCGCGGGAAAAAAGTCCAACCGGTGTAGATGGCAGAGCCAGTCGAAACACGTGATGTCGAACTTTTGAGGCGTCTCGCAGCGGGAGACGACGACGCTTTTTTGGAGTTCTACCGCCGCCATCAGGGTGGGCTGTACAGGTACGCGATGCATATGAGTGGAAGCCCTCAATCGGCTGCGGACGTGGTTCAGGACACTTTTTTAACGCTGATTCGCCATACCAGCAAATATGACGAAGAAAAGGGTACTCCCGCCGCGTTTCTTTTTGGCATCGCGCGGAACCACTTGCGTAAGCTGCATGAAAAAGAGGGCCGGTACGTCCCTTTATCCGATGAGTTAGGAAGGGGCCTTTCGACGGATGGCAGTGGTGATCCAGGGCACTTCAACGGCAATGGCCACTCTCCAGCAAACTCGGGTCAGGCGGAAATGATTGTGGAGGGTTTGGAGCGCGCGCAGATCTCGGAGTTGTTGCGCGAAGCCATCCTGACGCTTCCCGATCACTATCGCGAGCCTGTTACGCTGTGCGACCTCGAAGGGAAGAGCTATGGCGAAGCAGCGGCTTTGCTCGATTGTCCTGTGGGAACGGTGAGGTCGAGGCTCAATCGAGCACGTTCGATCTTGTTGGACAAGCTCCGTCCAGCGCGGATTGGGGCCAGGGCGAACTGGGCGCGCCCGGGAGAAAAGACATGACGGAAATGACGTGCAGGGAATTCGATGAAATCGTCCACGGATTTGTGCGTATGGAACTGCTGGACGTGAACGCGCGTGAAGCAGCTCTGGAACACGCCGCTCACTGTGGGCTTTGCTCGCAGCGGATGGCGGATGCGGCAGCGCTCGCGGAAGCTTCGGAAATGATGGGCCAGAGCGCGCGTGGAGAGCAGGCCCCCCCTCGCGTGGAGGCGTCGTTGCTGGCGGCGTATCGGAATCACCATCGTCGCGCTTCCTGGCGGCGTAGCGTGGAGTGGGCAAGTGTGGGAGCCGCTGCGGCGGTGCTGCTGATTTTTCTGTGGACCGTTAGCGGCCGTTCAAAGGGGCAGTCATTGTCTCCGGCGCCAAAGAAGGATGTCACATCTCAATCGAGAATTCCGCTGGAGGCGAAGGCACCAGACGCCTCGAAGCAGGATGTGCTTTCGCCGGCTGCGGCTGCGATTGTTGCGGATGCTTCCGTAGGTGAAACGTATGTCGCTTCCGATTTCGTGCCTGTGCCATTCACGGGCGCAATCTCGGCGGACGATCCGGGCATGGTGGTGCGCGTTCAATTGACGAGGGCTTCCTTGGCGCAGCTCGGCTACCCGGTCGTGGAAACTCCGGATGAAGATTTAATTCTTGCGGATGTTTTGGTAGGCGAGGATGGCTGGCCGCGCGGGGTGAAGTTGATTCAATAGACGGGCGTGCATGGGGTGGGTTTGCAATTTGTTTCCAGGAGGTTAGGCAGTGAGAAACGCAATGTTTGGGGTGGGTATGGGAGCAATGTTGTTGGCGGGTGTGGCGCTGGTTGTGGGTGCGCAGGGCCCTCCACCGGGCGGCCGTTTCGGTGGTGAACGAGGTCCCGGGCCGGGCGGACCAATGGCAGGTGTTTTTGAATTCGGTGGGCTGATGGGTGGTGTTGGAGGCAAGGTGGTGACCGGCAAGCCCATTCAGGCGACGATTACGATCACGCATATGGAGACACTGCCCGGCAACACGATTACCAATAGATCTACCGGCACATTCGCACGCGGCGCGGATGGCAGCATTTACCGTGGCTTGAAATTCGCGGCGATTGGACCATGGGCGGCGCCGGGCAAGGCTCAGGAGTTTGCTTACATCCGCAATGTTACGCAGGGCACCCAGTATGTCGTCAACGTGGCGAAAGGTACTTATCGGGATTTCCCAATCCGCGATCGCAAAGCAGCGCGCGACAGGAAGAAGGACCGTCCAAACGCTTCTAACGCAAACAACGAGACTGTGACCGACAATCCGAGCGGGTCGTATACCGATCCTGTCACCAATACAGTCTATCCGGTGGATGACCGGAAAGTGACACGAACCATTCCCGCGGGAACGATTGGAAATCTAAACGCGATTGTCATCACGTCGGAGCGCTGGTATTCGACTGCCTTGGATCTTCTCCTGGAAGATACCAACACCGATCCGCGCTTCGGGACGACGACCTACCAGTTGTCGAACATCGGACAGTCTCCCGCCTCGTCGCTCTTCACCCCGGACCCATCCTTTAAGCAGATGCAGGGCGGAGAATACGGAGGAGGAGGACATCGACGGGAAGGCAAGCAGCCGCCCCCGCCGCCACAGGACTGAGCGACGCCGGGACTTGCCGGTCGGTTTGGACGTCAGAATTCAACGCAAAAAAGCACCCGCACGTCGGGTGCTTTTCTTGTTATGGTTAACATACCAAATGAGTTAGAGACCACGTAGGTCCTATGGGGGCATACCCTCTCACTTGACAAGTGTGTATAAAGTGTGTATCGTGATCTGTCCACAGCCGCGAGGTGATTCGGCGGTTGCAAGACGATGGTTGGTATGAGGTCAACCATGTTGGCAGCCACAAGCAGTTCAGACATCCGACAAAGAAGGGCAGGGTAACTGTTCCTGTGCCTAGCCGCGACATACCGATAGGCACGCTAAAGAGTATTGAAAGACAGGCGAAGATCAGGTTGAGGAAATGATGAATTACATCGCTTTTTTGTACAAAGATCGTAAATCCGACTATGGGGTGAGCTTCCCTGATTTTCCCGGGTGTATCACCGCGGGCAGGACGTTTGAGGAGGCGCACCGCAATGCACTTGATGTGCTGACCTTACATATCGAAGGGATGAGGGATGACGGCGACACAATTCCAAGGCCTTCAACATTAGATCATGTAGAAAAGCATCCGGGGCGGCCCGGCGCAACGTTGTTTTTGGTGGATATTCCTGTAGATGAGAAAACGGTCCGAGTAAATATCACTGCCCGGCAAAGCCAGATTGACACCATTGACCGGCTGGCCGAATCGGCTGGCATGACACGCTCCGCCTATATTGTGCGTTCAGCCATGAAGGAAATAAAAAGACGCGGTCCCTCTCCGGCGCAGACTCGCCGCTGATCTAATTCTTCTTCCTGCGCTCGTCGTGATTTGACAGCATCTTGCAGCGCGCTTACTATCGAAATTCGAGTTCCCGGTGCGGAGTTTGCCGCCGTTGACGGGCGGCCTGCCATCGTAAGGGTTCACCCTAAAATTCTAAACGGAAAGGGCGAATGAGCACTCCCCGAGCCAAGCCAAAATACTATTTAACGACGCCGCTGTACTACACCAACGGCATGCCGCACATCGGACACACCTACTCGACGATCGTTGCGGATGTAATCCGGCGGTACAAGCGCATGCGGGGATTCGACGCGTTCATGACCACCGGCGCCGACGAGCACGGCGTGAACGTCGAGCGGTCGGCGCAAAAAGCGGGAAAATCTCCACAGGAATTTTCCACGGAAATCGCCGTGCAGTGGCGGCGGCTGTGGGACGATCTGGGAATCCCGGGCGATGAATTCATTCGCACGACGGATGAAAAGCACCATCGCACGGTGCAATGGCTCTTCAAGCGTTGCCGAGATAACGGATTCATCGAGAAGGGCCGCTACACCGGGCAGTACTGCGTGCACGACAATGCCTACGTCGTGGACGCGGGGCCCGGAGACGCTTGTCCCGATTGCGGGCGCCCGACAGAAACGGTCACCGAAGAAAACTATTTTTTCAAACTTTCCGAATTCCAGCAAAAGCTCCTCGATTTCTACGCGGCCAATCCTGATTTCATTCAGCCGGAGAGCCGCCGGAACGAGGTTCTGAGCTTTGTGAAGGGCGGCCTGAAAAATCTTTCGATTACGCGGACGACGATCCGGTGGGGCATCCCGGTGCCGGGCGAAGCGCCGCACGTTTTTTATGTGTGGTTTGACGCGCTTATAGGATATCTGAGCGCCGTGGGAGGCCCGAATTACGACCAGCGCGGCCTCTGGCCGGCGGATCTGCATATCGTCGGCAAGGAAATCATTCGATTCCATGCGGTGTATTGGCCCGCGTTCTTGATGGCGGCGGATTTGCCGCTGCCCGAGCAAATCTGGGCGCATGGCTGGCTGCTGTTTGATAGCGAGAAGATGAGCAAATCGCGCGGCAA
>DATNIO010000242.1:0-6810 GCA_035604385.1 Verrucomicrobiia bacterium | reverse complement strand
ACCGCAGGCGAGACATCGCACTCTCCGCGAGACGCGTTAACTCTTCTTGTTCACGGCAAGGTTACCGGGAACGAATTTGTAGCCCGCGCTATGCACGGTCACAAAAAAGCGAGGGTGCGCGGGATCGGGCTCCAGCTTCTGCCGGAGCCGGAGGATATGATTGTCCACCGTGCGGGTGGATGGATAGTTCTGGTATCCCCAGACCTCATTGAGCAATTCCTCGCGTGAAACCACGCGGTCGGTCGACCGCGAAAGAAATCTCAATAGTTTGAATTCCTGCGCCGTCATGCCGACAGGCTTGCCGGCGCGTTTCGCTTCCATGCTGGTAAAGTCGATCTCCACATCGCCAAACACCAGAAGATCGTGAGGGGAAGCCGCTTCGGCGCCTGCCGCGCCTTGTGGTCTCCGCACGTTGCGCCGCATCGCACGGCGCACGCGCGCCAGCAGTTCCTTGGGACTGAACGGCTTGGTGACGTAGTCATCCGCTCCTAATTCGAGCAGCACCACTTTGTCGTCGACGTCGGCATTGGCGCTCAAGACCACAATGGGCACCGACGGCATCTCTGTCTTGAACGACCGGCAAAGTTCCTTGCCGGACAAGCCGGGCAGCTTCAAATCCAGGATGACCACATTTGGCGTCTCACGCCGGAAACTCTCAAGACCTTCCACTCCATCCGAGGCAATCCGAACTCCCAGAGAGTCGGCCTCGAACAGGCGCTGGAGCGTCCGCTGCATAGGGCGGCTGTCTTCGATGATCAGAACCGTTTCCATAGGTTGGACCTAGACCTGAGAGTATACTTCGGTAGGGCGGTAAGGAAGCAACTCGATCTGAAACTTTTGACATCTATTAGGGTGAACCGCAGGCGGCAGGCTGCATGGAGGCAGGACAAACATGATTTCCCTTAAATTTGGAGCCACCGCTTGCATTGCGATTTTTTGCGGCGCCTGCCTCTTCCCCCAGGGACGCCTCTTTGCGCAAGCGCCTCCCGGACCTTTGCCTCCCTCGCACCCGCTACCTACGCCTCCGCCGGCGCCACCGCCAAAAAAGAAACCGCAGGTAGAACCGAGAAAAACGCTAGCGGGATTCTGGAGGCTGAACGCCGACGAGAGCGATGATCCGCAAAAGAAGTTGGAGGAGGCCCGCCAAACGAAAGCAGGGTCGGGCGGAGGGCCGGGCGGAGGACCGGGCGGCGGGTCGGGCGGCGGCCCCCGCGTGGGGATCGGTTTTCCATATCCCGGCAGCGGTGGCGGAGGTAACGGACCGTACGGTGGAAGCGGCAGGGGCATGGGAGATGCAGGCAGTGAAACCACCGAAGAAATGCGCCAATTGATTCGCCCCGATCTCTCACAAACCCTCGAGTTGAGGGATGCCGAGGTGGATGTAACGAATGACCAAAGCAACAAACTCGTGTGCTACACGGACGGCAGGAAAATTCAAAAGTCGAAAGACGATTCCCTGAAACAGGTATCCGCCCACTGGGACGGCTCACTACTCATCACCGATGAAAAAGGTCCGAAGGGCAGGAAAATGAGCAGAACGTTTGAGCTGTCCTCGGACGGCCGGCAAATTTTCGAAACCTGGCACATTGAGAATGGCCGGTCGGACTCTACGATTGTCGTACGCTATGTATTCGACGCGGCCTCGGAATACCTGCGATAAATGATCCGCTTTCGATTCCGTTCGCGGATGCAATCGTTGCGTATCAAGCGAAAAGCCTCTTCCTTCAAAAAGCGATTGACAGGGCGCCCATACTTCAACTACAAAACGCAAGCACACTCTGATTGCGTGTGGGTGCGGGCAAGCGTATAGTGTCGGCGAGCCGAACCAACCGGAGCGACCTTTCAAATTGAACTGCGCGGCCGAAGAAAAGGCCGGACAATACCGCGCATGCTCCGATCTGCTTTGATTGCCGGACGGCTCCGCGCTCTTTGCGCGCGGCGAAAGAAGGAGGCAAGATGAAATTCGAATCCAGGCGAGTGATCCATTGTGCCGTGGGAACCATGGTCTTGTGCCTCCTGGGGACCCCTTGGGCGCGCAGCCAGTCCGCCAATGCCGGCGCGAATCAAAAGCCGCAAATGTCGGAAGAAGCCTTCAAGAACATCCAGGTGCTCCGCGGAATCCCCGTGAACGAATTCATGGGGACGATGGGTTTCTTCGCCGCTTCCCTGGGCATGAACTGCACGGACTGCCACGTCAACGAAAGCGCCGGCAATTGGGACCGCTATGCCGACGACACTCCGCTGAAACAGACGGCGCGCAGGATGGTATTGATGGAGAACCTCATCAATCGGTCCGACTTCGGCGCGATCCGGATGGTGACGTGTTACACCTGCCATCGCGGCGTCCAGCACCCCGAGGTCACTCCGAGCCTGGCCGAGCAGTACGGGGCCCCGCCTCCGGATGATCCGGATCGAATTGAAGTCATTCCGAATACTCCCGCCGACCCTGCCGCCGCCGAGCAAATCCTCGACAAGTTTATTCAGGCCGTCGGCGGAGCGCAGCAACTTGCCAAGCTGACGAGCTTCACCGAGAAGGGAACTTACGCCGGGTTCGACACGGATTTTCAAAAGGTCCCCTCGGAAATTTCCGCCAAGGCTCCGAATCAGCTGACCACAACGAATCATTTGCACGGCGGAGACAATACGACGACGTTCGACGGGAGCGAGGCTTGGATCGCCTCGGCAGACAGGCCGGTGCCGATGATCCTGCTGACGGGAGGAGACCTGGACGGCGCCAAGGTGGACGCGGCCATCGCTTTTCCCGCCACGCTCAAGCAAAATTTAAGCAAATGGCACGCCGGCTTCCCGCCAGTCACGGTTGATGACCGCGCTGCTCTAGTTGTCGAGGGAACCGCCGCCGGGGGAACTCGTGTGAAACTATTTTTCGATAAACAGACAGGCCTGCTGCTGCGGCAAACGCGCTTGATCGACACCAAGGTGGGTCTGATCCCTCTGCACATCGATTATTCCGATTATCGCGCCGTTTCCGGAGTCAAGATGCCCTTTAAATGGCAATTGACGTGGGTGGACGGGCAATCGACCACGGAATTATCCAATGTGCAGGCGAACGCGGCAGTCGCGGCTGTAAAATTCGTGAAGCCGGCTGTCGCAACGTCGCGAGGGCCTGCGTCGAAGTAGTTGTTGGTTCGGTTCCCGCGGCTTGAAGTTTGCCGCCAATCGTGATTGAATTTGTTGTTAATTGCAGGACCGCAGGACAGTTTTCATGCGGGCTCCAAGTAGGGCCCGCACCCGTATGGAGGCGCTTATGGCGAATTATTTTCGGCCGCATGTCCTCGCTTCGTTTGGTGTGATAGCTCTATTTTCCGCGGTGGCGATTGCATCGCCCGCTCCGCAGGGACAAGAGCAGAATAAAGATGCTGCCTCGCGTCCGCTGGCATGGGCGTACGCCGTGCTGGAGCCCGGTCCCCCGCCACCGCCGCCAACGGACGACGCAGAGGTCAGATCGATCCCGGGCAGCACGCAGTCCTTCACCATGAAGCAGATCCGGGATACCGGCAACCCCGTCGACTGGTTCCCGGGCGACCATCCTCCCATGCCCACGATCGTGGCGCACCGCCGCTCCCCAACCGCAAACCCGTGGATCGGCAGTTGTGGTTTGTGCCATTACCCGAACGGCAAAGGCCGTCCTGAAAACGCCGGCGTCGCCGGCCTGCCTGCCGGCTACATCCTGGAGCAACTTTCCGACTTCAAAAATGGCGCGCGAAAAGCCGCCGATCCGGGGAAGAGAAACACGGCTGTGATGGCCGGAAACGCGGCGGGGATAACCGATGAAGAGGCAAAGGCAGCCGCCGAGTACTTTGCCTCGATGAAAATGACCGCGTGGATCAAGGTGGTCGAGACGGAAACCATCCCGAAGAACAAGAATATGGGAGGCTTTTTCGTCCCCATAGAGGGAGCCGGGACTGAGCCGCTCGGCCAGCGAATTGTGGAAATGCCTGTGGACCCAGAGGCTACCGAGAAGTATCGCAACCCAAGGTCCGGATGGATTGCGTACGCTCCCATGGGCAGCGTCAAGAGAGGCGAGGACTTGGTCGTGAAGGGCGGTGCGGGTAAAACCGTCGCGTGCGCCGCATGCCATGGCGAGGGCTTGAAGGGCAATGGCAATTTCCCGCCGCTCGCGGGCCGTTCTCCCAGCTATCTCGCGCGCCAGCTCTATGACATCCAGCGCTATACGCGCAACGGCCCGGGGACCCAACTGATGCGCCCCGTCGTTCAGGATTTGAATGAAGAAGATATCCTGAACATTACGGCCTACTTGGCTTCGCTCGAGCCGTAGCGACGGGCTTCCTTTGGTTTGAGAATTGGTGACGGCTGAAAAGCCGTCGTACAAGAACTCGGTCAGGTGACCTGTGAGAGGTTCTCTCTCACTTCGTCTGGTGCCAATATCACCGGTCACTACAACACCTCTCTTTCGAAGTCAGAGAAATCTATCAACCCTCGTCCGAACTCGGATCATTGCCTAAAACACACACGGCATTTCCATCTCCAGGCGTGTGGGTGTATATTAAGTCGCAAATTAGTGATGTTGAGGTTGGAATTCGTGAACTGCCACTGAGGGCCCCATAGATTTTGACCGGCCCGTCGAGAAAGGAATTTCACCATGGCGCGAATCTCGCTGAAAGTAAATGGCAAATCGAGAGTCGTTGAAGCGGACCCGAACACGCCGCTGCTGTACGTCCTGCGCGACAACCTGTCGCTGCACGGACCCCGATTTGGCTGCGGCCTGGGACAATGCGGGGCGTGCACGGTGCTCGTGGACGGTAACACCATGCGCTCCTGCATGCTTCCGGCCTCCGCCGCAGAAAATAAAAGCGTCACCACTCTTGAGGGATTGGGCAGCGTCGCTCATCCTCACGTGATCCAGGCGGCGTTCGTGGAAGAGCAGGCGGCCCAATGCGGCTACTGCATGAACGGCATGGTGATGGGCGCCAAGGCCTTGCTCGACAAGAATCCCCATCCCACTGTCTCCGATATCAAGCGATCTTTGAACAGCTATATCTGCCGCTGCGGCACTCATCTGCGGATCATCCGCGCGATCCAGCGCGTGTCAAATTCAAGCGTGAAAGCCTAACGAAGGAGAGCCGAACATGGAAACCAAATCCATCTCCCGCAGAGATCTTCTAAAAAGCACAGGCGTCCTCATCGTGGGCTTCAGCTTCTTCGGGACAGCCTCGAGAGTTCTCGCTCAGGGCGAGGGCCTCTCCGTCGACGGCATGGACCCAACCGTGCTCGATTCCTGGATGGCCATCTCGAAAGACGGGACCGTCACCGTCTTCACGGGCAAGGTCGAACTCGGCACGGGCGTCGTGACCGCGCTCGCCCAGATTGTGGCCGAGGAACTCGATGTTTCCTTCAAAAAAGTCTATATGGATTCGGGCGACACGGATAAGGCAGTCGACCAGGGAATCACAGCGGCCGCCAGAACCGTCGAGCGCGGCGGCGTGCAACTGCGCCAGGCATCCGCGGCGGCGCGGCAGGAGTTGCTCAAGCTCGCCTCCGCGCGCCTCGATTCGCCGGTGGACATGCTGACTGTCACGGATGGCGTGGTCAGCGTGGTCGGCAACCCCTCCAAGAAAATCGCGTACGGTGATCTCCTTGGCGGCAAGCGCTTCAACATAAGAATTACCGCCGCCGGTGTCGGCTGGGACATGAAAGTGGCGCCGGAAGTTCCCGCCAAGAACCCAAAAGATTACAAAATTGTCGGGAAATCGATTCCGCGCGTCGACCTGCCGGAAAAATTCACGGGTGAATTCGTCTACTCGCAGGATACCAGCGTGCCGGGAATGCTCCACGGGCGCGTGGTGAGACCGGCGACGTCGCTTTCCGCGCCGGCCAGCATCGATGAAAGCTCGATCCAGAATATTCCGGGCGTGGTGAAAATCGTGCGAGAGGGAACCTTCGTCGGCGTCGTCGCGGAGACGGAATGGGCGTCGATTCAGGCGGCCCGCGCGCTGAAAGTAACCTGGTCCGAACCAACACTGAAGATGATGTCCGGCCCGAGCGAAGTTTTCGATTATCTGAAGAACACGAAGAGCTTCAAGGACAACGTCGTAACAAACCGTGGCAATCTGGACGCCGCCTTCTCCCAGGCGCAAAAGAAGTACGAAGCCACCTATTACTGGCCATTTCAATTGCATGGCATGATTGGCCCGCCCTGCGCCCTCGCGGATGTCCGGGGAGATAGGGCGACGATCTGGACCGGAACGCAAGGCCCATTCCGAACGCGTGATTCCATTGCCAAGATGTTGAACATTCCGCCGAAAAACGTTCACCTTCTCTACCGGGAGGGTTCGGGCAGCTACGGGCGCCTCGAAACCGATGACGTGGCCGAGGACGCGGCCCTGATGTCCCGCGCCGTGGGCAAGCCGGTCCGCGTGCAATGGATGCGCGCTGACGAACACGCCTGGGATCCCAAAGGTCCCGCGCAACTCACGACGGTCCGCGCCGGCGTGGATGCACAGGGCAATGTGATCGCCTGGGATTTCATGGACCGGAGTTTGCCGTGGTCCGAATCGGAAGCCAATCCCATGCTTGCGTCGGCTCAAATTGGCCTCAAGCCTTCTGGTCCGGGATTTCTGAACGGCGCCGGAGGCGGAGGCCAGATCTACACGTTCGAAAACCAGAAAGTCCTGGCGGCGTACATCCCCTGGGTGCAGCAAGGGCAATGGCCTTTGCGACCCAGCAATCTTCGCGCGCCGGGGGACTTGGCCCGCGTCTTCGCGAGTGAATCCACGATTGACGACATCGCCTCGGATCTGCACGTGGATCCGGTGCAGTTCCGTCTGCGCT
>DATNIO010000241.1:0-7280 GCA_035604385.1 Verrucomicrobiia bacterium | reverse complement strand
AAGACTCAAACGAGAGGGCAAGCGAATGGCTCATACGACCAAGGACAAGGACAAATTGCTCGCGCGGGTGCGCCGCATTCGGGGGCAGCTCGAGGCCATCGAACGGGGGCTCGAGTCGGAGGAAGAGTGCGCGAGCGTGCTGCAGTTGATGGCCTCTGCACGGGGAGCTTTGAACGGATTAATGGCCGAAGTGATGGAAGGGCACATCCGGTTTCACGTGTTGGCGCCGGATGGCGCGAAAAATCAAGCGCAGGCCGAGGCGGCGGAGGAACTGGTAGACGTAATCAGGGCGTATTTGAAGTGAAGTTGACTGGCGGCGGGTTGAGAGCCGTCTGGTGGGTGTCAAGAGAGCGGCCGTTGTGAGGTGGCGTCATGGATCAATCGAGAGCAACGCAAGCAAGAGGAATGGCGATTGGAGACATCAACGATAAGCATGCTGGTCATGCTCAAGCTAGCGCCGAAGAGCACGCACATGCTGTTGGCTGGCGGGAAATCAATCGGCCGCTATTTGTGGCTGCGGCAGCGGCGGCCATTTGGTTCTTGCCGCAGCCGAACGCGTATTACACGGCCGTCGGGGTAATTTGCACACTGGTTGGCGGCTTTCCTATTTTCCGCGAAGCCTACGAGAACATGGTCGAGCGGCGGATGACCATGGAGCTTTCGATGGCCATCGCCATCGTTGCGGCGCTCGCAATCCGAGAGGTTTTTACCGCGCTCGTAATCACGCTGTTTGTACTCGTCGCGGAGATTCTCGAGGGTCTAACGGTCGGGCGTGGGCGCAGAGCGATTAAGCGTCTGATCGAGCTGCTCCCGAGCACGGCAACTATTCAGCGCGCGGGAGAGTGGGAGGATGTGGGCATTCAGGAAGTGGCACCGGGCGACGTGGTGCTTGTGCGGCCCGGCGGGCGAATCCCGGTTGACGGCGCCGTCATCGGTGGACATTCGTTTGTAGACCAGGCGCCGATCACGGGCGAATCGATGCCGGTTGAGAAGCGGCCTGGGACTAAAGTTTTTGCCGGGACGATCAATCAATCGGGCGCGCTCGAGATTCGCGTCGAGCGACTCGGTCGCGACACGACGTTCGGGCAGATTGTGGAGGCGGTGGAGCGCGCCGAGGCCTCGCGCGCACCCATTCAGGGGATTGCCGACCGGCTCGCGGGCTATCTCGTGTATTTGGCGCTGGCCGCGGCAGCGGTTACGCTTTTTTTCACGCATAACATGCGGTCGACGATTTCGGTGGTGATCGTAGCCGGAGCGTGCGGAATCGCGGCGGGGACACCGCTGGCGATTCTCGGAGCTATCGGACGTTCGGCGCAGAACGGCACGATCATCAAAGGCGGGCGATATCTCGAGGGGCTGGCGGCTGCGGATACGATCGTACTCGACAAGACGGGCACATTGACATATGGCGCGCCTGCGATCGAAGAGTTGTGTCCAGCGGCTGGAGTCAGCGCCGAAGCGCTGATCGAAGCGGCGGCGACCGCCGAATGCCGGTCCGAACATCCAGTGGCGAAGGCGATTATGGCGCGCGCGACGGAGATGAAGCTTCCTGTGAGGCATCCTGAGGAATTCGAATACACGCCAGGGCGCGGCGTCGTGGCGCGGATTGACGGCGAAGAGATTACCGTGGGCAGTTGGCAGCGGGATGGGAATGACGGAGGTAATGGCGCGGGATCTGGCACGTCGGATGCCGATGAAGCGGTGCTCGTGACGCGTGGGGGGCATCTGCTGGGCTCGATTCGGGTCGCCGATCGGTTACGGCCGGAGGCGCGCGCGGCCATCGAAAAACTGCGGGGCATGGGGCTGAAAATCATTTTGCTTACGGGCGATTCGAGACGCGTGGCCGAGGAAATCGGAAAATGGCTCGGCGTGGATGAAATACTCGCAGAGTTGATGCCGGAGCAAAAGTTGCAGCACATCGAAGGGCTGCTTGCGCAACGGCGGGTGGTGGTAATGGTAGGCGATGGAATAAATGATGCGCCGGCATTGACGCGAGCGACGGTCGGCGTAGCCATGGGCTCGGGGACCGATGTGGCAAGAGAGAGTTCGGACGTCGTGCTGATCGGGTCGGACCTGTTGAATTTTGCGGAGACGGTGCGTGTGGCAAGGTGGTGCCGCAGGATCATCATGCAGAATTTTGCGGGCACATTGATTGTGGATAGCGTTGGCGTGGGATTGGCGGCGGCGGGAATTCTGAATCCGCTGCTGGCGGCGTTTGTTCACGTTTCCTCGGAGCTGGCGTTCATCTTAAATTCCACGAGGTTGTTGCCGCGACGCCGGGGAGTACATCGTTAAGGCCACAGACCGAGCACATGCCCACTACGAGCTTCACCAGACCGATGGCCCCCTACCTGAGCGCTTAAACCGGGCCTGGCCCCTAATTCTTCCGGCAAACTCTTGAGACTTTCTTGCGTCTAATGGTCTTTTGGCGCATATAATGAGTAGGCGATGAAGTCCTGGGCAAACCCGAGGCACCACAAGGCGCAGGTTTTATTCGTCTGCCTGGCCGTCTTCGCGCTGCTGTTCCTGGCGACCGAGTCAACCCTCGCGCACCACCATGCGGGGAGCTCCGACGCGGCCTGCCCGGTTTGCCACGTCGCCCATCACGCGCCGATTCAATCGGCTACGGTCGTCAGGCTGCCGGTTTTGGTCCCGGTGGCTCACGGTGTGCAGTGCGAAATCCGCACGCCCGAGCTGGATCTGTTTGTTGCCGACCATTCCTCCCGCGCACCTCCTTCCGCGTAAATCCACCGACTGAACACTAGTCTGAATCTCACGCGCTGAGCCCGATACGGCCTTGGCGCTCCGCCTATTTTGCGGCGGCCCTTCCAACGATTAGCCCACGACAGATCCCCGACGAATCGGGGAACGGAGGAAAAATGCGAAGTATATTTCGGTATTTGGCGGTTTTGCTATTGACGCTCGGCGCGGCGCTAACCAGCGGCAGTGCATTTGCGCAGACTGGGAATTCGGGAACGATTTCCGGAAATGTGAAAGATGCGACGGGCGGCGTGGTCAGCGGCGCGGCGGTGGAAATCACGAATCCCGTGAGCGGGTACACGCGATATGCCTCGACGGGTACGGATGGTTCGTTCAAATTCCCGAACGTGCCGTTCAATCCTTACCATCTGGTCGTGACGGCGAAGGGATTCGCGCCTTACACGGAGGACGTGGACCTCCGTTCATCGGTTCCGGTGGCGCTGCAGATTGGGATGCAGATTGCGGGGACATCAACGACCGTGACGGTGGAGGCGAACGGCGGCGACTTGGTCGAGACGGAATCGACATTTCACACGGACGTCGACCGCGACCTGTTCGAAAAGCTGCCGCTGGAGAGCGCGTCGTCATCAGTGAGCTCGCTGGTTACGCTTTCGACTCCAGGAGTTGCCGCGGATTCGAACGGTTTATTTCACGGGCTCGGCGACCACGCCGAAAACTCGTTCTCGGTGGACGGCCAGCCGATCACGGATCAGCAGAGCAAGGTGTTCTCAAACCAGATACCGGCGGATTCGATTCAATCGATCGAGGTGATTTCCGGGGCGCCGCCGGCGGAATACGGCGGGAAGACGAGCTTGGTGATTGATGTGACTACGCGCTCGGGCCAAGGCGTGAAGCGCCCGACGGGTAGTGTTTTTGCCTCGTATGGAAACTTTGGGACGGCCACCGCCGGGTTTGACCTGGCCTACGGCGGAGACAAGTGGGGGAATTTCATCGCCGCCAATGGACTCAATTCCGGCCGGTTTCTCGATCCGCCGGAGTTTGTGGTGATGCACGCGAAGGGCAACGAAGAAAACATCTTCGACCGAGTTGACTACCAGCTATCGCAAGCGGACTCCATCCATCTGAATTTTCAGTACACGCGCTCGTGGTTTCAGAATCCCAATTCATTCGATCAGGAATTTCATGACGGAGTCGTTGACAACGTTACAGGAGGTCCACTCGGCACAACCGACCAACGCGCGAAAATCGGGACGTTTAACATCTCGCCGACCTACACGCGGCTGATCAATTCGTCCACGGCGTTTACGTTCGGCGCTTTCGTGCGCCAAGATCAATACCACTACTACCCAAGCGGAAATCCCCTTGCGGACCTAGCCCCGGACTTGCAGGCAGAAACGGTGGGGCAGTCCCGAAAGCTCACCAACGCGGGCGTGCGGTCGAATATTTCTTTCGTGAAGGGCATCCACAACCTCAAGGCCGGAGTCACGTATCAGCACACGTTTCTGACGGAGAATGATACCTTGGGGATCGTCGATCCTACGTTTAATCCTGTGTGCTTCAATGCCGACGGAAGTCCGAACACCGATCCTACGGTAACGAACAGCGCGCAATGCGGAGGCCCGCTCGATCCGGGCGGCAGCATCAATCCGGCGTTCAGTCCGATCCTGGCCTGCAGCGACCTGACCCGGCCGCTGCCGACCGACCCGGCGGATTCGTGTGCGGGTTCGCCGAGCGCCCTATTCCCGTTTCGCGGACATACGGACGTGAAAGAACTCGCACTCTACGTCCAGGACTCGATCAGCTTGAAGAACTGGACGTTCAACGTCGGAATCCGCGGCGATTTGTACAACGGACTGATCAGCGCGCGGCAGGCGGAGCCGCGGCTGGGAGTCGCGTACAACATCAAGAAAACCAACACCGTGATGCGCATATCGTACGCGCGGACGCTCGAGTCGCCGTTCAACGAGAACCTCGTCCTCTCGAGCACGGGTTGCAACGACCCGACGGGATTCATTCCGGCGCTGATCCCGTGCGTGCCGGCAGCACTGGCTCCGGGCTACCGCAACGAGTTTCACGCGGGTTTCGAGCAGGCGTTTGGGAAGTACCTTGTGGTTGACGGCGAGTACATCTGGAAGTACACCCACAACGGCTATGACTTCAGCACGTTCGGAGCGACGCCAATTACATTTCCGGTGGCGTGGCAGAGTTCGAAAATTCCGGGATACGCGATTCGCGCGAGCGTCCCGAACTTTCACGGATTCACGGCGTTCGTTGTGATGTCCAGCGTGGCTGCACGCTTTTTCCCGCCGCAACTCAGCGGGCTGGGCGTGACGGTCGGTCAGGGCGGAGAGGTCTTCCGGATCGACCACGACGAGAAGTTCAACTCGACGGCTCACTTGCAGTACCAGCCGTGGAAGAAGGGCCCGTGGCTCGGCCTCAACTGGCGCTACGACAGCGGACTGGTGGCTGGTGCACTGCCGTGCGCGGGAGGGAATTGTGCAAATGGGCCGTTGGGAGACAACAGCACGGTGGATGTCTCCGGGTTGACACCGGATCAACAGTTTCAGGCGGGACTATTCTGCAACGGTGTGCACGCGACTCCGACCACGCCGATCAGCTCGACGGGATTGTGCCCGGCGTCGCTGTACGGATCCACGCTGTTGACGGTGCCGAAGGCGGGCACCGAAAATGATGATCACAATCCGCCGCGCGTTGCGCCCCGGAGCTTGTTTGACGTGGCGCTTGGCGAGGACAACTTGTTCCGCGGAGATCGGTACAAGTGGAGCTTGCGGTTGACGGCGATCAACGTGACCAACAAGTACGCGCTGTATAACTTCCTTTCTACGTTCAGCGGGACGCACTACGTTACGCCGCGCTCCTATTCCGCGGAGCTTGGCTTCCACTTCTAATTCTTCTGTTGTAGCTCTCCGGTGGCCGGCAGGGGCGCAGCAAGCGGCGCCCCTACGGCCGCGCGGAAGAATCTAGCCGTTCCGACTTGACCGTCCTGGGTGACATTTCCATGGGTGTGGGTGAGTTTTTACTTGACACTAATTTACAGGTGGCTTAGCCTCAGCTACTTGAGAACGATTATCAACTAGGGGGGTGCGTGCGGTTTGCCTGGATCCGCTGCGTGTTGTGGCTTTCCGCCCTGATCGTGGCAGGAACGGCTGCGGCGCGGCCGGCCGGTGCGCAGGAACCTCCGTATTTTGTTGCTTATGGCCAGGCGATGGAGGAGCCCGGAAACCTGGAGATCAATTTCAACGCGAGCTACGGCACGCAGCGCGGCGGAAACGACTACATCGCTTATTGGACGGAATTCGAGTACAGCGCGACTGGTTGGTGGACCACGGAGTTCTATCTCGACGGGCAATCCACTTTTCACGATAGCTCGGTCTTTACCGGTTTTCGCTGGGAGAACCGCTTTCATCCGCTGATGAAGCAGCATTGGATTAATCCGGTGCTGTACGTCGAGTACGAGAACACCACCGAAGCCGACAAGACGATGAAGGAAGTGGTGGGATTCGACGGGCAGGACGACTTCGTTCCGCGCAATGCAGAGCTGAACGGAACCGATCACGAGCTGGAGACAAAAATCATTCTGGGAAGCAATTTCAAGGGCTGGGACGTCAGCGAGAATTTCATTGGTGAGAAAAATGTGGGCCACGAGCCGTGGGAATTCGGCTACGCGGTGGGCGCGAGCCGGCCGCTGCGGCTGGAGGCCACGCCGCGAGTGTGCGCATTCTGCCGCGAGAATTTTGCGGCCGGCACGGAGATGTACGGCGGCCTGGGCACCGTCTCGAATTTCACGCTCAGCGGGACGTCGCATTATTTTGCGCCGATACTCGCGTGGCAGTTGCCCAGCGGTTGGAATCTGCGCATTTCACCTACATTCGGGCTGACCGACGCGAGCCATCGGTTTATGTTGCGCTTTGGCGCGTCCTATGAATTCGCCGAGCTGGGACGGAAGCTGAGGAGCTTGTTCCGATGAGAAACTTTGGATTTTGCGGCGCGATTCTGATGGTGACGGCTTCGGTGGCGCTCGCCGCCGACGCTGGCGGCGCACGCGGGAAAGCGGCAGGGGCGACGGCCCAGTCGGCGCCGAACGCAAGGGAGCAGATGTACATCGGCCGCGAGGATCAGATTCGCGCGGGTGAAAAGCTCTTTCGGCAGCACTGCGCGGAATGCCACGGCGCGGATGGACACGGAATCGGCAACGCGGCGAATCTGCAATCGCCGCACGTGCAGGCGAAATCGGCGGCGGAATTGGTGGAGTTTTTGCGCAATGGAAATTTGTGGAAGGGGATGCCGTCGTGGGCCGGCTTGCCGAAGGAACGGCGGTGGCAGATCGTCGCCTACATCAAAACGCTGCGCACGCAACCCTGATACAATAAAACCGGAGGCGGCCTGCGACGCAGGTTCCGGTGTGACGGCCTATTTGAACCAACACTGGATCCCCGGGAGCCCCCGTCGTCCTGCCGTTGCGCATGTCCTCGCCGGCTCCGCCGGTTCGGAAAGCCTGAAAGCAGGCGCAGGGCACCCACTTATTCGTGGGGTTCAGG
>DATNIO010000240.1:0-3381 GCA_035604385.1 Verrucomicrobiia bacterium | reverse complement strand
CTCGCGGCATACGGAATCCATCGTGACGGAGAGCCATGATGTGGCGTCCCGTTTCATGGAGTTCGTCGACGCGGCCAATGTTTTTCAAAACGCGTCCACGCGATTCTCCGACGGTTTCCGTTACGGACTGGGCGCGGAGGTCGGGATCAGCACCGGAAAACTGCACGCCCGCGGCCCTGTGGGCCTCGAAGGCCTCACCATTTACAAGTACAAGCTCTTCGGCAAGGGTCAAACCGTGGCGAGCTACAGCAAGGGCCTGCGCACCTTCAAGCATCGCGCGATCGAAAGCTAAGCCGTTCTATTTCCTCGCACATGGTACGATTCTGTCCCCCATGAAATTTCAACGAATGTTATTGTGCGGCGTCCTCCCTTTGTTTCGCTCGAAGTCCCGGAGGGACGTCACATCGTAGCCCACCGTTTAAACGGTGGGGTGCGGGGCGCGATCATTCACAGCCCCGGAGGGGCGGCACATGGGCAACCCTTGTGCCGCCCCTCCGGGGCTTGTCCCTCTGCCCTCGCGCAGACCCACCGCTCAAGCGGTGGGCTACGATCTTTCGTCCCTGACGGGACTGGTCAAGATGATAAGAAGGATTCTTCGTTCTTTGGGACAAACCCCTAGCGCCAGCGGAAAAGTTTTAGCGCCAGCGCAAAGCAAATCGCCAGCCAGAAGATGATGATTCCGACTTGCGAAGCCATCTGCGCCAGATTTGAGCCTTGCAGCATGTTCGCGCGCAACGCGTCGATGACGGCGGTCAAGGGAAGCGCTTTGATGAATGGCTGCATCATGTCGGGGAATTTTTGCGAGGAAAAGAAGACCCCGGACGCGATCCACATCGGCATCATCACGACGTTCATCAGGCCGGAAGCGGCTTCGATGGTTCTGGCTCGCGAAGCAAGCAAAAGTCCCAATGCGCTGAAGGAAAGCGAAGCCAGGAGACACACGACTCCGAGATCCAGGAGCGAACCTCGAACGGGCACGTGAAAAAGCAAAGCGCCGAAACCGACAAGCACTCCCACTTCCACGACAAGCATCAGAATCCTCGAAAGTAAAAACGAGAGCAAATAGTAAGGCCGGGGCATCGGGCTCGCCACCAGGCGCTTCAAAAGTTTTTTGCGACGCGCATCAACGATCGCGAATCCCATCGACCAGATCGCGCTGCCCATCAGATTCATGCCGAGCAATCCGGGAATGAGAAAATCGATGTAGCGCGAACCCGTCTCGCGCATCAGCTCGTCAGTTGTCGCCACTGGATCAACGCGTCCCGCCGCCTTCTGGATGGCTCGATCCGCAAGCAGGCGCGCGGCGCGGCCTTCGGGATTGGTATCGTCATACCGGTACTCGACAGTGCCACTCGACCCGGGAGCGGCGAGCAGCGCCACTTTCCCGGTGCGCAACGCTTCCTGCGCGGCTTCCGAATCCAGCTGCTGAACATCGAGGAGTTTCTCTTGCCGCAGGGATCGAGCAAGTTCCGGAGTGACCACTGCGATTCTGAGCACCTCCGCCGGGCGATTGCGGAAAGCGATGCCCAAGCCTGCCGCAAGAAGAACGGGGAACACGAATACCCAGAACAGTGCCTCCGGCTCGCGAATGAATTCGCGAAACCGCACCAGGGTCAGTTGCACGAGCGCGTGGTCCGCGAGCGAATTCGCGCGAGGAGACTTCTTTTCGGCCACGCCGGCGCGAACGTCGGAAATGGTGTTATTACTCATCTCGTAAATGGCGCCCCGTCAAAGTTACGAAGACGTCCTCCAATGTCGCCGAGTGAGTCCGAAGCTCGGTGAGCGGAACATTCTGCCGCGTCAATTCAGCCAGCAAAGCCGGGACGGAAGTGTGGAGTTCAGTCACTTGCAGCAGCACAGCGCCGTTTTCCGTGCGAACTTCACGGACGCCTTCGATGCGGCGCAGGGCAGGCACATCGAGCGCATGGGAAACGCTGCCCGCCGTAAACTCCACCATTTGTTCCGCGCAGGTTGCGGAGATCAATTCGCGCGGCGTGCCGAGCGCGATTTCTTTGCCATGATCCATGATGGCCACGCGGTCGCAAAGGCGCTCGGCTTCGTCCATGTAGTGGGTGGTGAGCAAAATGGTGCGGCCGGACTCTTTGAATTCCTCGATCAATTCCCAAAGCTGGCGGCGGGCTTGAGGATCCAAACCCGTGGTGGGCTCATCAAGGAAAAGAAAATCGGGATCCCCGACCAGGGCGCAGGCCAGCGCCAGCCGCTGTTTCTGGCCGCCGGAGAGATCGCCCACGCGCGAATTTTGTTTTTCTTCGAGCTGCACGCGCGCGATGATTTCGGAGGCTCCGGCTCCTTGGCGAAAAAAGCTGCGAAACAAGCGGACCGTTTCATACACGGTGAGTTTCTCGGAGAGTTGCGTATCCTGCAATTGAATGCCGAGTCGCTGGCGGAGCTGCGCCGCATCCGAGTTCCACCGCAGGCCGAGCGCTTCAACTTCTCCCGAATCCGGCTGTGTCAAACCCTCGCAGATTTCGACGGTCGTCGTTTTCCCCGCGCCATTCGGCCCGAGCAGGCCGAAACACTCACCCGCTTGCACTTCGAGGTCGAGGCCGTCGACGGCAACCACGTCCTTGTACGCTTTTCGAAGCTGGCGGACGCGCAGGGCTGATTTGGAGGCGATTTCCGGCATGGCGCCAGTATCGCGTCACAGGGCCGGACATTCAAGGCTCGATTCGAGTAGGGCTTGAGTGGCGCAGGCTTCAGCCTGTGGGGTTTGGTCCTTGCAAGGACTAACCCCCACAGGCTGAAGCCTGCGCCACCCAAACCTCACACATCACTCGATCGAAAGCTGAGCCAGTCCGAAACGATCACGGCGGAAAAACCGCCTGCCAATTGCGCGGCGAGAAATGCGGGAACGTCCACTGGGCGAATTCCCGCAAACGTGTCACTCAACGAACGGGCGATGGCCACGGCAGGATTTGCAAAGGAGGTTGAAGCGGTAAACCAATATGCGGCGACGATGTAGGCTCCCACGGCAAACGGAAGCCAAACGGGGGTAAATCGCGCGACTGTTCGGATCACCAGCAACAATCCGAACGTCGCCACGAATTCACTGAACCATAGCGGCGCGCCCGTTCGCGCATGATGCGAAATGGAAAATGCGGGCAGTGCGAACATGATGTTTGCACAGGCCGTTCCCGCAATTCCTCCGCAGACTTGCGCCGCGACGTAAAGCCATGCTTCCTTCCACGTGATTCCGCCCCGGAATGCCTCGGCCATCGACACCACGGGATTGAAATGCGCGCCGGATATCGGCAGGAAAGCCAGAATCAGCACAGCGAGTGCGGCACCGGTCGCAATCGTGTTGGCCAGCAAAGCGATGGCGACGTTTCCGCCGGAAAGCCTTTCGCCCATGATGCCGGA
>DATNIO010000239.1:0-7657 GCA_035604385.1 Verrucomicrobiia bacterium | reverse complement strand
GCCGCCGACATTTACATCACGCCCTACAAACACAAGGGACAGGTAGTGTCCGGGACGCTCGCGTATGCGCTTAGCGCCGGAAAAGCGATCATCTCCACGCCGTATTTACATGCGATTGAATTGCTGGACGACGGACGCGGCGTGCTGGTTCCGTTCGATGATCCAGAGGCGATTGCCGCGAAAACGATCGAGCTGTTGGAAAACGGCACCGCGCGGCATGCCATGCGTAAACGCGCCTACCTCTACACCCGAGACATGGTCTGGCATCGCGTGGCGCAGCTCTATATGGGCAGCTTCGAACGCGTCTATAACGAGCGTCTGCGAAAGCCGCGCGCCACTTTTTCCGCTCAGAACACAGAAAAGGCTCTAGATCGCCTTCCGCCGGTCAAGCTGGATCATCTGTATCGCATGACCGACCAGACGGGAATCGTGGAACACGCGGTCTTCGTCATTCCGAACTACCCGGAAGGCTACACGACCGATGACAACGCGCGCGCTCTGATCGTCGCAATTCTCCTGGAAGAATTCGGAAGCTGTAGTCCAAAGGATTCTCTCGACCTCGCTTCGCGTTATCTGGCCTTTTTGTGGCTGGCTTTCGATCCCATCTCCAAAAGATTCAGAAATTCCCTGAGTTATGACCACCAATGGAACGATCCGGAGTGTACGGAAGACAGCCACGGGCGCGCCGTCTGGGGCCTGGGCACCGTTCTGGGCAGATCCAAGGACGCTGGGCTGCGAGGAGCCGCAGCACGCTTGTTCGAATTGGCCATTCCCGCGGCCGTGGAATTCAGGAGTCCCAGGGCCTGCGCTTTCGCTCTGCTGGGTCTGCTCGAATATCTCGAAGCAATTCCCGGGGATCGCGCCGCTCTGAGCGCGGCCGACTCGCTTGCCAATCGCTTGCTGGACGCCTACCGAGCCAACCGCACGGCGGACTGGAAATGGTTTGAGAACGAACTGGCGTACTCCAACGCTCGACTACCGCAGGCGCTCATTCGCGCAGGAATGCGCGGCGGAAATGATGCGATGGTATCGGCCGGGCTCGAGGCCTTGGATTGGCTGGCGACGGTGCAGTGTTGTGACGTAAAGGGGCACTTCGTGCCGATCGGTTCGCACGGTTTCCACTCCAAGACGACGGAAAAAGCCCGCTTCGATCAGCAGCCCGTGGAAGCCTGTGCGGCCGTTTCAGCTTTTCTGCAAGCCTATCGCGCCACGGGAGAGGACCGCTGGCGGAAAGAAGCGTGGACTGCTTTCAATTGGTTCCTGGGAGATAACGACTTGCAGATTGCGCTCTACGATCCCACCACTGGCGGATGCCGCGATGGTCTGCATCCCGATCGAGCCAATGAGAACCAGGGCGCAGAATCGACGCTTTCATTCCTCATGGCATTGCTGGAGATGCGCAAATTGGAAGTATCAGGCGCGACAGACAACAAGTCTTGACCACCCCTTCAGTGTCTTCTTGCCCTGCTGCACCGCGTGAAAGCTCGCGGATTCTTGCGGTCAGATAGTAGATGAGAGAGATGATGATTCAACACGACACTTTGTTTCACCGGCACGCATCGAATCCGCTGCTGACCGCGAGAGATTGGCCCTACTCCATGAATAGCGTTTTCAATCCGGGCGCCACCTTGCTGCCCGACGGGTCCACTCTGCTGCTTTGCCGCGTCGAAGATCGCCGCGGCCTCTCGCACCTGTGCGCGGCGCGCTCGGCAAACGGCGTGGATGGGTGGCAGATCGATCGCGAGCCTACGCTAATGCCCGACCCCGAGCGATTCCCCGAGGAAGTGTGGGGCATCGAGGATCCGCGCATTACCTGGGTGCCGGAACTCAAGCAATTTGCGGTGACTTACACGTCCTACTCGCGCGGCGGCCCCGGTGTCTCTCTCGCGCTCACGAAGGACTTCCATACATTCGAGAGACTCGGCGTAATCATGTCGCCGGACGATAAAGATTCGGCCCTGCTTCCTAGAAGGATCAACGGATCCTGGGCGTTAATCCATCGCCCCATGACGCCTCTCGGCGCTCACATTTGGATCTCTTACTCCGACGATCTCCGCCATTGGGGCGACCACAAGCTCATGCTCGAAGCCCGGCGTGGCGCCTGGTGGGACGCGAACAAGATAGGAATGTCGCCGCCGCCGATCGAGACACCAAGAGGCTGGCTGATGATTTACCACGGCGTGCGAACAACGCCCTCAAGCTCCATCTATCGGCTTGGCCTGGCCCTCTTTGATATTGAACAGCCGGAAAAATGCCTGATTCGGGGTGATTCCTGGATGTTTGCCCCTGAAGCGGAGTACGAACGTCACGGAGACGTCCAAGACGTTGTGTTTCCGTGCGGCTACACGATCGCAGCCGACGGCGACACCATCAATCTCTACTACGGCGCCGCTGATTCGAGCATCGCATTGGCGCGCGGCAGCATTCGTTGTCTTTTGTCCTGGCTAGACGCGAATGGCCATTCCGAGCAAGCTCAAGATCGCCGGCAAAGGCACACGTAGGGCGCCCTTGGTGCAAGGCCGTGTGCGAAGGCGGCTATCACGCGTGCCACCCAATCTTTAATTATTGAGAATTGAATAATATACTGACACCTCTGGATTTCTGTCCCAGCTTCCGGCCGTCGCCAAAACTTCACCGCCTTTTTAGAGGCAAATTGCCACGAATTCGTTGACAGGAATGCAAGCTAGGTTCTCGCTCTGGAGGCATACGCTTCAGATTTCGAGCGTGCCCTGTACGTACAAGCGCGCCCTTCCGGCGATCTTCACGCGATCGCCGGCGATTGTGCACCGCATGCATCCACCGCGGGCACTGAGTTGTTGCGCACGAAACGTGTTCTTGCCCAGCCGCCCCGCCCAATACGGCGCCAGCGTGCAGTGGATCGAGCCGGTCGCTGGGTCCTCATCGATTCCGATCGACGGCGCGAAAAATCGGCACACGTAATCCACTTCACCCTCGCCGGGAGCGGTGACAATTGCTCCGGCGGTCCCGATATCCAGTTTCGCGAGAGCGGCAATATCGGGCGCGAGCGTTCGCACCTGCACAGCCCGCTCCACCACTACCAGATAATCGCGCAATTTCATGACTGGCGCCGCTTTCAAACCCAAGGCTGCTAAGAGCCCGACGGGCGTCTCACAGGGTTGGGGCGGCCTCGCGGGAAAGTCCATTTCGAAGCTGTCTTGGTCCCGCGCGATGGTCAAAATGCCGCTGCGGGTGTGGAAGCGAACCGGCCACACATTGTGCTGCCGCAGCGCGAGCACATAGGCCGATGCTAAGGTCGCGTGCCCGCATAGGTCGTCCTCGATCTTCGCCGTAAACCAGCGCAAGTCGAAATCACCATCCGCGCGCGGAACAACAAAAGCCGTGTTGCTGTGCCTGTTCTCAATCGCAATTTTCTGCAGCACGCTATCCGCGAGAAACGCTGGAAGGATGCACACCCCCGCGGGGTTACCTGCAAACAGCTCGCCAGTGAACGCATCAACGTGGTAATACGGAATTGCCATGTCGTGCTCCTCTACGCCACAGCGGTCCCACCGGACGCGGGCGACTCCGACCGAGTTGCCGCAGAATCCGCCAGGCCTGCGAGGCAAGCGACGGTGCCCCTGTGCCTGAAAATCTCGCCGTACCCCCGGATTTCCCGTGGACCGACGACGGCCGAGCCAGATCGGAATGTCACTGTATTATTCAACACGCGATAAATGCATCCAGCGAGAAACCGTTCGTCAGTCGTGCAGGACAACGCTCAGAAGCGAGGTGTTGATCTGAAGTCCGCCGTTGTATTTGATGAAGCCCAGTTTTCTGAATTTGTTCATGAAGAAATTCACGCGTGATCGCGTTGTGCCCACCATTTCCGCCAGCATCTCTTGCGAAACTTTGGGAAGCACGCGCTGGGGTTTGTCTTCCTTGCCGTAGCGGGAGAGCAGCAAGAGCGTGCGAGCCAGCCGCTTCTCGCTGGAGTTAAAGAGCTGGTCGATCAAATCCTCCTCAACCCGGATATTCCTCGAGAGCATGTAGGAAATGAAACGGTCGGAGAATGCGTGCTCATGGTGGAGCACTCGAATCATTTCCTTCTTTTCAATGATAAGCACGGTTGTCGCGGTAATGGCCGAGGCCGTCCCGATTCGAATCGGCTGGCCGGCGAGGCATCCTTCGCCAAAAAAATCGCCTGGTCCCAATGCCGCGACAACGGCCTCCTTGCCGGTTTCATTGACGACCGAGAGCCTCACCCCGCCTTTTTGAATATATAGGACATTCTTAGCGGGATCCCCTTGCGAGAAGATCGTTTCCTTTTTCTTAAACTCCGCAACTCTCCGGGCCACACCCGCCGAATCGAGAAATGTTTGAACGTTAAACACCTTGCTGCCATTGGGTTTCGGGCGATTTGAAGCCGTAGCTGCCATGGACACCCGCGCCTCCCTGCCAATTATCGTAGCATGCGGCCGCAAATCCGCAAGCCGGGTGCAAATGTGTGCACAACTGAACAGACACTTATCGTCCCTCCTTCTAAGATGCTGGCGTATGGGTGGAGCAAGAGAACCAAGGCGCTAAGAAGTCCAAGAGCTTCCGCCTAACACTGGAGATCGCAGGACCCTTCCCACTCCAGCCGGCACTAGAAACACCTGGGTCAATCGAGAATAAGGGTGCAACGCCTTGGGACCGGTCGGAGTGTCTGCCTGCGAAGAAATGGAGGTCAATAGTTCATGCCTTTACTTCAAGTATTGCTAGTTCTGGTGGTGGTGGGTGTCCTGCTTTGGCTGGTCAACAGCTTCATACCGATGCAGAACTCTATCAAATCGATTTTGAATGGCGTCGTGGTGATCGCCACCGTTTTGTGGCTGCTGAACGTCTTTGGAGTTTTACATTCGCTTTCCCGCATACACGTTGGGACGTAAATGAACCTGGATGAACGATAGCCGGAAGGCTAGCGTGTCATCGACCGAACAGAAACACAGGAAGTACGAAGCGCGCCCAACGCTAAGAATCGAGGGGCGCATGAAATCACCGTAACGGAGGCAACACTCATGAAACCAGTTGGACTAATCGGCACGGGGATTCTGCTCCTTCTTCTCGGAGCGGCTGTTCCCACATACGCACTGCAGGATCAACACGATCAAGACGCCAAGCCTCCGAAACAGGAGGAGAAGGCCAAGCCCGCGCAACAGGAAAAGCAGGCCAAGCCTGAAAAACAGCAAGAAGCCAAGGCCGTGAAACAGGAAAAGCCCGCGAAGCCTGAGAAACAACAAGAAGCCAAGCCCGTAAAAGAAGAAAAGCAGGCCAAGCCCGAAAAGCAGCAAGAAGCCAATGGTCAGCAGGACCGCCAACAGCAACAACGTGTTCAGCGGAGCCCGGCCGATGAGCAGAGGCAACGCTCAGCGCCGGCGCTACGACTCAGCGCTCGAGGCGAAGGTCGCATACCGGACGACCGCTTCCGCTCCAATTTTGGGCGCGAGCATCATTTCCGCATCGGCAATCCCCAGATCGTTGAAGGCTACTCGCGATTCCAGTACGGCGGCTTTTGGTTCGGATTTGTCGAACCCTGGCCGGACGGCTGGTATTACACCGATGACGTCTACGTTGATTTCGTTGACGGGGGATATTACCTGTACAACCCGTACTACCCCGGCGTGCGTATAGCCATCAACGTGGTGCTGTAGCCGCCTTTGCAATCTCGCTTTCGAGGGCGGCTGCGATGCAGACCGGTCGAGTCGCCCCGGCGGTGCTGTCAGTTAGGCGAGGATCCATTCCTAGGTCAGCGAATTAGAGAAACACGGAGGGAACAATGCTCGGAACGATTTTGATCGTGGTTTTGATAATGGCGCTCTTGGGCGTGCTGCCAAGGTGGTCGCACAGCCGCGACTGGGGCTACGCGCCGACAGGCGGAGTGGGATTGATCTTGGTGGTCGTAGTGGTACTCCTGCTTCTCGGCCGCATCTAGTTGACACCGAATTGTGATGTTCCTGACGGAGCCCCTTCCGCCAGGTCATCGCGCTCAACTGAGCGCCCGGATTCAAACGAGGCTCGAGGGATCCGAGCCTCACTTACCATCAAGCTGTAATGTTCGTGGCAATCTCGAGGTGAAAAATGGATGAATCGAAGCGGCACGCAGTCGAGTTCTTAGAAAAAGAAATCAAGACGTATATAGCGCTGGCATTATTTTTGTCGAAAGAAGGCATCAAAGAACGAGTGCAATTAGGTGACAAAGAAGTCCTCCTCGGCCCGACCTACTACAAGGAAAGAATGAAAGAGGCCAGGAAGATCGTAAACGCTCTCAGACACCTGAATTAGCGCGCTCATCTTTTGGCGACGTCGAGTACCACCACTGCATCATTCCCCGCCGCCGCGAAATTGCCGTCAGATGCCCGGATGTGTCCTTAAGTGAACAGACGCTTCGTTCGCCGCAGGCTAGCATACGGGCCTCAGCTATCAACCGGTACTTAGACTCTTGGGAGGAACGGAAATGAAGACAGTAAAGACAATCTTGGTTGTGCTTGCGCTCTCATTGCTTGGCGCCACGTTGGCTCCCGGCGCTCGAGCCGATGAGTGGAACAAGAAGACAGTCATGACGTTTGATCAAGCGTTCGAAATTCCCGGGCAAATTCTGCCCGCCGGCACGTACACTTTTAAGTTGCTCGATTCGCCCTCCGACCGCCACATCGTGCAGATCTTCAATGCCGATGGTTCGCAGATAATCGCCACGATCCTTGCAATCAACAACTACCGGCTTCGCCCGACCGGCGAAACGGTGGTCAAGTTCGTCGAGCGGCCGGGCGACAATCCCGAAGCAATCAAGGCCTGGTTTTATCCAGGCGATAACTTCGGTCAGGAATTCGTTTATCCGAAGCAACGTGCAATCCAGCTAGCCGCGGCAGCGAATGAACCCGTTCCCGCGCTCGCCGTCGAAACAACGGATTTGAAAACGGCTCCGATCGTCGCCGTGACCCCGACGCAGGAGGAATTGCCGGTATCCCAGGTGATCCAGACCACTCCGCCTGCCGCTGAAGCGGCGACGCCTACGTCTGCGCCTGTTGTGGCAGAGACCGAGCAGTTGCCGAAGACGGGTAGCTCCATTCCTCTACTTGCGCTGGTTGGGATCGCATCGCTCGGCGTGGCGTTCCTGCTGAAGCGACTCGTTAGCTAAGGTCCATAATCATAGCGAAACTCCGGTGCGCCGCGGGTCTGATGAATGACACCCGCGGCGCAAGGAGACTTGCTCGTGAATCGAACCATCCGATCTCCGAGGCGCAGGCTTTTCGAAGGCTTCTTTTTCCTTGCCGGTCTTTTGCTCTTTTGTACACTCGGCGGCTATCCGCGATCTCTGCAATCGCCACCCCTTGCATCCGCCCCGGCCAGCCAGTCCAAGATTTCCGTGAAGGCGGAACTGGTGGTGCTGCCCGTTAGCGTGACGGACACGAACGGAAAAGTCGTTCGGGGCCTGAGTCCGCAGAACTTCCGCGTCTACGACGACGGGCGTCCACAGGAAATCACCGTTTTTCAACAGGGAGACACTCCCGTAACCGTAGGTTTAATTGTTGACCATAGCCGCAGCATGGGTCCGAAGCTTTCGGAAGTAGCCGCCGCGGTTTTCGCATTTGCGCATTCGAGCAATCCCGAGGATGAGATGTTCGTTGTGGATTTCAATGACAATGTTTCGGTGGAACTA
>DATNIO010000238.1:0-4771 GCA_035604385.1 Verrucomicrobiia bacterium | reverse complement strand
AACGCCGTGCTTCAGAACGACGCGGCCGCCACCGCGCGGTACGCGCATCTGGCCGAAAATTTCCGCGCCATGCGCGACCTTGCCATGATTCTGAACGCGCGGCGCGCGCGGCTCGGCTCCATCGATTTCGATTTGCCCGAGCCGGTGATTGAATTCGATCCCGACGGGCAAATGATCGGCATCGTCCGCAGCGAGCGCAACATCGCGCACCGCCTGATCGAGGAATTCATGCTGGCCGCGAATCAGGCCGTCGCGCGGTATCTCGAATCGCGCGTCATCGGATCGCTGCATCGCGTGCACGAAAAACCCGACCCCAAGAAAATTCTGGAATTCGAGGCGCTGGCGCAGACATTCGGATATTCACTGGGCGTCGAAAATCTCGCGGAGCGGCGCATCGAAGTGAAGCACGGAAGTTCCCGCCCGCAACAGCGATTCGATCGCGGCGCGCGGCACGGCCGTCGCGGAGCGGGCCGCGAGATGCCGATGACCGTCTCGTTGCCGGGCGCGATGGACATCGCCATTCGCCCCTCGCATTACCAGCGCCTCGCCGAAAAACTTGCGGGCAAGCCCGAGGAGCGTATCGTCTCCTACCTGATGCTGCGTTCGCTGAAGCAGGCCCGCTACGCCGCCGACCCGCTCGGCCATTTCGCGCTGGCCTTCGACCAGTACACGCATTTCACTTCGCCGATCCGCCGCTATCCCGACCTCATCGTGCATCGCGTCTTGAAGTGGGCGCTCGATCATCCCGAGACCAAACCCGCGGCCCATGCAAGCCCCGCGAAAGAAGAATCCACGTTTGGCCCGTATCGCCGCGGCGAACTCGAAGCCGTCGCCGCGGAAACGTCCGAGACCGAGCGCCGCGCTGAAACCGCCGAGCGCGAATTGATGGCCTGGAAAACCGCGCAGTTCATGGAGCAGCATCTCGGCGAGGAATACGACGCGCTGGTCATCTCCGTGCAGAAATTCGGTTTCTTCGTCGAGCTGACGGAAATCTTCGTCGAAGGGATGGTCCCCATCGACCGCATCGAGGAATTAACCGGCGAGCACGTTTTCTACCGCGAGCAGGATCACGCGATCGTTTCCGGGAGCGGGCACGCTCAGCGCCCCCCGTCACACGAGCCGGGAAAAAAGAAAAAGTCCGGCCGGGGAAGCGCTCACTCCGGCCACATCTGGAAACTAGGCGACCGCATCCGCGTCCGCGCCGAGCGCATCGACCCTATTCGCCGCCGGGTTGAGTTTTCACCGTTGCCTTGAGCCCGCGCTACTCGAACGGATCGCTTCCGTTGCATCCCCGTCGCATTTTGCGTATAATCAAACTAGTTCAAACTAGTTGTATTGGAGGCCCGATGGCATCCGTCGGAGCTTTTGAAGCAAAGACTCACTTGTCCGATCTTCTGGATCGCGTCGCGCGCGGCGAAAAAATAACGATTACCAGGCACGGCGTCCCCGCGGCGTTACTCATACCCGTCGAGGAAGAAGAGGCCAAACTCACGCACGGAGAAATCGTAGAAGGAATGCGGGCCCTTCGCAAAAGGGTCAAGCCCGGAAAGATGAGCGTACGTGACATGGTCAAAGAAGGGCGCCGGTTTTGAACGGAATCGTGATCGATGCCTCGGTGGCGCTCGCTTGGTGCTTTCCCGATGAGGCCAGCGATTACGCCGACTCAGTACTGCTCGCGGTCGAAAACCAAACAGTATTCGTCCCTGCAATTTGGGCCGTGGAGATTGCAAATGCGCTGCTGGTCGGCGAACGGCGCAAACGTATTCGCCAGTCTGAAGTGCGGCGTTTTATCGACCTGATAAAAGATTTGAGGGTTATCGAAGATGGACAACCATTCGCCGATACTGTAAGCAACGTTCTTCCATTGGCGCGGGAGTATGATCTTTCGGCTTACGACGCGGCGTACTTGGATGTGGCCGTCCGTCACGAAATACCGCTAGCCACTTTCGACCGTGCTTTGCAAAGGGCGTGCATTCTGGCGGGCATCAAGATTTTCGGGTTGTGAAATCGGCTGTGAGCCCTTAGTTGGCGCAGTTTGAATATACTAACCTTGACTGGAAAGCGCGGCTGCAATATGGTCTGCGACATGGGGTCCCTCGGAATCCAAAATTCTCTCGTCGGAGGCTAGCTATGCGTCGCGCAATTCTGGTTTCGGCATGTCTATTCCTGGCCGCTTCAGGCTTTGCTCAAACAAAGGCGCCTGCCAAGAAGACCGCGGCAGCGCCAATGGCAACCGTTGTTCCTGCAGGAACGGAGAAATGGGGCGACATTCCAGCTGCGGCCATGGTCGGCACTCCGTCGGTGGACATGGGAGGCAAGTTGCAACTGGCGGTGGTGCAAGGGAATCCCATGCAGGCGGGCGCGCCTTACACGCTGCGACTTTCCTGCACGGACGGGACGAAAATCGCCCCGCACTGGCATCCGACAACGGAAAACGTGACCGTGGTGAAAGGTACCTTCGCGCTTGGCATGGGATCGAAATGGGATCCCGCCGCGCTGAAAGATCTTCCCGCCGGGGGATTCGCTTCCGCTCCCGCTCGGATGAGGCATTTTGGAATGTGCAAGGGAGAGTCGATCGTCCAGGTGCACGGCCTTGGCCCGTTCGTGGTCAACTTCGTTGAAGCAGACAAGCCCAAGTCCGGAAACTAGCTGCCGATTGCCCGCCGTTCTGACATGAGCCAGGGCCAATCGCGTTTGTTCTTCGCGATTGGCCCTGGCCTTAAACTGTTGCGAGACAGCCAGTCCCTTACTTCTACTTCTTGTTCGGCTGCCACAGGCCGAGCGCCGCGCCGGTGGGATCGATGACGATACTCAACGAGCCCATTCCCATGACTTCCGTGACGTCTTTCATCACGTTAGCTCCCAGCGATTTGGCTTTCTTCGTTGCGGCGGCGATGTCGTCGACCAGCACGTAGGCCAGCCATGCCGAAGGCGCGCCCGGCACGGGATGCTTCATGATTCCCCCGCCGGTTCCCTCGCCGACTTTGATCATCGTGTAGCCGCCGCCCGGCATCGGGACGTCTTCCAAATTCCAATTGAACAGTGATCCGTAAAATGTTTTCGCCTTGCTCACATCCGTTGTGTTCAGTTCCACGTGCACGAAGGGGTTTGCCATGTTTTTCTCCTTTGAAGTTGAATGATGCCAAATAAGATGTTCGTTCCTGCTGCTTCTTGATCAATTTTCGCGCTCTTTGATGCGCTCCTATACGATAGACGACTGGGCTTGTCGGAAATCGACAGAGTGTTCGCATATTTGTTTTGGGATCAATTTTGATGGCTAGGGAGCGCATCGTCCTGTCGATTTCGGGCAGCCCCGATCGTTTAATACCTGACGGCCCGGATTCGGTTTAGCATAACGGCTGGCGTCTGGCCTGGTTCGGCCGCGCCACGCGGACCGCGCTGGTGAAAGCATCTGTTCTTAAAAGGAGATCGAGGATGGCTAATTTTTTGCTGTTGCTGCACCAAACGCCGGGTAGGTTCCGCAATTTGTCGCCCGAGGAGATTCAGAAAATCCTGGGCAGCTACATTGCGTGGCGGGAAGCCTTGGTCAAGCGCAATAAGATGCGCGCGGGGGAGAAGTTGACCGACGACGGGGGCCGGCACTTGCGCACGCACGACGGGAAGGTATCGGTGACGGACGGGCCGTTCAGCGAATCGCAGGAAATTCTCGGCGGTTTCTTCATGATCGAAGCGGCGGATTACGGAGAAGCTGTCGAGATCGCCCGGACGTGCCCGCACCTTGGCGAAGGCAAGTGGATCGAGGTGCGGCAGGTGGATGCGGTGCATTAGGGAGCTAGTGGCGCAGGCTTCAGCCTGTGGGGTTTAGTCTTAGCAAGGCCCAAACCCCACAGACTGAAGTCTGTGCTACTGAGGCTTGGAGAATCCGTGGCGCAGCGTTCCGAAAACGTAGATCAATTGGTGGATCATTTGTTCCGCCAGGAATTTGGCCGGATGGTTTCGCGGCTGGCGCGCATTTTGGGTGCGCCGCGACTGGCCATGGCGGAAGACGCCGTGCAATACGCCATGCTCCAGGCGCTCCAACTCTGGCCTTATCAGGGCGCACCTGAATATCCGCAGGCGTGGCTGGCAAAGGTCGCATACCATCGCGCTCTGGACGTTTTGAAGAGCGAACGAAAACTGCGCTTCTACGATGACGAAAAAGAATTCGAGCTGAGAAATCAAATCGAGGAATTGCAAACCACCAGGGCCGCGGAGCCTCTCCGGTTTTCACAGGAGGTGGCCGACGAGCGGCTGGCGCTGATCTTTGTGTGCTGCCATCCCGCGTTGCCGCGGCCGGCGAGCGTCGCCCTCACGCTCAAAGTCGTCTGCGGTTTTGGAGTCGAGGAGATTGCCCGCGCATTCCTTTCCACCGAGACCGCCATCACGCAGCGCCTCGTGCGCGCCAAGCGCATGATTCGCGACGAGGCGCTTCGCTGCGAAGTTCCCGATCCCGAGCAGCTCGACGAGCGGCTGGGCGCCGTGCTCGAAGTTCTCTATCTGCTTTTTACCGAAGGATACGCGGCGACGGCCGGAGATCGCCTGATCAAAAATGACCTGTGTGCCGAAGCGATCCGTCTTGCCGAATCGCTCGCGGAAAATTCCGCCACCGCTCAGCCGGAGTGCCATGCCTTGCTGGCGCTGATGCTTTTTCAGGCGGCGCGCCTTCCGGCGAGAACCGACGCGCTCGGTGATTTGCTTCTTCTCGAGGAGCAGGACCGCAGTTTGTGGGACAGGGCCATGATTCACCTTGGCCTCGTTCACCTGGAACAGG
>DATNIO010000237.1:0-10211 GCA_035604385.1 Verrucomicrobiia bacterium | reverse complement strand
AGGCCAATGGCAAAGACCAGAAGCATCGCCGCGGAAAACTTGACCCGCGCAGAAGGATCGCGGCGCGATGGCCATATGGTCCATCCGGCCAGAAACGGGAAGAGGGATAACAACGACGGATTGATCAAGACTCCCGTAACCCAGAGTGCTCCGTAACCCGCCCACGGCCAAATGGATTTCGCTTCCCGCATGGCCAGGGTGGCCCAGAAAATTAAAGCCAGGAAAAGAGCCGCGAGAGCCGTATCCCAGATCCAGGTGATGGCGAAGAAGAACGAGGCCGGCAGAAAAACCCAAGCCCAAGCCGCGCCGGCCGCGACATTTTTCCCGAAGACTCTATTCGCGATGCCATAAATGGGGAACACCGTCAGGGCGCCAAACACGCAATTCAACGTCTCGAGGATGAACCTGGACTCGTCACTGAAAATTCCCCAGATCTTGAAGACCCCAGCCGTCAGATAAGGGTAAATGGGAGTAAACCAGGCCGTCGGCCCTGTCTCGCCGAATCGCAGTGGGGAAGAGAACCCGCGCCCGGACGCGATGGATCTCGCCACCAGCCCTAGCTCATACCCGTAAGGCAGGAAGGCTCTCACAGGATTCGGCGCCGCGTGCCACATATAGGACATGTAGAAGAAGACAGCCATGCGCGCGGTATACGCGACCAGTACGATGAACGCGGGATAACTCAGCAGCCGTTTGGATCGCTGGACCATGGGGATTGGGAAATTGATTCGAATTAAAGAAAATTCAGGATCGTTCACGATCCACGAGCCAGTTTAAGTTTTGCGGGCGAAACTAGCAATTGTCTCGTGTCGCTTCCGCGCCACTTGCTTGTTGTTCTAGTTACCAGCAGGGCAGGCCCCAGCTGTTCGTTCATGAATTCGAAAGCAATTCTAGAACGTCCGTAAGCCTTCCGAATCAATCGAATGCACCGAAAAGAGCCCGACACAGAATGCCAACTTGCGGCGCGTTAGAGTGACAAATTTTGACGGAATTTGGATCACGGTCAATCAAAAGGGGAAGCCAAACCGAATGTATAAACCGCCCCTGGATACAGTAACAGCCTTATTATCAGCGTATTAGACTGTTTGGACTCACCGGAAATCTTCATCGGGACGATTGGCATTGGGGTTGCACTTAGTAGGGCGATCCCCGGTGCGGGACGCGAAGTTAAAACTAACTATAAGAATCTCCAAGGAGCGAATTTGATGCGGAATAAACAGAAGGGTTTTTCACTTATCGAATTGCTGATCGTCGTCGCGATCATTTTGATCATCGCGGCAATCGCCATCCCGAACCTGCTGCGTTCCAAGATGGCGGCCAACGAGGCCTCTGCTGTCGCCTCGCTGCGCACCTATAATACCTCCATTGTGGCCTATCAGACTACGTACGCGACTGATCCCACCACGGACATGTCTGCACTGGGCCCCTCGACCACGCCTTCTTCCACCGCAGCGGACCTGGTTGATAACCTGCTTGGCGTCGCCGCTCCGATCAAGAGCGGGTATGCCTTCACGTATAAGGCTGGCGCTGCGGCCGCGAATGGCAGCGTCTCCACGTACACGATTATCGCCAACCCGACCACGCAAAACGTGACCGGTCAGCGGACCTTCTTCACGGACCAGAGTGGTGTGATTCGACAGAGAACCGATGGCACCACCGCAGCCGCGACCGACACGCCGATCGGCGGCTAGTTCCCGGAAGCAGTTCACTTGGGGGAGAAAGGCAGGCGCCTTTCTCCCCCATTTTCACAAGTACGCGGATCGTAGGCCCGAAGTGGAACTAAGTACTACCCAAGAAATGCACACAGGAGAGTATGGCAATGCGACGGCTCAAATCGACAAAGGGGTCCAAGCGCACTAACCGCCCGAAAGCGGGCTTCTCCCTCATCGAATTGCTGGTCGTCGTAGCCGTGATTTTGATCATCGCGGCCATCGCCATCCCGAATTACATTCAATCCAAGATGCGCGCCAATGAGGCCTCGGCGGTGCAGAACCTGCGCAACATTTCCACAGCCGAACTCCTCTACTCCTCGACTTACGGCATCAATTTCACGGCCGGTCCGGGTCTCTCGCAGCTCTCCGGTAGCGGAATCAACCCCGATCAGAATAATGCCGGATTGATTGACGAAGTCCTTGCAAGTGGAGTCAAAAGCGGTTACGTGATCACGTATATTCCACTTACGTTGGACGCGAAAGGGCACACGGCCACCTATTCGGTGAACGCAGACCCGTTAGCGTCAACTACGGGACAACGCCATTTTTATACCGACCAAACCTGCGTGATTCGATCGAACATCGCCGTTCCCGCTGGACCAACCGATCTCCCTATTTAAGTAACGCCTCGGTCTTTCCTCATTGCCAATGGCCGGATCGCCGTCGTCACGCCATCTTCCTGTTATAATTTTATTGTGAACCGACGAACGAAAGCAGGGTTTGCCGCGCTGGCCTTAGCGAGCGCCGTTTTTGCTTTGGCAAGCGGATCCGAACCGGCTTCAAAACAAACCTCCGATTCCGCGAAATCATTAGCTCATCTTTTGGAAGATCATTACCGCCAGCCGCGCACCCTTCAGGCTATTTTCCTGGAACGCTATAGCGAAGGGCAAAAGCAGGCGAGGGTCGAGTCCGGCACCGTGTACTTCCGGCGCCCGGGACAAATGCGCTGGGAATATGACTCGCCGGAAAAGAAACTCTTTCTCGTGGATGGGAAGACAACGTGGTTTTATGTTCCCTATGACCATACGGTGACGAAGGCTCCGGTCAAGGAGAGTTCCGATTGGCGCACGCCGCTGGCGCTCTTGACGGGCAAGGCGGATCTCGCGCGCCTATGTAGTCAGATCGACTTGATCAATCAAAGTGGAATTCCCAGCGGCCACGCGGTCCTTCGCTGTCTTCCCAAGCAAGCAAAGAATCTGTCCGAAGGGATTGAGTACACCGAAGTTCTTCTGGAAGTAGATACCTCCTCCGGAGAGCTCGCCCGCATTGAAATTCGGCAGCCTGGCGCGATTGAGCTGGAATATCGCTTCGGAAACTGGCAGTCGGACATTCCTTTGGCGGGAGACTTATTCCGTTTTCAAGTCCCGGTTGGAGTCGCCATCGTGGATGGCGCATCTCTATCCGAATCCCCCCTATAGGGCTAGGCCCATGCGCATATCTTCGAGGTCCGTCGGTGGTTTGAAAAAATGAAGCGGCGTCCCGACCGGCTCACTGGGCTGTGGATCAGCGTGGGACGCCGCGTAATCGAACCGGAGAGTTTCGTCTCCAGCTCGTGCGTGGGGGATCAATTTTAGAATCTCAACGCTACCTGATCGAAAAAATGGCCTCGCCAAGGCCCACAGCCGGCCAGGAACGGTAGAATAGAACAGCTCACAACGGGTCCGGGCCACCCAGCATAACTGAAAATCCTGGCAACCCAACTGGACACCTTGTGGCGAACTATCGCCAAATTGTAGTAAAACACGCCCATCGAAGGCAAGGGCCGCGTTCTCCATTGACCGGGAATTCACACGACGCTCATAAATGAGAAATGTCTTTCCAATCGGGCGACGCTAAGATTAGTCTGGCTGGCTTGAACGTGCCGTTATCGCCCAGTGCACGCAGCCGTGGGGCCAGCTTTCTGCATCTATAGGGGTTGAGGTACACTCACGACATGGCTGAGTTTCTCTGTAAGGTAGCGGACGGCAGTGGAAAAGTCTTCCTGCAGGTAGAGCCCGCGGAGTCTATGACGGAGGCCCGCCAGAAGCTCGCCGACCGCGGCCTTTTTGTTTACAATGTCCGGCCGCGAGCCGGAGTGCTGGGTCAGTTGTTCGGCCGCAAGCGCCAGAAGTCAGTCGACGGAAATGACTTTCTTGTCTTTAATCAGCAATTCAACACTCTAATCAAGGCGGGAATCCCCATCCTGAAGGCGCTCGACCTGCTGACCGAGCGCGCGGCCGCCGAGCGGCTTCGGCCCGTTCTCGGCGAGGTTCGCCGCCTGGTCCGTGAGGGCACTACGCTGTCGGAAGCATTGGAACAACAGGGCGTATTCCCGAAGGTCTACACAGTATCCGTCCTGGCGGGAGAGAAGAGCGGCAACCTGTCCGGAGTCCTGGAGTACTACATTTCCTACCAGAGAGTCACGACCGGGTTCCGAAAAAAGCTCATCGCGACATTGATCTATCCCATCATTCTTATTTCCGCCGCCACTGGTATCGTGACCTATCTGGTGAGCTCGGTGATCCCGAAGTTTGCCGGCCTTTACTCCGACCTGAACATCAATTTGCCTCAGGCGACTCGCATCCTGATCGCCCTTACGGTTACTTACCGGCCGTACTTGTTGGGGGCGATTGCGATGCTGGTGTTCCTCACCGCGGCTGTGTTTGCATGGTCCCAAACCGAGCAGGGCGGATTGTCGTTGGAGCGGATCAGGATGCGCCTGCCGCTGATCGGTGAAACGATCACGAAATTCCAGTTTGCGCAATTTTGCCGCACGCTCTCGACGCTGCTCGCGGGGGGCACTCCGCTCGTGCAGGCCATGGAGACCGCGGGCGGAGCGATTAAAAGCCGCCTGATTTCGGGCACGATCACCCACGGCGCGCAACTCGTCCGGGAAGGGCAGTCTCTCCACAACAGCCTCTCGACCACGGGGCTTGTGCCTGATTTAGCTTTGGAGATGATCGAAGTGGGAGAAGCCAGCGGTTCTCTTTCGGCCATGCTCGCCAGCGTCGCCGAGTTCTATGAGGACGATGTAAACACTCATTTGGCGAATTTGGTGGCCCTGATCGAGCCTGCGATCCTGATTTTTATGGCGATATTGATTGCTTTTATCCTGGTGGCGCTGTACTTGCCGATGTTCTCCTTATCCGCCGGCGGCCAGGGGTAGGATAGATAGCCATGAGCACAACGGACCAAACACTAGCGACCGCATCCGATCCGCAGGGCGAGCGCGAAAAATCGCGGCGGCTGGCGGAACGATACCGCTGCGGATTCGTCGATTTGTTCGAACAGAGGATCGATCCGGAGCTGTTTCGCAGCATTCCCGCCGAGTTGATGTTCCGATTCAACTTTGTGCCGATGGAGGCTCAGGGAGGCGCTCTGGTGATCGCAGTGGCCGATCCTAGCCAGGTTCTGCTCAGCGACGAGTTGCCCCTGTTGCTGGGCAAGAAGCTGATCCTGAAGGTCGCCACTCCCACCCAAATCAGCGATCTCCTGAAACGCACCGAGCAATCCCAGCGGGTTCTGGACCAGGCGACCGAAGCCTTCACGCTGACGGTGGTCGAAGAGGATGAAGAATCCGATTCGAACATTTCCGCCGACAGCTTGTCGCAACAGGATTCAGCGGTCAGCCCGGTCGTTCGCCTGGTGGACACCGTAATCTTTACGGCTCTCGAACGGCGCGCCTCCGACATTCATATCGAGGCCCGGGACATTGAGGTTGCCGTCAAATACCGGATTGACGGCGTCCTGGTTCACGCGATGACGCCAATTTCCAAGGACTGGCTCTCCACGATTATTTCACGCATCAAGGTCATGAGCGAACTGGACATCGCCGAGCGGCGCGTGCCGCAGGATGGGCGTTTCCGGGTCCGCTATAAGGGTCGCTTCGTCGATTTCCGCGTCTCTATCATGCCGTCCATCCACGGAGAAGACGCGGTCCTCCGCGTCCTCGACAAGGAAACGCTGTCCGAAAAATTTCAAAATCTCAGCCTGGACGTGGTCGGTTTCTCCGGCGAGGAAATGCGAAAGTTTCGCCGGTACATCCGCGAGCCCTACGGCATGGTACTCGTCACCGGTCCGACCGGTTCCGGAAAGACGACGACGCTATACGCCGCCATCAACGAAATCAAAACCGACGAAGACAAAATCATCACGATTGAAGATCCTGTCGAATATCAGGTCCGGGGCATCACACAGATTCCAGTGAACGAAAAGAAGGGGCTGACGTTCGCCCGCGGTTTGCGGTCGATCTTGCGGCACGACCCGGACAAGATCATGGTCGGAGAAATTCGCGATAACGAGACCGCGCAAATCGCCATCCAGTCGGCGCTCACCGGACACCTGGTGTTTACGACGGTGCACGCGAATAACGTCACCGACGTCATCGGCCGGTTCATCAACATGGGCGTGGAGCCGTACAATTTCGTTTCCGCTTTGAACTGCATTCTGGCCCAGCGCCTGGTGCGCGTGGTTTGCGTGCATTGCAAGAAGGTCGTACGCTATTCGCCAGAAGTCCTGCGTGCTTCGGGCCTCGATCCGGCGGAATGGGGTTCGGTGCAATTCGTTGAGGGCGCGGGCTGCCTGGAATGCTCCGGCACGGGATTTCGGGGACGCAGCGCCATTTCCGAGCTGCTGGATTTGTCCGACCACATTCGCGAGATGATCATCGACCGCCGGCCCACATCGGAGATCAAACGGGCCGCCGGCGAGGAAGGCATGACGTTTCTGCGGGACTCCGCGCTCCAAAAGGTGCGCGAGGGCGTCACGACGCTCAAGGAAATCAACAAGGTGACTTTCATTGAGTAGCGGCGACAGCATCCGGCAGGGAATTTACCAGAACAGATTCGTGCGCCGTCTGGCGCGCTGGCTCGATTCCATTCCTCATCCTCTCATCGCCTGCGAAATTGCCGCGGACTACGTGGCGGCGGCGCGATGGACGCGCGGAGGAATGGGGTTGGACGGCTTTGCCATCGAGGCGTTGTCGCCGGGAGCGATTTTCCCCACACCGGTGGAGGCGAATGTGATCGAAGGTGCGGAGGTGCGGTCCGCGGTGGGCCGCGTCTTCTCGCGCCTGCGTGCGAAGAACGAAGATGTCGCTCTGCTGCTTCCGGACTCCGTGATCCGCGTCTTTGTGCTGCACTTCGACGTATTCCCCAGGAAGGCGGAGGAAGCCATTCCGATCCTGCGGTGGCGCCTGAAAAAGAGCGTCCCTTTTGAGGCCGAAGAAACGCTGATCTCCTACATGCGCCAATCACCCCGCGAGGATGGAGTGGATATCGTTACGGGTCTGGCGCGTCTTCGCATTGTTCGCGAGTACGAATCTTTGGTAGAGTCGGTGGGGATGACGCCGGGCGTGGTGATGAGTTCGACGCTGGCAGCCATCCCTTTGCTTCCGGATGGACGGCCCTCTCTCCTGGCGCGCGTTGCCGGCTCGACCCTGACGACCGCCATCGTTCGCGAAGGCATGCTCTGTGGATACCGCTGCATCACGCTACCCGCCGACGCGCGGCAGGTGACGCCGCAAGCGCTGCTGGATGAAATTTATCCGCTGGCCGCTTACTATCAGGACTCCTGGAGCGAGGGCATCTCCCAAGTTCGCCTCGCGGGACTGTACGAACGCATGCCGGAATTTCAGGATTCTTTTGAACGTGAACTGAAGTGTCCGGTACGATCCCTGCTCTCGGCTGCCGGGGACGAAGGTCGAATTCGCTCCGACGAGCAGCCGCTGGTGGACCGCGGACTGGAAGCCCTGATCGGCTGGACGCTGAATCGCGGCGCATGACCGGCCAGGGAAAAGAAAGGCGCAACCGCACGGAATGAAAGTTCGGCTCAATCTTTCCACGTCTCCGCTGGAGAGCAACCGGCGCTTCGCGCTGGGCGCCGGCGTGATCGGCACGATCGCCATCGTGGCCCTGGTCGTCCTTTCTTATCGCACCTTCTCGGCCTGGCGAAGCGATAAAGTGCTTCGCGCGCGGCAGGATTCGCTCGAGCTTCAAATCGCGAAGCTCCAGCAGCAGCGCCGGGGGCTTTCCGAATTTTTTGAAAATTCGCAAACCGTGCAGCGCCGGCAGCGCGCCGCTTATCTGAACTCGTTGATCCAGCAAAGGGCTTTTCCCTGGATCAAGATTTTCATGGACCTCGAGCGGATTCTTCCCGAGGGCGTGCGTGTGGTCAGCATCGAGCCCAAGCTGGCGGGCGATAACGTGCAGTTGACCGTCCTGGTGGGCGCCATGACCGACGAAGGTAAATTAAAATTCCTGAAGGCCCTCGAAAATTCACCCGAATTTTCGCACATCGAACTGCTCAGTGAAACGCGCCCAATCAGTGCCACGCAGACCGATCGGGTCATGCTTACGCTTCAGGCGCAGTATTCGGTGATTTGAGATGAAACCGGTCATTCTACATCGCAACAACATGATCCGCTGGATGCTGGCCGTCATATTGCTCGCGGACGTCGTCCTGATCGGCGTCCAATGGAAACTGAATAGTTCCCCCCACGTTCAAGTCGGTGAATTGAACCGGCTGGACATGATGGTGAAGCAGTATCGGGCGGATAACACGCGCCTGGAAAGATTCAAGGCCGAATTGCCGGCCGATGAGAAGCAGTGGGATGAATTCTTTACGACGCATTTTCATCCGGCGGGAGCGGGATATTCCGCGATCAGCGAAGACCTGGGAGATTTATCGCGTTCGGCGGGATTGCGGTCGGACGCAATATCCTTTCACCAGCATACGCCGGACGCGCGCGGCCTGATGCAGGTGGATATTTCCACGGCTGTCGAGGGAGACTACGACAGCTTGGTTCAATTCCTGAATAAACTGGAACATTCCGACAATTTTTACGTTCTCGACAGCCTCGCGCTGGCCTCGAGCAGCCTGGGGAAGCTTCGCCTGAACGTGCAGCTGAGAACGTATTTCCGGACGACGTGACATGACCACGCGGACCAAAACAATTGTTCTTGGAGTGTTGCTGGTGGTCCTTGCCGGCACCGCGTTCAATTTTTACCGGACGCGGTATTCTTCCGACGAGGCCGCTCCGCCGCCTGTTTCTCTGGATGCGCGATTTACGCCTCTCAACGTGGACAATCCCGCGTTGCGCCTGGATATTCTGAAGCGCTTTCTGGCGCTCGAATACAAAGGCGTTCACCGCAGCATTTTCAGCGCGACGATGCCTCCGCCGCCGGCGCCTCCTCCATCAAAACAAGTAGTTGTAGCCCCCGCGCCTCCTCCGGGGCCGCCGCCGCTCACAGTTGACGCCAAGTACTTCGGCTACGTCAGCGATTTTGGCGGGAGCCACCGGCGGGCGTTTTTTTCGACAACCAACAACGAGGACGTCATCATTGCGGGCGAAGGGGATACCTTCATGGGCCGATTCCGCGTCGTTCGCCTCACGAATACGACCGCCGACGTGGAAGAGGTTTCTTCGGGACGCCGCGCTACGCTGACTCTGGAGGAACCTCCTCCGAACGGGTAAGCTCGATGAATTCCGTTATTCCCAAAATGCGCCGTCGCAGACAGGCAGGCTACACCCTGCTGATGGTGGTTTTCATGGTGGCAACCTTGATCATTGCTACCGCCGCTGTCGCTCCGAACCTGCTCACGCAAGGGCGTCGCGAAAAGGAAGCGGAAATGGTGTGGCGCGGGCAGCAATACGCGCGCGCGATCGGCCTCTACTATCGAAAATTCGGGAAATATCCGACCAAGGTGGAGGATCTCACCAGGCAGACCAACGGCGTACGTTTCCTTCGCCAGGCCTATACCGATCCCATGAACAAAGACGACGGCTCCTGGCGATTCATTTACGTCGGGCCGAACGGGCAACTGATCGGTAGCCTTCGCCAGATCAGCTTGCTGCAGAGCACGCTTTCCACACCGGGGCTTGGCGGAGCGTTGTCCCTCGGCGGGGGATTGCAGCCTCTAGCGCCGCCAGGCACGGCGGCTGGCACAGCTCCGGGAGCAGCACCCGGCATGAATCAGATGCCCGGCGCGGGCCAAGCGGGACAGCAAACGAACCCGGCCGCGGCCGCGAATCCCTTGGCGTCCCAGCCTCAACCATTGGATGGAACCGTCATGGGCGGCAACATCATCGGAGTCGGCAGCAAAATCAAAAAGCCTTCTTTGCGGATTTATTTGGGAGGCGACACCTACCAGGAGTGGGAATTCATCTGGAATCCAACAGGGCAAATTGCGGTGCCTGGGCAGACGCCTGCGAATCCGAACGCGAATCCCACTGCCGCTCCAAACGGATCCATTCCAAACGGACCCATTCCAAGCGGAATCAATCCCAACGCAGCCAATCCGAATCCCCCGGACGGACAGCAGCCGCCGCAAGGTCCGCAAGCGCCAGTCGTCAATATGCCGCCGCCTTCCCAGTAAACATATGTAGCGCCCGCCTTCAGTGTAAAGTGCCAAGACATCATTTACAGTCGTTGCCAGGACATCCTTTACACTGGGTCTTTCGATTCCTTGGGTGTTTCTTGCGCGGAGGACGCGGAGGGAGCCCGGAGGGCGACCGGAGCG
>DATNIO010000236.1:0-13351 GCA_035604385.1 Verrucomicrobiia bacterium | reverse complement strand
CTCGCCCGGGGCTTCCGCCCGCTCGCGCGCCAGGGCTTTTTCCGTGAGTTGCAGTATGCTTTCGGCTTCGTTGCGCGCTTCGATCAACTGGCGCTCCGAAAAATCCTGTTCGGCGAACTCGATCGATTCCTCGAGCATGCGTTCGACTTCGGCGTCGTCCAGGCCGTAGGTCGGCTGGACTTCGATCGAGTGCTCGGTGCCGGCGCGCAAATCGCTCGCGGAAACCTCGAGGATGCCGCTCGCGTCGATCAGAAATTTCACTTCGATGCGCGCGAGCCCCGCGGAGCCCGGCGGAACTTTCAACTGGAATCGCGCGAGGGACCGGCAATCCTTGGCCAGTTCGCGCTCACCCTGCAGGACGTGGATGTCGATCCCGGTCTGATTCTCGACGCCGGTGGTGAAAAGTTCCTGCGCGCTCGCCGGCACCGTGGAATTTCGCGGAATGATTTTCGCGACCACGCCGCCCATCGTCTCGATGCCAAGCGATAGCGGCGTGACATCGAGCAGAAGCATGTCGTTCACGCCGCCTTCGAGAATGTCCGCCTGCACCGCGGCGCCCAGCGCCACGACTTCGTCGGGATTGAGTTCGGCGTGCGGGCGGCGCCCGAAATAATGCTCGACGGTTTGGCGCACGAGCGGAACGCGCGTCGAGCCGCCGACCAGCACGACTTCCTCGATCTCCGCGGGAGAAAGCTTCGCGTCGGCGAGCGCCTGGCGCACGGGACCCATGGTGCGGTCCACGATCGGGCGAATCCAGCGCTCGTATTCCGCGCGCGAGATCTCGCGGAAATAGGCGCCGCCATCAGGCAAAGGAAATTTAATTGTCGTCTTGTCCGCGTCGGAAAGTTCATGCTTCGCGGCGATGAGTGCTTTGCGCAATTCCTGGATTATTTCTGGGTGCGTTGCGAGGTCCACGCCGAGGCCGCGAATTTCTTCGCGAGCCACGCTCTGCAAGGCGTTGTCGATGTCGTCGCCGCCCAGGTGCGTGTCGCCGTTGGTCGAGAGCACCTGATAGATGTCGCCATCGGTGGTTGAGATCAACTTCAGAATCGAAATGTCGAACGTGCCACCGCCGAAATCGTAGACGGCGACCTTGCCGCGCTTCTGTTCGTGCAGGCCGTAGGCGAGCGCCGCCGCGGTCGGCTCATTTACGAGGCGCAAGACTTCGAGGCCCGCAAGGCGCCCGGCATCGCGCGTGGCCTGTCTTTGCGCGTCGTTGAAATAGGCGGGCACGGTGATCACTGCGCGCTCGACCGAATCCTGGAAATATTCCTCGGCCCACATTTTCAGTTCGCGCAGAATGAACGCGGAAATTTCGGGCGGCGTGAACACGCGGTCGCCGAGCCGCACGCGAATCACGTTCTTGCTCGCCGGATCGATGCGAAACGGGAAAATTTTCAGCTCGTCCTGCACGTCGGCGGGACCGCGGCCCATCAGCCGCTTCACGGAATAAATCGTGCGCTCGGATTGCGTCAGCAAGCGGCGCTGCGCGGCCTGGCCGACGACGATCGATCCGTCCGCATCGACGCTCACGACGGAAGGACACAGCGGCGTGCCGTAGGGGCCCGGGATACACTTCGGCCGGCCTTCGCGCTTGTCCTGATAAGCGATCAGGCTGTAGGTCGTGCCGAGATCGATGCCGACGGTCTTTGGCAAAGTGTGTGAGTTCTCCTCTTATCGACGCGTGATCCGCGTCCCGTGGCCCGTGATCCGTGAAAATCCTCACGCGACATGGGCCACGGGTCACGTTCCTACTAATTCCTGGCGCACTCCGTTCACCAAATTTCGGATGTACGAGCGGCGGTTCAGGATTTCGTTCATCCGCTCCATGAGCTTCTTTTTTGCGTCTTCATCGGCGCCGGAATCCAGCGCGGCGTCCCAATCCGCCGAGACGCCTGCCAGTTCCTTGTCCACGTCCGCCAGCGACGATTCAAATTTGTGCTGCGCCGATGCCAGCTTTGCGCGCAAGCCCGACATTTGAACAGCGTTTCCGCCGTTGGCGCGCGCTTCGCGCAACTCGTCCAGCGATTCGTTCAGTTCAAAAACTTCCTCCAGCAATTCAGGCGGCGCTTGCTGCTTCTTCTGGCCTTCTTTGCGCATGCCGGAGAGGCTGAGCAGGTACTCGACGCGCGCGACCGGATCGCGCAGCGTGCGGTAGGCGTCATTCAATTGCGAGGAGAGGTCGAGTGAAAGCTGGCGCTCATCTTCGGAGGCGCGCGCGAAATGATCGGGGTGCAGCTTCCAAGAGAGCGAGTGGAAGCGCTGCTCGAGCGTGGCCAGGTCCAGAGTCAGTTTCCGCGGCAGGCCGAAAAAAGCGAAGTAATCGGCGCCCTTTGGCAGCCGCTGAATTTTTCCGCACGAGGGACAGAAGTGCGCGCCGCCCGTCGCTGCCGAGCAGCTCCGGCAATTTGCCGATGTCGTAACGGTTGTGGATGGTGCGCTCATAATTTGACGGGGCTAGTGGCGCATGCTTCCAGCCTGTGGGGGTTAGTCCTTGCAAGGACCAAACCCCGCAGGCTGGAAGCCTGCGCCACTAAAAAAAAAATGGCTGGCGGGCTCCCCATCCCGGCCAACCACGCGTTTCACTCCGTTTGCGAGAGAAAGCGCCTGCTTCACCCTCTGAGAGAGATCCCGGTCTCACTGCGTGAACGAACTTCCGCAGCCGCAACTGCGGGTGGCCTGCGGATTCTGGAATACGAAGCCGCGGCGCATCAGATCTTCCTGATAATCCAACGTGGTGTCATTCAGGTAAAGGAAGCTCTTCGCGTCCACGAATAGCCGCGCGCCGTTTTCTTCGATCACTTTGTCGCGGTCGCGCGCCTGCGTCTCCAGACGCATCGCGTACGTCAACCCGGAGCAGCCGCCGCCCTGAACGCCCACGCGCAGCCCGCCGGTTTCCACCGCCACGCCTTCCTTGGCGAGCAGCTCCTGAATTTTTGTTGCCGCTTTTTCCGTTACGTGAATCATATTTCGTTCCGATCCGGCCTCTTCCAAATAAACACTGCTCTTCCAACCAGGCCCGTCAGGGATTCAGTGGCTAAAGCCCTTGTCTCTCCATTCCCTGAATGTCGCGGCTGAGGCCGCAACCCACAAAGACCATCGATAGCTCGCTAGTCGCCGGCTGACGTCGCGGTCTCCGCCGGAGTGGAAGTTTCTTTTTTCTTCTTCCAGTCCGCGATGGCCGCCTTGATGGCGTCCTCGGCGAGAACCGAGCAGTGAATCTTTACCGGCGGAAGGCTCAACTCGCGCACGATGTCCGTGTTCGAGATGGCCAGCGCTTCCGCTACCGTCTTGCCCTTGACCCACTCGGTCGCGAGCGAAGAACTGGCAATCGCCGAGCCGCAGCCGAAGGTCTTGAACTTGGCCTCTTCGATGACCTGCGTTTCGGGATTGATCTTCATCTGCAGCCGCATGACGTCGCCGCACTCGGGCGCGCCAACCAAGCCCGTGCCCACATTCGGATCGTCCTTGGGCAGGCTGCCGACGTTGCGCGGATGCTCGTAGTGATCGACTACCTTATCGGAATAAGCCATTTCACTCTCCTTCTATATTTGACGAAATAATCTCTTCCGGGATTCTTCTTAATGTCCCCCGGCTGATGCTCCCCAATTCATTTTGCTGAGATCGATACCTTCCTTGGCCATTTCGTAGAGCGGCGAAAGTTCGCGCAGCCGCTGCACGACTTCGATCACGCGGCCGGTGACGTAATCCACTTCTTCCTGCGTGTTGAAGCGGCCCAGGCCGAAGCGGATCGAGGTGTGCGCCAGGTCTTCGCCGACGCCCAGAGCCTTGAGCACGTAGCTCGGTTCGAGTGTGGCCGAGGTGCAGGCCGAGCCGCTGGAAACCGCGACGTCGTTGATGCCCATCAGGAGCGATTCGCCTTCGACGAACGCAAAGCTGATGTTGATGTTGTGCGGCAGGCGATGCGTCATCGAGCCGTTGATATAGACTTCGTCGAGGTTGGCGAAGATGGTGTCCTTCAGGCGATCGCGCAGGCCGCGCAGGCGCGTGCTTTCCTCCGCCATTTCGTTCTGGCAAAGCTCGGCGGCCTTGCCGAAGCCGACGATGCCCGGCACGTTCAGCGTGCCCGAGCGCATGCCGCGCTCGTGGCCGCCGCCGTCGATCTGGGCGGAGAGCTGCACGCGCGGATTGCGCCGGCGCACGTAGAGAGCGCCGCAGCCCTTGGGGCCGTAAATCTTGTGCGCGGTCAGCGAAATCATGTCCAGGTTGTCTTTTTGCACGTCCACCGGAATTTTCCCGGCCGCCTGTACGCCGTCGGTGTGGAACAAGACGCCTTTTTCCTTGGCGATCTTGCCGATTTCCTGGATCGGCTGAACCACGCCGATTTCGTTGTTGGCATACATGATGGTGATCAGAATCGTCTTCGCGGTGATGGCGCGGCGCAGATCGTCGAGGTCGATGCGGCCGTCCTTGGCAACGGGGAGATAGGTGACCTCGTAGCCGTACTTCTCGAGGCGCTTGCAGGTATCGAGAATGGCTTTGTGCTCGGTGACCTGCGTGATGATGTGGTTGCCCTTTTCGCGATACATTTCCGCGGCGCCTTTGAGCGCCAGGTTATTTGATTCGGTGGCGCCGCTGGTGAAGATGATTTCCTTTGGCGTCGCGTTGATCAGACGGGCGATCTGCGCGCGCGCGTTTTCCACGGCTTCTTCGGCCGTCCAGCCAAAGGAGTGGTTGCGGCTCGCGGCGTTGCCGAACTTCTCGTGGAAGTAGGGCAGCATCGTCTCGACCACGCGCGGGTCCACCGGAGTGGTGGCGTGATAATCCATGTAAATCGGCAGTTTAATAGCCATGCTTGTGTCTCCCGTCTCGAATTCTTTCGATCCCCTGACGCAGTTTCCTGAAATTCGTTTGGTTCTTACGTTGTCATTCTGAGCGAAGCGAAGAATCTCTCTCACGCACTAGGAATCAAAGAGAGATTCTTCGCTTCGCTCAGAATGACAACGACAAAAAAACAAATCCTAAATCGACAGCCCGACCAGTTCCGCGTCGGGCGAATCCTCTGCCATCTGCGAAATCGTGACCGAGCGCAACACTTGCGCGATGCTTTCATTCACGCGCCGCAGCGGCTCACGCACCGTGCAGGTGGAACTTTGATCGCAGTTCCCGTGGTTCGTTACGCACGATGTGATCACTACCGGCCCGTCCACAGCGTTGATGACATCGAGCGCCGAAATTTCCTTCGGATGCCGGGCCAATTGATAGCCGCCACTCGAACCGTGACGCGCCGTGACGAGTCCGTGCTTGGCCAGCCGTTGCAGCACCTTGGCCAGAAGCGGCGCCGAAATCCCATACGCATCGGCTATGTCGGATGCGCTCTGCGAAGGTTCCCCACGATGCGTCGCCAGGTGCCGGACGGCAATCAGTGCGTAATCCGCTTTCTTGGAAAGCTTTAACATTCGATATGCGACTAAAGTAGTCGCAATTGGATGATAATGCCAGCCCGGTACCGATGTCAAGTAGTTCTATCCTAGGCAACTCCCACCGGGCCAGCACCTTACATTACGACCAATTTGGTCGGGTTAGTCAAATTTGATGCAACGAAATGGCTATTTTGAGGGTCGATTGGCGTTATTGCGGGGCTGAACGGGTAATGAGGAATAAGGGGCACCCACTGCGGCGACGGTGCCCCCTCTTCTTATGGAACGTCAATTTCCAGGGAGGACTTCCACGAATCCCATGCGTCCGGAGAGATTTCCGCTCCACCAGACACGATTCGGGTTGTTCGGATCGACCTCAATCCTTCTGGGGTCCGACTCGGAATCTGGAAGTGGGAACTCTACCCATTCGCCCGTCTTAGGATTGTAGCGGGCAATTTTGTCGGCCTGTTGTTCGCTTACCCAAACGAGATTGTTCTTGCGGTCCACGCTGACGGAATAAGTGCCGGAGGTTTCCGTGGGCGGAGCGAAGAACGTCATCTGCTTAGTTTCATAATCGACCTTCATCAGCAGTCCCGCGTTCCAAAGCCCGACCCAGATGTCGCCGCGCGCGTCATGGCTCATGCGGCGCGGGTAGGCGACGCCGTCGAAGGGGATCTTGTACTCCTCGACCTTGCCGGTGGCAGGGTCGATTCTGGACATGCGGTCAGCAGTATCTTCGGCCCACCACACGGAGCCGTCGCCGGCGACGGTGATGCCGTATGCCCCGGTCGGCACCTGCGTGGCGACGTAGGATGGCGGGTCGAAATACTTGAATTCCTTTGTGGAAGTATTAAGCATGCGCACCTGGTTTCCACTTGTCTCCCAGATGGAGCCGTTCGGGTGAATCAGCATCGAGTTGCCGCCCGCGTCGGCACGATTGTCTTTAGGCCAATCGTAGGCCGTGAATTTACCGGAGTTGACGTCATAGTCGAGCCAGCGATAGTTCGATCCATCCGGGACCCACAACTGTCCCTTGGCGTCGATCTGGAGGTTGCCCAGCAATTGGCCGTCGTCTGCTGCTACGCCTGCTGGAATGGAAACTTCGGTGTATTCGAGCGTTTTGGGGTCCAGCTTGCCCAGCTTGCCCGCCCGCTGGCTGACCCATCCGTTGCCGTGCGGATCGACGGCGACGTCATGAGGCTCCGAGCCAAGCATGGTGTCTACGATGTCGTATTGGACGGCCCTGTAGTGCAGCGCTTTTCCTTCGAGCAGGGTCCGGGGCAGGCGGTCGTTGAGGTCCACCTGGCGTAGTGGCGAGAAGTTGGCAGTGAGATAATCGATGGCGAGCTTGGCTTCATCCGGGGTCAGATCACGGATTTTTGCGGTACGCATGCGAGCGCGCATTCTGCGGATGGTGAACGCCCAGTCCTCGCGCGGCATATGGAAGCCGACGAATCGCTCGGTGTTGTGGCAGGTCGTGCAGCGCGCGGCGACAAGTTTCTTGCCATCGCCGTCCGGCAAATCTTTCGAGACCGTGACCATCAGCGCTTCGGGAGTCTTCATCGGCCAAGCGCGCGGGAGCATGGGCGCTTGCTTGGCGGTCAGCGACAAATCTTGCTTCGCGGTCTTGCCTTCCGCTACGTCCACCGGCGCGGAAACGTTGCTCTGATAGCCTCCGCCGACGCCTTGGATCACGTATTTGCCGGCGGGCAGATTGCTCACGGTGTAGCGCCCTTGCGCTTGGCTGATGACCATGAATTCGAGATGGCGGTCGTTATTCTTCAACTTTACAAACGCGCCGGCGACAGGTTTCCCGGATGCGTCCTGCACGACGCCTTCGACGGTGGAATTATTTTCCGCCGCCCTGGCAAACTGGCCGCAGAAGAAGAGCAATACTGCCGCGAATAGGACCGTGAATTTCGATCGCGTCTCGATGGATGTCATTCCCGATCTCCTTGTTATTTCTTTCACCGTGCGTGAGCGGTGGGCCTTCGATCGATGCCGTTCCAGCCCGCATGTGCGACAAGAGACGTTCAAAACGTGTGTTTGGGCCCGGCTATTCGCGGAGTATACGCCAATTCCGTTCCAGCGCGTTCACGATTTTTAAGCGGGCAGTTAAGAGAGGTGACTGGTGACTGGTGAAAAACTTCGCGGCGCCTAGCTTCCTCGCTGCGGCTTCCACTTTTTCAGGAACTCGACTACGTCTTCCGGGCCGATTCTGACGGTGGATTCAAATTCTCCCTTTTTCTGGCTGACGACCAGAGTGCCGTCCGGATCGAGAATGGCCAGGCTGGGAACGCCTTTTTCGAGCGGGATTTCGTATTTTTTGGCGAGGTCGAGGTTCACATCGTAATTGCCGACATTGATGTGGAGGACGTGGTAGTTCGCGTTCACGAGCGGGGCAAAGGCTTTCGAGCGAAACGTTGCGTCCAGGACGTGGCAGTCGTAGCACCAGTTTCCGCCGAACACCAGGAGGACGCGCTTGTGGTCCTTGGCAGCCGCGGCTAGCGCCGAGGAAATTTCGGCTTGCGCCTCTTCCGGCGGCGGATAGAGCTGTATATTCGGCTTGGCCGGTTCGGGCAAGCGCCGGAGCTGCTTCGCGACGAGATCGCCGCGCTGCGTCGCAATGATTTTCCAATCGCCCAGCTTTTGCACCCAGACTTGAGAGGCAGAAATAATGGAGGAATTTTCTCCCGCGCTGGTCTTGATGTCCGCTTCGATTCGCAAGACGAGCGACATCACGCCCGGCTGCAGCGTTTTCGCCTCGAGTACCATGACGTTGAGCCGGTCCAGTCCCGCCGGCTTGAGAGAGGACCAGAACATAGGCTCCTCGGAGGGATCGAGCGTCTCGGCTTTTGGCGTCTTTGTCCTCGCTGGGGGAGACGTTGTGTAATAGGACGTGAGGGCTGCTTTATCGCCGGCGAGGACAGCGGCTTTCCAGTTGTCCAGCGGCTCGAACGCGAACGATGGCGCGGTTGCAGATGCCTTTTTCGCGTGGGCCTTCTGAGGGGCAGCCTGAGCGAAGGCGCCAAGCTGCGAGGAAAGGAGTAAGGCGACGATCCAACCGGGACGAATGGTTTTCATTGCTCCTCGCATCCGGTGCACGAATGCGATTGTATCCTATCAAATCAGAAGCCCGCACCTCTTGATTTTCGAGAGTGGCGCCACTTTCCGCAGTCCCCTTTCTCGGGACTTGGCTTTCGGAACTTTGCAATCTCCGCGAGGGTTTACTGAGCTAGTAAATTCATTGTGCCGGTGGTTGAAGAAGCGTATCCTGTCCGCACTGCAAGTCTAAATCGGAAGCTCCGGTTGAAGTCTAGGTGGGACGTTTCGAAAATGCTAAATCGCTTCATTGCCCTGGTGATTGTTCTAATAGTGGCACTGACTTTCTCCCAACTCGCGTTTACCCAAAACGCGCGGCCTCAGCAGTCAGGGGCGGCCAAGGATCGGAAAGCAACGGCAGAGCCCGCTCCACCTCATGACATTTCTGGTACCTGGACGCCGGCCAATGGACCGAACGATGGAATCCAGCCTTACGGCGCAAAGGCCATGCCCAACGACGGGAAGCCAGAGCATCAACTGCCGTATACTCCACTCGGACTGCAAACTTACAAGTCGCACAAAGCGACCATTGGGGTTGATGAGGTTCTTCCGAAGGATTATAACGATCCGCGGGATAAGTGCGAGCCGCTGGGGTTCCCCCGAACGGACCTTTATTATCTGAGAGATACTCAGATCTTTCAGAACGAGTACAAAGTGGCGATCCTCTATCAATATGGGGAGGCGTGGCGCGTGATCTGGACGGATGGGCGAGCTCTCCCCAAATTAGTGGATGGAGCCGTGCTGGTGGGGAAAGAAGTTCGAGAGCAACGCTTTTATGGCTACTCGGTGGGCAAATGGGTGGACGATACCACCCTCGTCGTCCAGACGGTCGGGATGATGCCGGAAGACAGAGTCTGGCTGGATCTTACGGGGCGTCCAATCAGCGACGCCGCGCGCGTGGAAGAGCGCTTCCATCGCGTGAACCACGACCGGTTGGAACTGACGGTAACCATTGACGACCCGAAGATGTACACCAAACCCTGGATCGCGATGAACAAGTTTCCGATGCGGTTGGCGGATCCTCACCATGATGTGATGGAGGTGTACTGCTCTCTGTCCGAGATGGAGAAATACGATAAATTATTCGCTAATCCCACGAGTGCACCGGCGAGTCCGCCGGGCGGCGATACGCCGGGCCGATAGTTGGCGCTGGTGCGTTCCAGTGTCCGGGCGTGTTCATCTGCCGCGACTTTTTGGTAGTGGGGGCTCTAGGTCAGATATTTCTTGAATGGAGGCAATTACAATGAGAATGAGGGCTATTTCAGTATTTGCCTTGGCGGCCGGCCTCCTGAGTGTGTCCATGCCCCTGTTGGCGCACCACGGGACCGCGGTGTTTGACACGAACAAAACGCTCACGCTGAAGGGTAGCGTCACGGAATGGGACTGGTCCAACCCTCATTGCCTCCTTCAATTTGACGTAAAGAGTGAAAGCGGCCAGTCGGTGCATTGGATTGCAGAGACTCAAAATCCCGCAAACATGGTCTACGCAGGTTTTGGGAAGGCATCTTTCAAACCTGGGGATGAAGTTACCGTCACTTTGATGCCGACCAAAAATGGCCTGCCGTACGGGCGAATCAAACAGGTCGTGCTCGCCAACGGCAAGACGTTAAACGCCAGTGGAGGAACGATCAATGCGGATTCCTCCGGCTCGCCGGGCGCCACCAAATCGGGAAATTACCCTAAGCAGTGAGCGTGGGTTAGTCTAAAAGAGGCCAAGTCCGGTGATGTAGTCTTCATGGAGTGTGGCCCGTTGCCTGTTTTCTTGTTGCGCACCCTTCCGCAAAAACCCAGGTATGAATTTGGCTCCTTTCAATTCCATTGCGCAATCCTATCCACTTTTCGGCGAGACCGTTTATCGGAAGTTCGCCTGTCCTTTTGAGCGCACTCACTGGCGGCAAATTCGTTGTGTCCAGCGCACAAAAAGCATATCTTATCCGAACTGCAGGTCTGAATCGGAACTTCCAATTGATGGTGTCGGCGAGAGCTTTGAAAATGCTAAATCGCTTCAGGGTTTCGGTGATTGTGCTAGCTGCAGCGCTTACTCTCTCCCCGCTGGTGTTTGCCCAGAACGCTCGGCCTCAGCAGTCCGGGGCGGCCAAGGATCAGAAAGCAACCGCAGCCCCCGCTCCACTTCATGACATTTCCGGAACCTGGGAGCCGCTCGGAGGGCCGGGCGATGGAATCCAGGCTCTCGGCGTAAGTGCCATGCCAAATGACGGGAAGCCGGAGCATCAGCTGCCGTATACACCCTACGGATTGAAAACCTACGAGTCGCATAAACCGCTCATTGGGGCCAATGAAGTTCTTGCTACTTCCTACAACGATCCGCGGGATACGTGCGAACCGCTGGGATTCCCTCGAGCCGATTTCTACAATCTGAGAGAGACTCAGATCATGCAGGACCGGTACAAAGTGGCCGTCTTGTATGAATATGGGGAGGCCTGGCGGGTAATCTGGACGGATGGGCGAGAGGTCCCCAAATTGGTGGATGGAGGCGTGCTCGTGGGAAAGGAAGTTCGAGAGCCGCGCTTTTACGGCTACTCGGTTGGCAAATGGGTGGACGACACCACGCTCGTGGTCCAGACGGTCGGAATGATGCCGGAGGACAAAGTTTGGCTGGATGGAACTGGCCGCCCGATCAGCGACCAACTCCGCGTGGAGGAGCGCTTCCACCGGGTGAACCATGATCGCATGGAACTGACGGTGACCATTGACGACCCGAAGATGTATACGAAGCCCTGGCTGGCCATGAACAAATTCGCGTTTCGGTTGAAGGACCCCCACTTTGAAGTAACGGAGATGTATTGCTCTCTGTCTGAGATGGAGAAATACAATAAATTATTCGGCGCCCCTGCGGGTGTGGGAACCGACAAACCACACGTTCAATAGGTTGAGCTGGCGTGGCCTAATCGTCTGGGAGGGTCGCTTGTCTGCGACTTGGAAGTGATTGTCGTGTTGGTTCTGGACAAAAAAATTTTGAATTGGAGGCAATTGTGATGAGAAAGACGATTGGGGTGATCGCCGTAGCGGCTGGCCTGCTGGGCGCGTCATCGCCGCTGTTCGCGCACCATGGAAATGCGACGCTGGACGCGAACAAAACACTCTCGATGAAGGGTACCGTCACGGAATGGGACTGGTCCAATCCTCATTGCCTCCTTCAATTTGACGTAAAGAATGAAAGCGGTCAGCTGGTGCATTGGATTGGAGAGACTCAAAATCCCGCCGAAATGGTCAGTCTTGGTTGGGGAAAGACGTCCTTCAAGCCTGGGGATGAAGTTACCGTCTCCCTGATGCCGGTCAAGAATGGCAACCCGTTCGGGCGAATCACGCTGGTCGTGCTCCCCGATGGCAAGACGTTCGTTACCATCAAAGAGGGCGTGACGCCGAAGTACGCCGTCGGCTCGTCGGGCGGCTCCAAATCAGATAATTCCACTAAACAGTAAGGATTAGCTTGGGGATAAGGTACCGGGCCCCTAGAAATCGTCTTCTCGGAATGCGGCCCCTCGCCCGTTTTCTTATTGAGTATTCTTCCCCAAAAAAGGCCCGGCAAGGAAATTCACTCCCGTCAATTCCCTCGCGTAATCCGCGCCAATTTTCGCTACAATAGTTTGGAACCGAACGGACGCATGCGAACGAAACCATGAAAAATATCCTGGCCATTTATCCGGGAACGTTTGATCCGGTGACTAACGGGCACCTTGATTTGATCGAGCGCGGGGCCAAGATATTTGACCGGCTGGTGGTCAGCATCCTGCGCAACCTGGACAAGGAGCCGCTGTTCACGATCGACGAGCGGGTAGAAATGCTGCGCGAAGTCACGCGGCCGTGGCCCAACGTCGAAATCGATGTGTTCAGCGGGCTGCTCGTGGACTACGCGCGGCTGCGCCAGGCCAATGTGCTCTTGCGCGGCATCCGCGCGGTTTCGGATTACGAGTACGAATTGCAGATGGCCATGATGAATCGCAAGCTCAATCCGAATGTCGAAACGGTTTTTATGATGCCGGCGGTGGCTTATAGCTATCTCAGTTCGCGGCTGGTCCGCGAAATTGCGCAGCTTGGCGGGCCGATTACAGGCCTCGTGCCGCCGCTCGTGGAAGAGCGCCTGCGCGCTAAAGTTCTGTAGCTTCAGCGTCTGAAGCCGTTTTTAGAATGGCCCGTTACGGCCGGGCTAAAGCCCGGCCCTCCAAAGAGGACTCGATGCAGACTCGATATTGAAGTGGGTCAAAAGGAGAGTCATCCCGTGCAACTCGCTGCTCGCGTTAACCGCATTGCCATCTCGCCTACCTCCGCTGTAATGGCGGCGGCCGAAAAACTCAAAGCCCAGGGCGTGGACCTGGCCGACTTCGGCCCCGGCGAGCCGGATTTTCCGACGCCGGAGCACATCCAGCGCGCGGCGATTCGCGCGTTGCAGGAAGGACGCACGAAATACACGCCGACGCCCGGGATCACTCCGCTGCGCGAAGCGATTTGCAAATGGCACGCGGCGCAATTCGGCTCGTCCTATACGGTGCCGGAATGCGTTGTGACGGTCGGCGGCAAGCACGCCCTGTTTAATGCGTTCTGCTCGCTGCTGGAAAAAGGCGACGAAGTTCTGATCCCCGCGCCGTACTGGGTTACCTATCCGGAGCAGGTCCTGTACACAGGCGCGACGCCGGTGCCGGTGATGACCGATCCGTCCGACGGCTTTCGGCTGCGCGCCGAGATGGTATCTCGCGCGATTACGCCGCGAACGAAGCTGCTGATCGTGAATTCGCCGAGCAATCCGAGCGGAGCGGTCGTTCCGAACGACGAATTCGTGAAAATCTACGAAGTGTGCCGCGCGAAAAATATCTGGGTGATGACGGACGAGTGCTATTCCCACTTCTTGT
>DATNIO010000235.1:0-10052 GCA_035604385.1 Verrucomicrobiia bacterium | reverse complement strand
GGTCGGCTCGTCGAGCAGCAGCGCGGCCGGATTGCCGAACAGGGCTTGGGCGAGTAGAACGCGGACTTTTTGGCCGCCCTGGAGTTCGCTCATCTTGCGCTCGTGCAGGGTGGATTCGACGCCGAGGCCGTCGAGCAGGATAGCGGCGTCGGCCTCCGCAGTGTACCCGCCTTCGTCGCCGACAATTCCTTCGAGTTCGCCGAGGCGCATGCCGTCCTTGTCCGTCAACTGCTCGTGAGGTTTGGCGTATAGCACATCCCGTTCCTGGAGAGCCTTCCACAACGGGGAGTTGCCCATGATGACGGTGTCGATGACGCGAAATTCGTCGAAGGCAAACTGGTCCTGGCGCAAGATACCCAGCTTCTTTGGCCGCGAGACCGAACCTTTTGTCGGTTCGATGTCTCCTTCCAAAATCTTCATCAAGGTGGTCTTCCCCGCGCCGTTTGGGCCGGTGATGGCATAGCGGCGGCCTTCGAGGAACGAGCAGGTGACGTCCTCGAACAGGACCCTGGCGGCGTAGCGCATAGTGACATTATTAAGCGAAAGCATATCTTTTAATTATAACTGGAAATCGCCACGAGCGCTTGCCAGCCGGGGCCGAGCGAGCGTATTCTGAACCTCAATGAAACCCCTGGCGGTCCGAGTTTCGGGGTAAGCTTACATGTCGGAGATGATTCGATGATGAACAAGCATGCATGGGCGGGCGCGATTGCAATCCTTCTTGCCGCTGTTTTCACTTTGGCCGGTCAATCCGAGAACACAAAGTCAGGGTCGTGGTCTGGCGTCATCGTCAACGGTTCGTGTAGCCCCGACGAAGCCTTCGCTGAGGCGGCGAAATGTACCGCCGAAACGCCCGGCGCAGCCCTGGCGCTGTATGACGATACGATCCGGCAGGTCTACGCACTCGACCCGCAAGATCAGGCGAAAGGACATTTAGGGGACAGCGTCACAATTCAAGGCACATTGGAAGGGAGCGCGATACACGTTGCTTCTCTCCAGATGTTTTCCGAAGTCGGACTCCGCGCAGGACAGAAGGCTCCGGCATTTTCCGCGCGCGACCAATTTGGCAAAACGCAGACTCTAGAAACGCTCCGAGGATCGAAAGGCACCGTACTTTTGTTTTACCGCTCCGCCGATTGGTGCCCTTATTGCAAAGGCCAGCTGATCCAGTTGCAGGCGGCCAAGGAACGCTTCGAGAAGCAAGGGATCAAGCTCGCGGGGATCAGCTACGACAGCGTGGAGATCCTGAAATATTTCTCCGACCGGCGCAAGATCGACTTCCCTCTTCTTTCCGATCCGGATTCAAAAATCATTGGGATGTATAAAGTTCTGAATTCGGAGGCGATAGGACCAAACGCGGGGATGGCGCGGCCGGGATATTTTTTCATCGATACGGAAGGCATGATTCGAGAGAAATTTTTCGAGGCGAAGTACCGCGAGCGGCTGACTGGAAATACAGTGCTCTCGAAGCTCTTCCCGGAATTGGGCGAAGAAGTTACGGGTACCGTCGAAGCCCCGCACTTGCAACTCAGCGTGGGGCAGTCGGATCGCGTCGCCGTTCCGGGCAATCTCGTGACGCTGACGGCGGAAGTGCGCCTCCCGCCGGACGTGCACGTTTATGCGCCGGGAACAAAGGGATACAAGACGGTCAAGCTTTCGATCGATCCCCTTCCCGATTTCGAGTTGCGACAAGCTAGCTATCCCTCCGCCAAGATTCTGTACCTGCCTGCCATCAAGGAACGCGTGCCCGTATTCGAGGGCTCATTCCGTATCCGCCAGGAGTTGAAAGTAAATTCCATGGCCGAATTCAGCGGCGCCCTGGGAGCGGATGGAAAAAAGGTTACGGTCAAGGGAAACCTCGAATACCAGGCGTGCGACAGCAAGATTTGTTTCTTGCCGAACACCGTGCCGGTCGAGTGGCAGCTTCAGATTGTGCCGCTCGATCGCCAGCGCGCCCCGGAAGATATCCGTCACAAGTAACTATTTCCAATGAGAGTGACTCGGCGCCTTCGGTAAACGGCGAGGGTCATCAGGAGAAAGGAAAGGGAGACGTGGGGACTACCACCTCCCTTCCCTTATGCCCAAAACGAGCCAAGCGTGTCGGAGGTCGCTTGACCTGTCTCTATTATTTATATCGCAGTACGATATGTCAAATGATGTTTTCCACCTGAACAACAGGGATGGCCGATCGCCCATCGCCATTAGTCAGAACCCCTTCTTGGCGTTTTTCTTCTGCGTAGGGGGATTCCAAGCGGCAGAATCCAAAACCCGCAGGCTGAAGCCTGCGCCACTTGTCATGGGTTGCTACGCCCAATAGGTGCGGTCGAGGGTGCGGTATTGGATGGCCTCGCCGAGATGACGCGTCTCCAGATTTTCCGAGGCGTCCAGATCGGCGATCGTGCGCGCGACTTTGAGGATGCGGTCGTGGGCGCGCGCGGAGAGGCCGAGGCGGCCGATCGCGCTTTCCAGCATTTTTTCGCCTTCTTCCGTGATGGCGCAGAATTTCCGGATCAGCTTCGGGGGCATCTGCGCGTTCGAGAAAACTTTTCGCTCGCCCGCGTAGCGTTTAGACTGTCGCTCGCGGGCGCGCAACACGCGTTCGCGGACCGCGGCGGAATCCTCGGTCGTTCCATTGCCGCGCAATTCCTTGTATTTCACGGCGGGGACCTCGATGTGAATGTCGATGCGGTCGATCAGCGGGCCGGAAATTTTGGAGACGTAGCGCTGAATTTGCGGCGGCGAGCAATGGCACTGGCGCGTCGGATCGCCGAAAAATCCGCACGGGCAGGGATTCATCGCCGCCGCGAGCATGAACCGCGCAGGAAAGGTCACCGAAGTCGCGGCGCGAGAAATGGTGACCGCGCCGTCTTCGAGCGGCTGGCGCATCACTTCGAGGACGTTGCGCTCGAACTCCGGCAATTCGTCGAGAAAGAGCACGCCGTGGTGACCCAGCGAAACTTCGCCCGGCCGCGGAATCGCGCCTCCGCCGATCAGGCCCGCGTCGCTGATGGTGTGGTGCGGCGCGCGAAACGGCCGCGTGCCGACGAGCCCGCGCGCGTCGTCGAGCAATCCTGCGACGCTGTGGATGCGCGTGGTTTCGATGGCTTCCTCGAGCGACATGGGCGGAAGGATCGTGGGGATGCGCTTGGCCAGCATCGTTTTCCCCGCGCCGGGCGGCCCGATGAAAATAATGTTGTGCCCGCCGGCGCAGGCGACTTCGAGCGCGCGCTTGGCGGCCTGCTGTCCGCGGACGTCGCGCATATCGACGGCATATTGCGCGGCATCGGCCAGCATCGTGCCCGCGTCCACGCGCACCGGCGTGAACGATTCCGGCACGTTGACGAGGTCCACGGCTTGCGGCAGATTGCGCACGGCGAACACGTCAATCCCCTCGACGACCGCGGCCTCGCGCGCATTCGCTTCCGGGACGACCACGGACTTGATCTTGTGCTCACGCGCCGCGAGCGCGGCCGAAAGGGACCCGCGCACCGAGCGCACCTGCCCGTCGAGTGAAAGCTCGCCGAGAAAAATGTATTGATCGAGCCGCTTGCCGAAGAACGCGCCCTCGCAACCCAGGATCGAAAGCGCCATCGGGAGATCGAAGGCCGAGCCTTCCTTGCGAATGTCGGCGGGCGCGAGATTGACCGTGACGCTCTGGAACGGAAAATCGTGTCCGCAATTTTTCAGCGCGGCCTTGATGCGTTCGCGGCTCTCCTTCACGGCGATGTCGGGCAGGCCGACGATATTAAAATCGCCGGGCTTCCCCGAGCCGACGTCCACCTCCACCTCCATGAGGTAGGCGTCGATGCCAAACACCGCAGCGCTGAAGTTCTTGAAGTGCATATGTCACCGAAAGTGACAGCTTCCAGTGGGCGCAAGAGTAACCCAAATGGTATTTCCTTGCCAGTGAAAAGGGTAGGAGTGGCACAGGCTTCAGCCTGTGGGGGTTAGTCCTTGCAAGGACCAAACCCCACAGGCTGAAGCCTGTGCTACTGGAAACTACTGCAAGTTCCCGGCATTGCCATGAGCGGCAAGGTAAGGCCGAAAATCATTCCAAATGCGAGCGATCGACTTCTGGTCCAAATCTTTTGATTCCGATTTGTCGGGGTCCTTTTCCGAGAATAGTTGAAGAGTGACCTTGCCGCAGGAGGGTGAGATCGCGTCCGGCGGGTAGGAATAAATTCCGACGTAGGTTGCATCGGTAACATTCAAAAAGGCGTTGTGGGCGTTGACGACGGTGGCGGCCTTACCGGGTTGGATTGGCTCGACTTCCTTCGCGCCGCAGAGAAGCTTCATCCTGTAAAAGTCGGCCCTGAATTTCATACGAGTTCCGCCTGCGTACATCACGATCGCCGGAGTTAACTCGCGGCCCAATCCTGACAGGAATGTCTCGCGTAGTTGGGGTTCAGCCCGCACGAGAAGAACCGGCTTCTTGACGCCGACGTACTCATTCCAGTCACGCAAATCTTCCAGCGGATCGAACGTATTCTGAACGGAATCTTTCCGTTGTTTTGTTCTTTTGTCTTTTTCCTCGGCGGCCTTAATCCCCACTTCCTCTCGGAGTTCGTAATCGAGAACCGGGGTTCTAAGTTCCACTTCAAAACCGCCCACTGTGAAAAAATACGGTTTTTTATCGAATTTGCCTGACCGGATGGCTTCCTTGAAGGAACCCAGCGGATAAGGATCGGTGGGTTCGACGGGCAACAATCTCGCGCTGGGCAGAGAAATGTCCCGCATTTTTCTTCGGGCTTGTTCCAAGGTTGGCGAGGTCTGGTCGATCCGGACAATCCCGGTAAGCCCGGGTCCGTCTCCACCGGGCACCGAAAAAGTCGTGATTCCGATGACCTCGCCGAGCGAGTTGAATAACGGGCCGCCAGAATTGCCGTGATTGATGATGTTCACGTCGGAAATAATGGCGCGCTCCTCGACCTTGCTTACGATGGCGGTTGTAATGATCTTCTTCAGGCCTAAAGGGCTGCCAATCGTAAACACTCTCTCGCCCTCCACGGCAATTCCCCGGCCTGCTTGCATCCTGGCGATGGGCGCGGCCACGGCGCCGGGGAAGGCGCTGAGATCGGCGTAGAGGACGGCCACGTCTCGCTCCGCGTCAAATGCCAGGACTTTCGCCGCGACCTTTCGTTTGGCGTCAAATTGAACGGAGATCAATTCCGATGGGCCGATCACGTGCTGGTTGGTCATGACCAGGCCGGCGGAATCGACAATGAAACCCGTGCCCGAGCCGATTTCGCTCCAGACGGTCACGACCGACTTTTGATACTTCTGAAACATTGCGGTCAGGTCATCCGCCTTGTGCGCCGGTTCCACTGCCGGCAGGTCCGAGACTCGAGCGTTATCGTTGCTCAGGTCCACGGAATTAAGCCCATCGCGCGTCTCAATTTCCAACTCCCAGGCATAATGGCGGCCTTGGAAATCCACGCCCTGCGGAGTGGTCAACCGGTATTTTCCAGGCGGCGCATGGAACTCGGCTTTGCCCTCAAAATCGGTTTTTCCTTCGTGTGAATTTCCGGGATCGCTTGAATCCGCGACAAGCAGAACAGCGAGGTGTGGAACAGGCTTTTGATTTAAGTCCTTGTCCACCAGGATGACTCGCACTCTTAAATTCTGGATCTCCACCTGCGACCGGAGGGGTGCGCCAAGAAATAAGGGAAGGAGTGCTACGAAGGGTGTTGCGAAAAGAATTTTTCTCATTGCCAGCGCCTCGAGACACACGTGAGACCCTGGAGAGAGGGAACTCAGTCTCTTGCGAGTCCGTACTCTTGTCAACGGGAATCAGCAAATGGGAATCAGCAAACGGCCCGCTAACAGAAAAGTCATAACGCTCTTGTTTAGGAAGACGTGCCTTTGCTTCGAGTTCCAGCGGGCGGAGAGCGCATTGTGCACATGGAAGATACGCAAACCTTTACTGTTCCCAGGACCTCTCCTATAGTGAACTCAGGCGCCGGGTCGGTACGCTTCCTCCGATCGAGAAAGGATGTTCCATGCTGATTGGCCTCATTGTCTTTGTGGTGGCTGTGGTGATGTACCTCATGTACGCCTACAACGGCTTGGTGCGGCTGAAGGTGACCTGCGACAACGCGTGGTCGGACATCGACGTGCAACTCAAGCGGCGATATGACCTGATCCCCAACATTGTGGAGACGGTGAAGGGCTACGCCGCACACGAAAAGGGGACACTCGAAGGCGTTGTGGCGGCGAGGAACCAAGCGATGTCGGCGCAAGGCCCCGCGGCCAAGGGAGAGGCCGAAGGCCTGCTGACCGGCGCGCTGCGGCAAGTCTTCGCGCTGGCCGAAGCCTATCCCCAATTGCGCGCGGTCGAGAGCTTCACGCAGTTGCAAGGCACGCTCAATCAGATTGAAGACACGCTTCAGAACGCGCGGCGTTACTACAACGCCGTGGTCCGCGATTTCAACACGATGATCGAGCAGTTCCCTTCCAACATCGTCGCCGGGATGGGGAATTTCAAGGAGCGGGAATTCTTCCAGATCAGCGCTCCGGCCGAACGCGAAGTGCCGAAGGTCAGCTTCGGCGCGACGGGCGCTTAGGCGCGATGGTTTCCACGACGAGACGGAATCGCGGCCAGGATGTTGGAGGATTTTGTAGCGGCCGCCTTCCGGCGGGCAGCTTGAATTCGAGCGGATGCTCGCCTGAAGGCGAGCGCTACACGACGAAGCCCCAAACCGTCATACAGACCTTGAAGCCCGGCCCTATGAAGCGAATCGGCAATTATCAGCAGGGCGCGTTGCGCAATCTATTCCTGCGCGCAACCGTACTGGCGCTGCTCGCGGTGGCGCTCGCCGCATCCGCTTCTGCGCGGACGCTCAAAATCGAGAAATTTTCCGCGGAAATTATCGTTGAGCCGGATTCCTCGCTCGATGTGACCGAAACCATCGAAGCCGAATTCATCGGCGTGTGGCATGGACTGAATCGCGCGATCCCAGTCGAATATGTAACGCCACAGGGATTTAACTATTCGCTCTTCGTGAAATTCGAGGGCGCTACCGATGATGCAGGACAGACATTGAAAGTCGATTCCTCACGCGAAGGCCATTACCTGAAATGGAAAATCTACGTCGATGAGGCGACCGACGTGGTGAGAACCATTCACCTGCACTACTTGGTTCGCAACGGCTTGAAATTTTATGAGGATCACGATGAACTGTACTGGAATGTGACCGGGGACGAGTCCGAAGTTCCCATTGACAACGCCAGCGCGCAAATCCTGTTGCCGCAGGGCGTGACCGGCGTCCGGACAAACGAATTCACCGGATCGTACCGCTCGCGGGGGCAGGATGCCGAGGTCACGGCGTCGGATAGCACCGTGGGAGTATACATGACGCGGCCGCTCTCGTTTCACGAAGGGCTGACGATTGTCGTCGGCTGGGATAAAGGCTTCGTGAAAGAGCCTGGGACGAGCGATCTGATCGGCCAATTCCTCGTCAGCAACTGGCCTATATTCCTCCCCATACCCGTATTCCTGTTCATGTTCTGGCTGTGGTCCTCGCGCGGGCGCGACCCGCGCGTCGGTCCGATCGCCGTCCAGTACGCGCCTCCGGAGGGAATGAGTCCCGCGGAAGCCGGCACGCTGGTGGATGAGGATGCGGCAATGCGCGACATCACGGCCACGATCGTGGACCTCGCCGTGCGCGGGTACATCGTCATCGAAGAAAAAGAAAAGTCGGGAATCATGGGCCTGCTCCACAACAAGGAATACGTCTTCCATTTGAAAAAGGGGCTCCAGGAATGGACCGGCCTGAAGGCGCACGAATTGGCGCTGCTCGCGGGAATCTTCTCCAATGGCGCGCAAACGGAAGTGGAGCTTTCCACCCTGCAAAATCAGTTTTATAAGAATCTCCCCGGCATCAAGAACAACATTTTCGATGAGTTGATGGACCACGGCTATTTCCAGCACCGGCCCGATTACGTGCGCAGCGGATTCGTCGCCGGAGGCATCGTCTCGGGAGTACTGCTCTTTTTCCTGGGCATCGCGATGTCGCAAAAAATGGGAATGACGCCGGCCCCGTTTCTCATCGCCGCGATTCTTTCGGCCGGCATCATCGCCGGATTTGGATGGTTCATGCCGGCGCGCACGGCCGATGGGGCAAAGGCCCTTGCGGGCGTATTGGGCTTCGAGGATTTTCTCTCTCACGTCGAAGCCGGCCGCCTGGAACGGGTCGGCCAGACTCCGGAAACTTTTGAGAAATTTCTCCCATTCGCGATGGCGCTGGGCGTGGAAAAGAAATGGGTCGGCGCATTCCAGAATATCTATTCGCAACCGCCCTCCTGGTATCAGGGCGGCTACTACAACGGCGGCTTTTATCCAATCATGTTCGTCAATAGCCTGGACAACATGACCATGCGCGCGAGTTCGGTGATGGCTTCGGCTCCGCGAAGCAGCGGCGGTTCGGGTTTCGGCGGTGGCGGATTTTCGGGCGGCGGGATGGGCGGCGGTAGCGTCGGAGGATTTTAGGGTGCGGTTAGTGGCGGGGGCTTCAGCCTGCGGGGGTTAGTGCTTGCAAGGCCCAAACCCCGCAGGCTGAAGCCTGCGCCACTCACTTCTACTGCCTGCTGGATAGCTCTTCGATTCGCAGGGCGATTTTGCGGCCGTTCTCATTCCGGTAGCTCACTCGGACTTCATCCCCCAGAAATACTCCCCGCGCGGGCGCGCTCAGCGCAAACCCTTCGGCAGGGGCGCTCGCATGTGAATTCCGCGTGAGGTGGATTTCATCGTCCGTCAGGGCCACAATCCTGCCAATTGTAATTCCGCCGCTCCTGCCTCCGCTCTCAGGAGTCGACGCCAGGTTTCGCAACCAGCCGTGGTCGCGGACCGATTCCTCGTGCAAATGGCCGCGCCACGACCCCATCACGTTGGCGCGATTGATGTAACCCACCAGTTTCCGAGGGTCATTGCGGTCGACTACCGGCAAGCGTCCGATATTATTCTCGAGCATTTTCGTTACGGCGTCGAAGACGCGCTCGTCGGAATACGCAACCACAAGCGAGCGCGTGCCGGCCTCGAGCACGCTCATATCGCCGGACGGGTCTGCCTGAAGCGCGCGTAGCAAATCGCCTTGCGTCACGAGCCCTTGCAAACTCCCGGCGGAATCCACGATGGGCAGCGCGTGATGACGCGAAGTTTTCAGGTCTCTGTTTGCAAATCGATCCGCCGCGACGCGAACACTCTCCTCCGGGACGACCGTAGCAACGTCGCGGGCCATGACTTCCTCAACCTTGAGCTGTTTGAGCGCATTACTTTCGTAGTCCTGATTCGTGTGCAGCCCGCGGCGCGCCAGCTTTTCCGTCATGATCGAGTTCGGCAGGTAGCGCAGGGCAATGGCGTAGGCAATCACGGAAACGAGCATCAGCGGAAGCACCGCGTTGTAGTCGCGAACAATCTCGAATGCGAACACGATGAACGTAAACGTGGCGCGCGAAGCCGCTCCGAAGACCGCCCCCATCGCGACCAGGGCGCATGCGCCGGGGGACAAATGCGCGCTCGGAAAAATATCGTTCACGACCACCGCAAACACGCCGCCCATCGCCGCGGAAGACATGAACATCGGCGCAAGCAATCCTCCCGACGTGCCGGAGCCTAGTGAGAGCAGCAACGCAACCGCTTTGCAAAGCGCGACGAGAATCAGGAGTTTCCGAGCGAGGCTGTTGTTCAGAATGTCGCCAAGCGTGTCGTATCCCACACCCAGCACCCGGGGCACGAAAAATCCAATGATGCCCAGGGCAAGCGCGCCGATCGCGGGATGCCAGAGTTCGGAAATCGGAAGGCGGTCGAATCCATCCTCGATGAAATAAAGCGCCTTTGTAAAAACAATGGCGGCGCCGCCGCACAAGACCCCGAGGACAAGGTAAAACGGAAGTGCGCGAGGAATCCCGAAATCCATCGGCAGAACATGGAACATCGAACCATTCCCCATTAACAACTGGCGAACGCTCGTCGCCAGCGTGGTCGCAATCACAAGGGGAACGAAGGAGCGCCCGCGAAATTCAAAGAGAAGAAGCTCAATCGCGAGGATGACTCC
>DATNIO010000234.1:0-26741 GCA_035604385.1 Verrucomicrobiia bacterium | reverse complement strand
CAGCAACGCAAACTCCGGCCAGCACCAAAGCTCGAATGTGTGATCGCATCAAAATCGCCAGCGCCTCCATGTAGCAGTTGTAGATTCATAAACGAACGCGTTCATATTGTCAAGACTGGAAGGATTTCGCCACGCAAAAGTGTCTTTCCTTGGTGACGAGCTTCAAACGCATGAAAAGCCGCTGCGGGCGAAAGGCTTCAGATAGCGCATCATTTTTCAATAGCACATTATTTTTCGCTTGACAATATATATGAACACGTTCATATACGAACCACATCGGCTTGCTCGGTAGGCTGTGGATTGCGGAATCTTGGGAGGTAGCAGGACGTGAGCTTCTTAGGGCGCGTCCGCGCCGGGTTCCAAATCCGCACTTGCCCTGCGGCCAGACAGAAAGACAAGACGGGGGTGAGTTATGTCGAACGGTCGGTCCGAGTGGGTTCGTTTGGTCGTTAGTTTCGCAACCAGTTTGAGCAAGTTCACGGCAGTTTTGGCTTTGATTCTCGCGGGCAGCGTAGCAACTTGGGGGCAAGCCACGGCACAGATTCACGGAACAGTTCAGGACTCCAGCGGTGCTGCGGTTCCAGATGCCAACGTGAAGGCAACACAAACCGACACCGCTGTATCGAGAACCGCTATCACTGAGGCGGACGGCAGCTACGTGCTAGCCGCTCTTCCGCTCGGACCGTACACAATCGAAGTATCCAGGGAAGGTTTCACCACGGCGGTGGAAAAAGGTATCGTTTTGCAGGTAAGTAGCGATCCGATGGTGCGAGTCACGCTCGAAGTCGGATCCGTGACGCAAACGGTTAGCGTTGAAGCGAATGCGCTCCAAGTGGAAACGCGCAGCGTTGGTGTCGGGACGACGCTGATCGAAACCCAGCGGATATTGGAATTGCCGCTCAACGGCCGGCAAGTGACCGATCTAATCACACTGAGCGGGTTGGCGGTGCAGACAGCTACATCACCCGGATACAACATGCCCACGGGTGTAAACATCTCCGTCGCTGGCGGACTCAGCCACAGTATTCAGTACAATCTGGACGGGGCGTCGCATATAGACACGTATGACGGCACGAACATGCCGCTCCCGTTTCCAGATGCGCTTCAGGAGTTTCGACTGGTCACCAGTACGCAGGATGCATCGGGCGGCGGGCACTCGAGCGCCTCGGTGAATGCCGTGACCAAGGCCGGCACGAACGCGATTCATGGCGATGCGTTCGAGTTCTTCCGCAATGCCGCCTTAAACGGGAAGGACTTTTTTGCTAGCCAGAATGACCAACTCAAGCGCAATCAGTTCGGCGGCGTGATCGGCGGCCCCATCAAGAAAGATAAGCTGTTCTTCTTCGTGGGCTACCAGGGCACCAGAACTCGCCAGAACTCAAAAAGTACCATCGAGTTTGTTCCCACAGCCGCGATGCAAACCGGTGACTTTTCAGCCTACATAAATAACAAATGTGGACCTACCGACCCCAATGCGTTCGACGCCACCGACCACCTCAAGTCTCCGCTGAGCCCGGCGGCCGTGGCTATCGCAGCCAAACTTCCTAAGGCTCTCGATGCCTGCGGGACGGTTCAGACCGGAGAACCTCTCCATGAAAACGATTTTGAAGTTCCCGCACGGCTCGACTATCACCTGAGCGACAAGCAGAGCCTTTTTGCGCGCTATCTGGCGACCAGGATCGAGAAATCGGTCCCTTATGATGTCAATCCGAGCGACCTTCTCGCAACCAGCGGCGTCGGCAACGATGATTTGGCCCAATCCCTGACGTTGGGCCATACGTATGTGTTCAGCGCTTCCCTGGTTAATTCCTTCCGCGTTTTCGGAAATCGTATTGGTGGGAACCATGCCTTCCCAAAGTCTTTTACGCCGCAGGACGTTGGGATCCAGAATTTCTTCGGGGGCTACACTCCGGACATGATGTCGATATTGCTACCGGGTGCTTTTCAGATTGGTTTTACTGCCAACTTCTTGACCACGCGGGAAGGGGTAACGAATTTCGGGCTCAACGACGATATTACCTTGATTCGGGGATCGCACCAGATTTCCTTCGGTGGAAGTGCGATGCACGCAATCTTGAATGAGGATTCGTTCGCTTGGGCTCCGGGTGTGTTCATCTTCGCTGGGGTGCCGCACCTTCCGCAATTTGGTATCGACGGAACGGGTTCTAGTCTTGGCGACTTTCTGGTGGGGACATACACTGTGCTTCATCAGGCCAACCCAAATCCCAACAACACGACCCAGCACTTCTTTGGGTTGTATGTGGGAGACTCCTGGAAAACCACGTCGAAACTAACCTTGAATTATGGTGTCCGTTGGAATCCATTCTTTCCCATGCAGTTCATCCATTCCGACGTTTACAATTTCAGTCTGCCCGCATTTCTTGCGAATACGAGGAGCACCGTCATTCCCACCGCTCCTCCAGGTTTCTCCTATCCGGGCGACCCTGGATTTCCGGGCAGAGCCGGGCTCGATCACCGATTGGGTCACTTTGAACCGCGTTTCGGATTCGCGTGGGATCCTTCTGGAAACGGGAAGATGGCCATTCGTGGCGGCGCCGGAATCGCGTATGACTTTATCCGGCAGGACCTCCACCAAAATACTTCCAGCGTGGCGCCCTTCCGCCTGACGGTAATCAATAACTTCGGAAAACTGGACGATCCCTACGCGAACGTCCCTGGCGGAAATCCGTTCCCTTATACCTTCGATCCAAAAAACCCCGTATTCCCGAGCACCCCGCTATACCAGGGATTCTATCCCATCCCTCGGGATCTGAAGACCACGGAACAATACGCGTGGAACCTCGGAATCCAGCGGCAAGTCACGTCGAGCTTGTTCGCGTCAGCGACCTACGTGGGCACGCAAATCATTCACACTTGGACTGCCATCGATCTGAATCCGGGCCAATTCATTCCCGGAAATTGCAGTCCGGGGCAATTCGGCCTGCGTGGCCCCGGTCCTTGCACAACGTCCCAGAATGTCAACCAGCGGCGACTGCTAGAACTGGAGAATCCGTCCGCTGGGAATGTACTGGGGAGTATGACCCAATTGGATGACGGGGGCACGCAGCACTATCATGGCCTGCTACTCAACGCCACCTGGCGGAAGGGGAACGTGAACTTGGCGGGGAATTTCACCTGGTCCCACTGTATCGGGCTTGCGCAAATCGGCGTCACGAATATCCAATCCACCTACCCGCACCAGCCTTACCAGAATAACGCCCCGATCAACAAATACTCGGATTATGGTGATTGTTTCAACGGGGCGCTGGATCTTCGACGCGAAGGGAACGTGACGCTGGTGGTCAGTACTCCGAAGTTCTCGAGAGACTGGGCACGACGCTTGGGCACTGGCTGGACCTTCTCGAGCATCGTTACCGCGCGATCCGGCTGGCCTCTTACGGTAGACGTTGGAAGCGACGTAGCCGAGAACGGCCTGTATCAAGGAGCTGGGAACTATCCCATACCGCAACGTCCAGACCAAGTGCTCGCGAATACGGCATCGGCCACCCGGGGACAGCCCTGCTCGCCGGCGCCGTGCGTTAGCTATTTCAACTCTGCTGCGTTCCAAAGTCCGACCCCGGGCACTTACGGCAATATGGGAGTCGGCAGCCTACGCAGCCCGGGATTCTGGGAGTGGGACCAGACCATCGCCAGACAATTCAAGGTTAGGGAGAGCCAAAGCATCGAGGTTCGCGCCGAGGCCTTCAACGTGACCAACAGCGTTCGATTCTATATTGCCCCCACTGGGGACAACGCCATGATCTTCTCCAGTCCTACGTTCGGTAACATCACCGAGGCTGCTTCCACAACCGGTTCAAGCTCGCCCTTTGGGAGTGGCGGCAGAATCGTTCAGTTTGCGTTAAAGTACGTGTTTTAGGGCGACTAACCGCTTCGAAGCCGCGCACGGCTTCGGATTTACGGGGAACGAGAAAGATTTCGCTTGACGGAGGCACTCATGAGTTCCGAGAACAAGAATGAAGATCAGGAGTTCAAGAAGGCTAGCCGGCGCAAGTTTTTGAAGCAGGGTGCCGCGCTCGCCTGCATGACGGCGGCCGGACTAAAGGCCGCTGCTCAAGGTCAGGAGGATCCGAAGCTGCGCACGGACTACGTTCCCGAGGACCAGGTTCCCCAGGACCACGTTGTGCGCAACCCGTGGACCGGGGAAATGATGCGCGACGAAGAGGGAAACCTCGTCGTGGACTGGACCGGCACCCCTCAGTGGGCGGCCTATCAAAAAAGTACCCGCGCGGTAGGCGGGAGCCGGTACGGGAAAATAGAGGTGGACTCGCGTTTATACGGCGTCCGCTCGAAGTTCGTCACCACACACCGGCGGGCCTTCGACGGCGGATCGGGCCCCGGCTATTCGGGTACGCCTACTGCGCCCGAGTCGATCAAGACCTATTTCTTTTCGCTGTTATCGCCCATCGATGCCCAAATGGGAGTGATCACGCCCGCCGGGCTTCACTTCACCGATGAGCACGGCGAGGTACCCGAGATCGATCCCCGCGAGCACCGGTTGACCATTTACGGCATGGTGGACCGTCCGATTACGCTCACGATGGATGAACTCATGTCGTTGCCTTCGGTTTCTCGCGTGCACTTTGTCGAGTGTAACTCCGACGGCGAGACGCGTGACTTGCGCAAGCTGGATTGGGCCACGGCCGGCCATTGCTTTGGGGAATTGAGCTGCAGCGAGTGGACCGGCGTGCTCATGTCCACGCTGCTCGACATGGTTGGAGTGAAAAAGGGAGCGAAATGGTTTTACGCCTCGGCGGGAGACGAATACAACCAAACCTGGTCGATTCCGCTGTGGAAGGGCATGGACGATGCCCTCATCGCGTACGGCCAAAACGGGGAGCCGCTGCGCATTGAGCAGGGTTTCCCGGTCCGATTAGTGGTTCCCGGCTTTCAAGGAACCATGAATATCAAGCGATTACGGAGAATCAAGATCACGGACGAGCTCACACTCTTCCATCGGATGTATGGAGACACGCGCGCCAACGGCAAGATTACATGGTTTCGGCTGGAGCTGCCGCCGCAATCGTGCATTTTGCGTCCCTCAGGCGGACAACAACTGACGCGCCACGGATTCCAAGAGATTCGCGGCATCGCCTGGTCCGGTCAGGGAAAGATCACCAGAGTCGAGGTCACGGTGGATGCCGGGAAAACCTGGAAAGACGCCCAGATTCAAGGCCCGGTGCATTCCAAGGCTCACACGCGTTTTACTTTCCCGTGGACCTGGAACGGGCAAGAAACGATTATCGCAGCCCGTTGCACGGACGAGAAAGGTTCTGTCCAGCCGTTGACGCCAGAGGCCGCCAAAATGCGTGGCTACAGCTTGGAGAATTTCAAGAAAGAGGTCATTCAGCGCAACAACATTCCGCAACCCTGGAAAATCGATCGAGATGGGAGGATAACCAATGCGATATTTTCGATTTGAGGCATTAGCATCCGTAATTGTCCTGTCAGCCAGCTTCGTCTGTGGATCGGCGTTTGCCCAGACGCAACAGGCTCGGGCGCAGGCACAAACGCAACCGCAGACCCAGCCACAAACTCAGCCACAGGCGAAGGCGCCGTCGAAACCACAGGCGAAGCCCCAGGCGCCCTCCATCACCGGTGTCGGCGCCGCTCCCACGCAGGAAGACATGGGCAATCTCGCGTGGACCTCTGGTGCTCACGGCAAAGACCTCCCGCCGGGAAGCGGCACCGCGAAACAAGGCGCTGAAATCTTCGCGGCGAAGTGCGCGATGTGCCATGGCGAAGACGGCCACGGTGTGCGTCAGGAGCCAGGGGCCTTTTCCTCCATCGGAGGTCGTCCGTTGGTAGGGCCGAAGAAGGAGGGACCGAATAACCCGTGGATGACGCCCATCACCAACGGGGCGCCATTTCCCGAAGTCATTTTCAACACAATCGCCGTCGAGATGCCCATGTTTCGGCCGGGAACGCTCAAGGCGGACGAGGTTTATTCGCTTGCGGCGTTCCTTTTCTGGAAGAACGGGTACATCAAGGAAGATGATGTCCTGAGTCGTGAAACGCTGGTGCAGATTCAATTGCCGAACCGGCTGTTCTTTCCGGCTTCGGATGCTAACTTTCTGGACTTGAAGAAGCGCGGCTGCTACGAGACGCACGGCGTTTGCCTCGGTGACTAATTTTGCTGAGAAGAGCGACCGCATTGTGACAATTCAGATCGTTTGATACTCGGGCCGCAGACGTGCGATAGAAATGGGCTACGATCAGGAACAAGACGCTGACGCGCTGCAAGAGGTGCGCGCTCCGAATGGCAGAAACTCCGGCTTCGGCGGAGCGTCAAGGCGGCAGTTCGTCTCCACTCTGGCTGCCCTTTGCACCGCCCAATTGATCCCCTGGGACGTGGGGTTCGGGCAGGCGGCTTCACCCCAATCGGGTGGAGCGCCGCTGCGAATCATTGATGTGCATCATCATTTGATGCCCCCCAAGTACGTCGCGGCGAGGAAAGCAGACATTCTGAAAGTCTCCGCAATTCCCTCGGTTGTCGATTGGACACCGGAGCAGTCTCTCGAAGACATGGACAAAAACGGAGTACGCACTTCTCTTGTGTCCGTTTCGACTCCGGGTATCTGGTTCGGAAATGCCGAGGAAGCCAGACGTCTGTCCCGGGAGTGCAACGAATTTGCGGCACAGATGACGAGGGATCATCCGGGGCGCTTCGGGTTTTTTGCGGCCATTCCTTTGCCCGACGCCGAAGGCAGCCTAAGAGAAATCGAGTATGCCATCGAGACCCTCCACGCAGACGGAATCGGACTGCTCTCCAACTACGAAGGAAAGTATCTCGGCGATTCTGCGTTCGGACCCGTATTCGACGAGCTGAATCGCCGAAAGCTGACCGTATATGTACACCCGACATCCACGGCGTGCTGCTGGAATATCGTTCCGAACATCCCGATATCCACTGAGGAGTTTGGATTCGACACGACGCGGACGATCACCAGCCTTCTCTACAATGGGACGCTCTCCCGCTGTTCAAGCACCAAGTTCATCTTCTCTCATGGGGGAGGAACGATTCCCATGCTCGCCGGGCGCATCGGCGGAGCGGCACGCCGGATGACTAACGTGGCACCACGCGGGCCCGATTACGAGTTCCAGAAGCTCTATTTCGATACGGCGAGCGCAACCAACGCGCCAGCGATGGCCGCGATTCTGAAGCTCGTGCCGCCGAGCCATGTGATGTTTGGGACGGACTTTCCCTGGGGGAACGCCGGAAATGGACTCCGCGGTTTGGAGAGTGTCGGTCTAAGTGAAAGCGAGATTCGAGCCATCGAGTACGAAAGTGCGCTTCAGTTGTTCCCTCGCCTCAAGGAATCCAGCTGAATCTCGTCCACAGCTCGCAGCCGGCACATCAGAGCCTGCGCGGAGGAACTCCATGGTGGTGATTCAGTTTACCTTGAATGGCAAGCCCCAACTCGTCGCGCAATGAGCGGGCACCAAAGGTCAGCGGATGGCCGTTGGCTTTGCCTCCCGCCGACGGCTTCTCATTTGCGGCACAGAGCTGTGCAATGATCACTTTTTCTCAAACTTAATTCCTGAGGGCAAGACCCAACCGCTCACACCTCTAGTGGCTGCTTCGGCCTGTGGTATTTTCGGTAGCCGCCCCTTCGCAGTTCGAAGCTGTGAAAAAACCAATTTGCCAATGTTATTGGGGGTTTTTGGGATGATACAAAATGTATGCCGAGGTGCGAATAATCGCTTGTAGGGCTTCTAATTGAGAAAAGTTTTTGAGGCCATTTCAGAGTTTGGGTTATTTCACAGCTTCAGTTCTCGAAGAGCGGAGGTTTGGTTTTTCTTTTTCCTGTCTATCTACTCGCCTCGCGAAAATTCAAAACGGGTCGTGCAAGAATGACTGCGAGACTGTAGTCGATTTTGTAGCTGCGAAAGCACCAAGGTTCAACAAGATTCAATCAACTTCAATAAGCGAACCGCAAACGTTTCACCAAGAATCACTTAGAATCCATAAAGTTCCATAGACTTCAACAAGCTTTGGCATCTGGTTCGGGACCAGGAGGTCGGACCCGAACCGCCGAATCTCCGCAGTATATCCGATCCAGCAATCGAGTGAAGAATGGAAACCATCAAGTCGCCAAGAACCCCGAAACAGGGAATAGATATTCCCTCCTCATTCCCTGATCGATCCCTATTCCGATTCGCCGCATGAGCGCTATTTTGCGGGCTAACATGCACGCTTGTCATTACTTAACTGCGGGGAAGTGCGACTGAGCGCGCGATTTTCCCTGTTTTCTTCCCTGTTAGCAGGGAATTTGGCAGAGAAGAGTTCGCACGAGACTGCATCCTCCGCCATTTCATTCCGGAACTGTCGCCGTCTGCCCCGGCGGTGTGCGCGTCATGCGGCGACCGAAACCGGGCGAGCGCGTTTGATCCGCTGGCGTTGGCGCGGTGAGTGCATGGCCTTCCAAAGATCGCTGCGCCGCTGCACGTTCAGCCAGAAATCGGGGCTATTGCCGAACACCCGGGCGAGGATTAGCGCGGTCGCGGCGGTGACGTTGCGGCGGTTGTTGCACAGCTCGTTGACGTGCTTGCGCTGCACGCCCATCGCTTTCGCCAGCGCACCTTGCGTCAGGCGCATCGGTTCCATGAATTCTTCGATCAGAATTTCGCCGACGCTGGCCGGCTTGCGCTTCGTCGTTAACATGGTTCACCTCACATATACTCATTGCTAGCCTGCCATTGCTTCAGGCCAGTTGACTAGCTCCCGTCGCGGATGATGCGGCAGGACTCGATGTCGAAGCTGACGTCTCCGATGGTCAGGCGCGTCTGGTCGCGGAAGCCGGAGATGAAGCGAAGGAAGCGCCAGACGTCGGCGAAATTTGTAGCGAGGCCGATCGAGGCGCGGATGGCGCCGGCGCTTTTGTGGCCGCGTTCCTGCATCAACCGGACAAAACTCAACAGGTTGATTTCGGCGCCCATGGTGAAGCCGGCGCGCATGTCTTCTTCCGTCAAACCTTCCGCGATTTCTCCCGCGCCGGGATTGCAGAAGCATCCGGTGCGCAGGGAAATATTTTCCGCGCCCGCCAATTCCTCGACGCGGCGGTAATCGAGCAGGTGTCCCTGCGGGTCGTAGAGATTGAGCGTCACGGTTCCTCCGCGCGCCTGCGTTGTGGCTGGACCGTAGATGCGCACCATGGCGCGGCCATTCGTGTGGCGCAACGCGAGCAACTCTTCCAGCAGCCATCCCGTAAGGCAACGCACTCGTTCCGCGATCGTCTCGATGCCGATCGATTGCAGGTGCAGCAAACCAATTTCCACGGCGGGGATAGAGAGATAGTTCAATGTGCCGTCCTCAAACGCGGCTTCGTTCGGCGACAGCACGTGCGCCTGTCCCTGAACCGACGCGAAATTTACAGTTCCGCCGGCGAACCACGGACGTTTCAGGCTCGCCAAAGCGGATCGGCGAATGAGCAGCGCGCCGACGCCTGTCGGATGGCCGAACATTTTGTAAAAAGAGAGCGTCACAAAATCCGGCTGCACGGCCGTGAGGTCCAGGCGGCTGGTGGGCACAAAGGCGGCCGCATCGAGCAGCACGCTCCATCCTTTGCTCTGCGCTTTTGCGACGAGATCGAGGGGGTGCTTCACGCCAGAAAAGTTAGACTGCGCCGGATAGGCAAACAGATTGGCGTGGGCCGGATCGGCCTCGTCCAGCAAAGTTTCGAGGCGTGCAAGGTCCAGCCGAAGTTCCGGCATCACCAGCGGCGCGTAGGAGACGCTGGCGCCTTTGGCGCGCGCGAATTCGCGAATTCCATTTACGGAGTTGTGATTGTCGAAGGTGAGAAGGTAGCGGCTGCCCGGTGCAAAGGGAAAGGATTCGCCTACGAGTTTGAGCGCTGCCGAGGCGTTTTGCGTGAAGACCAGGATGTAATCTTCGGCGCGGGCATTGAAGTAGCTCAGAATGAGACGGCGCGTGCGTTCGACATGATCCGTTGTTGTTGCCGACGTCGGATTAGCGGAGTGCGGATTGCCTAAAACGCCGGAGCGCAACAGCTCGAAATGTTTTTGCAATTGCGATTCCGCGTAGAGAGAACCGCCGGTGTAGTCGAGGTAGACCTGGCCGTGCTCGTCCAGGCGGCGATATTCCGTTGCGCGCAGATCATCCAGCAATAACGTCTTCTTGAAGCCCGGGAAGCGCGCAATAAAGTCGGCGCGCGCTTCTTCGACCTGAAGTTTTTCCTGCGCGCTGCTTTCCGCCATGTCTTGCATTTTATTCCTTCCGCGCCGGCTTTGCGAACGAAGGCTGCCAATTCCTTTCGATTCCTAAAAGTGGTGCTCCTTGGGCAAAGTCGGTGTAGTCTTTCGGGCGCCGGAAAAAGTGTGAAACTGCGGTAGTGGATCAAGTTGCTTGGGATCGGGATTTTAATAGGACAGCCACTCTTGGCTGTCCCGCACAATCTCAGCAGGGCTTTCAGGGACAGCCAAGAGTGGCTGTCCTACCGAGCGTTGACGGAGGACGAAGCGATGAGAAATCAATTCGACATATCGAAACGCGCCGTCGTTTTCCTTTCTGTTGCGATGCTGGGATTCGCAATCGGAGGATGGGCGTCCCCGCAGTTTCACGAGCCTGCGAGCGATTCCTCGCCGGCGGCGAACGGTACAACAGCTCAGGCCGGTAGAATGCCGCCATTGGAAATTGCGCGGGAAGGCTATGTTTTCGCCGGAGGAAAATATTCGACGGATAAAGATGCGAAAATAATGAGCGGACAAATCTACGCGGAATTCCAAATTCCGGCCCATCAGAGGCATCCCTACCCGATCGTATTCATTCACGGCGGAGCCCAGACCGGAACCAATTTCACCGGAACGCCCGACGGCCGCGAAGGCTGGGCGCAGTTTTTCTTGCGCGAAGGCTACGCGGTCTACGTGGTGGATCAGGCCGGCCGCGGCCGCAGCGCCTATCTGAATAATGTCTACGGCCCGCAAACAACGCCGAGTCTCGATTTCGTGCAGCAACGCTTCACGGCGATTGAAAATTACAACCGTTGGCCGCAAGCGCATCTGCACACGCAATGGCCGGGCAAGGGCACGCCGGGCGATCCGATCTTCGATCAGTTTTACGCGTCGCAGGTGCAGGCGATGGTGAGCTTTCCTCTTCAACAGGAGCTCACCAGTGAAGGAATCCTCGCGCTGCTCGAAAAAATCGGCCCCGCGATCCTGTTGACTCACTCGCAATCCGGAGCGACCGGCTGGCCCGTGGCTGACGCCCAGCCCGGCCGGGTGAAGGCAATTGTTGCGGTCGAGCCCAGCGGGCCGCCGTTTTACAATGTGGAGAATGTCGCCGCGCCAGAATGGTTTCGCGACGCCGATCAGCAACGGCCCTGGGGAATCGCCGCGGGTCCGCTCACGTATTCTCCGCCGGCCGCAAACGCGTCGGATCTCGCGATTGTCCGGCAAGACCAGCCAGACGGGCCGGATGTGAGCCGCTGCTGGATGCAAAAATCTCCGGCGCGCCAGTTGCCAAACCTTCAAAAAGTGCCGATCCTCGTCGTGACCTCGGAAGCGTCTTACCACCGAGGGTATGACCACTGCACGGTCAAGTACCTGGAACAAGCGGGTGTCCACGTCACCTGGATCAAGCTTGCGGACGCCGGCATTCATGGCAATGGACACATGATGATGCTGGAAAAGAATAACAGGGAAATTGCGGCGGTGATGTCCCGATGGATTGAGAAGACGGTTCCTTCTGCGGCAAACTCAAAAAGCGGCAAGCCCAACTGAAGTGAACGATTATTCCTTCAGCATCGACGGGTATCTCTGCCACGCGGCGCCGCTTCGGCCTTAGGGAATGCTTCCTATCTCTATGTCCGCCGCATCATCCTAGATCACCAGCAATCGAACTCGCCGCGAACGATGGGCCGCGACTCTGTTGTTATGTTTTTCGGCATACCTGTACCTCGCCGATCCATTCCTGTTTCGCGCTTACGATAAACTGAAGGATCAGTCGGACCATGAGACCCGCCTCCCGAGGGAACTGGTACGTTGCCGCCACCTGGCTCATCCTGCTGGGTGGATACATCGTCGTTTGTGAGTTGGTTCCCGCGGGCGCCGCTCGGACCGCGACGGCCAACATCATCCTCTGTCTGATGCCGCTACTTGTTAACGGGGCCCTGCTCATCAATGCAGTCACGCCCGATTGGCGCAAGAAAGCCTTCTGGATGTTGCTCGCTCTGGGCTGCTCGCTTTGGATGGTGGGACAAACGATCTGGACCTATGTCGAGGTCTACCAGCACCGGCGCGTTCCTTATCTTTTCAATGGAGACATCGTTTTCTTCCTGCACGCCGTTCCCATGATTGCGGCTCTCACTTTGCAACCGCACAAGCGCTCGAATGACCGGAACGCGCTTTACGGTTATGTGGATTTCGGGCTGATCCTCTGCTGGTGGATGTATTTGTACGTGTTCGTCGTGATTCCCTGGCAATACGTGGTGAAGGACGATAAGAATTACATCCAGGCTTTCAGCGTCATCTCACTCTTTGAGAATTTTGTATTCATCGCCGGGGCCGCCCTGCTTTCCAAACAAGCCACGGGGCAGTGGCGCCGCACTTACGCGCATCTTGCGGCGGCCAAGTCCATCTACGTGGTTCGATACCTGGCGGTTGAGCTGCTGGTCGGCCGAAGCTCTTACTGGAGGGGCAGCTTGTACGATTTGCCCCTGCTGATTTCTTTTCTCTGGATCGGCACGGCCGGCATTATCGCGTATCGCAACCGAGGTGAGGAGGCCAAATTCGCTTCCGCGCCGACCTCGGAACTGACGGCCCATCAAAGCCAAACGGAGGAAACGATCTGGGCGTCGCGACTGGCGCGTGCGGCTCTGCTTTCGCTTCCCTTGATTGGCTTCTGGTGCCTGAAAATCAGCAGCTCGCCCATGGCCGTGCATCAGTTCCGCGTCCTGGTCACGCTGGGCGCGGTCCTGCCGCTTGGCTTCCTTGCTTTCCTGCGCCACGATCTGGTGGATCGCGAGCGTCTCCGGCTGCTCCGCGCCTCGCAGGAATCCATCGACAATCTCAAGCGTCTGCAAACGCAATTCGTTCAATCGGAGAAACTGGCGTCGATCGGGCAGCTCGTCGGGGGCGCCGCTCACGAAATCAACAATCCACTCACAGCCATCCTGGGATACTCCGAGTTGCTCGCTGATGATCCTTCCGTCGGCGAAAAAACGAGAAGCCTGGCGGAAAAAATTCGCGAGCAAGCGCGGCGCACCAAGACGCTGGTCAACAATTTGCTCAGCTTCGCCCGCCAGGTGCCCAGCGAGCAGCGCTCGCCGCTCGACATCAATGCGATCGTTAACACCTCCGCGCAATTCCGCCGCTTCGATCTTCGCGGCAAGAACATCCGCATCGAAGTGCAGACCGGCGTGGGCATCCCGGAAGTCCGCGGGGACATGAACCAATTGCTTCAGGTCTTTTCCAACATCATCAACAACGCCGTGTATGCCATGCAGGAAGCCGGCGGCGGCACTCTTACCGTGCGGACGCTCTTTGAAAACGGCAATGTCGTGATCCTTTTCTCAGACACCGGCCCGGGCATGCGCGATCCGCGTCTCGTGTTTGACCCGTTTTATACGACCAAGCCGGTCGGAAAGGGCACCGGTCTTGGCTTGAGCATTTGTTACGGGCTGATCCAGGATCAAGGCGGACAAATCTCCTGTTATAACCGGCCGGAGGGTGGCGCCACGTTCCGCATTGAGCTTCCGGCGGTCCCTGCCGCGTTTCCATTCGCTCCCCGCAGCGTTACTGCAACGACTCGCAGCAACCCCGCGAAACTTGCCTGACGGCCCCGTGGTTTTGTAGCGCCCGCCTTCAGGCGGGCATCTTCGACTGCTGGTGCATGCAAACGCCGTTCTTTCGGCTATAATTCCGGGCCATGCCGCGATCCTCTGCCGCCGCGCCGCAAACGGCCCCCGCGTTCGAGCCGCCGCGCTCGGTCGCGATCGAAGGGCCCATCCGCGTCGGCAAATCCACGCTGGCCCGTATCCTGGCCGACCGCCTGCACGCGCGCCGTGTGTTCGATCCGGAGGACAATCCCTTCCTCGCCGATTTCTACCGGGAAAAACCCGGCTCCGCCTTCCGCGCGCAGTTATATTTCCTGATCGAGCGGCATCACCGCCTTGCGGAGGCGCAACAGAACGATGCGTCGCCTCTGGTCTCCGATTTTCTATTCGAGAAGGACAAAATTTTCGCCTATATCAATCTCGACAACGAGGAGCTGAAGCTCTACGAGCGTTACTTTGAAATGTTCGCGGCGGCCCTGAAACCGCCCGACCTGGTGATCTATCTCCAGGCCACTCCCGAAGTTTTGCGCGACCGCATCGCCAAGAAAAAATCTCCCGCGGAAAAACAGATTTCGCGCGCCTACCTCGAGGAAGTCGTCCGCGCCTACGAGCATTTCTTCTTCCGCTACTCCTCCTCGGACTTGCTGGTCATCAACACTTCGGAAATTGATTTCGTCGAGCGCAACGCCGACCTCCAGCAGCTCCTGCGCCGCTTGCAGGAGCCGGTCAAGGGCACGCAATACTTCCTTCCCTTGGGGGCAACCGAGTAGTTGGAATCCCTCGCACACGCTGGAATTGTTGCTTTGAATTCCTCTTTCCGACCGGACCCGGAGTCAGGATCGGCATCCTCAGCCGTCGAATCTCAGCCGGCAACTACACGGTGAGACGCGCCGCGAGCCTCGCTCCGGCCTGATAAGCTTATCTACATAGCCTTTTTTCCACCGTATGGCCATGTACATTAATCCCTGTATATAGAGGGTTTTAGTTTACAAAAATAAGACTTGACTCTGCGCCCCCAACGAATAAGAATCCGTGCCATATAAAAGTGGTGGGGCTCCGTCTATGGTGGGAGCGTTACTGTTTCGACAGTAGCGCGATGGTGAGTGGGGGTGGCAAACGTTGCCCGGGGTGCTCGTAGGCCAGAAATACCGGCAGCAATACGCGATCTATTGGGTGATCGCGCGGTGTGCCATCCATTGGAGCAATCCACTTTTAACCTGAACATGCGTTTGTTGTTGGTGCGGCCGGCGTGCAGAACTGTATTTATGCGGTGTCGGAATTCATGGAGCCGCATGCCGGTGGCGCTAAAAGTTCTTTTTGGTTGTTTCTGTGATTCAGCATTTGGAACCAAGCTATGGGTGGGGTAAGGGACCGGATTCAGAAACGATTCATTGGACAGTCATGGACAGGAGGTCCAGAAATGAATTCCGTAACAGCGCTATGTAAGAGATGTTGGGGTGCGCGGAGCAAGAAGTACGTGCAGTTGTTGGGTGGACTATTTGCTGTGCTTTTGCTTTGTCTTCCGGCGTTTTCACAAGGCAGTTTCGGCCGTATTCTGGGAACTGTCACCGACCAAAGCGGCGGCGTCGTATCGGGCGCCACGGTAAGCGTCATCGACACGGAGAGGGGCGTCACTCGAACCCTCACCACGGATGACGCAGGGGTGTATAACGCTCCCAACCTGACTGCCGGAAACTACACGGTCCGCGTAGAGGCCAAAGGGTTCAAGAGATTGGAGCGCCAGAGCGTCGCGGTGGAGGTTGGTAAGGAAATTCGGGTTGACCTGATCGTGCAGCCCGGCGAGCAAAACCAGACCGTCACGGTTACCGAATCCGTCCCGCTCGTAGAGACCTCGAACGCCACCCTGGGCGGCACGCTCGAGAACGCGGACATTGTCGACCTTCCTTTGAATGGCCGCGACTACCAGAATTTGCTCGGTTTGCGCCCCGGCGTCATGCTCCAGCCCGGCGGCGGACCCTGGACGCAGAGCACCAACGGGGTACGCCCTGACGAGTCCGTTTGGCTCGTGGAAGGCGTGATTAACGAAAACTTTTTTGACGGACGCCCGGTGGCCAATATGCCGGGTCCGTTCACGGATGGCGCCACGATCATGCCCATCGACGCGATTCAGGAATTCAACCTCATGGAAAACCCCAAGGCGGAATACGGCTGGAAGGCCGGCGCCGTGGTCAACGTGGGAATCAAGTCGGGCACCAACCAGCTCCACGGCGCGGCTTATGCGTTCGGCCGTACCCAAGCGTGGGACGCGCGCAACTATTTCAACGTTGGACCGATAGGTGGAACTTGCCTCCCCAACGGGTCTACACCCTCTACCCCAAACGGCCTCTTCCATGCCTGCGATCAGTTGCCGGCACAGTTGAAGCAGTTCGGCGGCGTAGTGGGCGGGCCCATCAAGAAGGACAAACTCTTCTTCTTCGCTGGCTATGAGGGACTGCGTTCCTTCATAGGTTCCGCATACGGCTTACATGTTCCTGCAGCCGCTACGCAGGGAGGAAATCCGGGTCAGAGCATGGTGGATGCGGTAAACTGTTTGGCGTTCCCCTCCGCCGCCACGTGCGGGACGTCAGCCATACCCAGTTCACCCATTGCGGTCAGCCAGATCAGCCTGAAATTGGCGGGATGTACTATGGGGGCCAACGCAGCCGCCACGATTTGCACCGGCAACCTGTTCCCGAACGTCGGTGCTGGGAACTCTTTTCTCAGCCCATTCCCGATCACCAATACCAGCGACAACGGCGTAGGGAAAATTGACTACCACGTCAACGACAAGAACACGATCAATGGCATGTTCTTCCTTGGGAATTACAACGCCTTGGGCGAGGACCACGGATTCGCAAATCTCGCGTTCAATGACACTACCCCGATACGTACGTGGTCGGATACCGCGTCTTGGGTTTACACGCCGAACTCCACCATGGTGAATGAATTGCGAATTGGCTACGACCGTATCGATTTCGCCTTTGTCAACAAGGACATAAACACATTCGCCAATGGCGCGGCCCCCTACTTCCTAAACACGGGCGTGACAAATCCGCAAGCAGGGGGTTTGCCGAATATCAATATTAATGGATTTGGTGCGGGCGGCCAACAGATCTTGGGCACGTCCACAAACCGTCCGCAGTATTTTACACCCAACCCGTATTACGATTTTCAGGACAGCGTCTCCGTATTGAAGGGTAAGCACTCCTTCAAGTTCGGCGCCGACTTCACGCACATCGAGGCCGATAGCGCCATCTATGTGGACGGCCGGGGCTTGTTCAAATTCACCGGCAACGGGATTGGTGCGGCTCTTCCCGGTTCCTCTTCGCTTGAAGACTACTTCGCCGGAACTCCGAGCGTGGGACAGCTCCTCACTGGCAACGCGCAAATCAAATTGACGTGGATGAACACCGCTGGGTACATTCAGGACGACTGGCGCGTCACACAAAAAGTGACGATCAATATGGGGTTGCGCTACAGCTACGCTTCGCCGATGAAGGATGCCAACGGCCATCTTGGCAACTTCGATCCGACCTTGGGCATGGTGCAGCAAGGGCGGGGGATCGATAGTGTATGGAAGGGAGACCACCGTGACTTCGAGCCACGCCTGGGTTTGGCCTGGGATGTTAGTGGCAAGGGAACAACTGTGGTCCGGGCCGGATTCAGCGTAATGCATGAATCCTATACCTTGGCCACTTTCCTGGGTCAATTCCAGCTTCAAAACACCAATGCGACCGGTAGCGCAACCATACCCACTGCCGCTAACCTATTCTGCACACCTGGGTTGGGGGGCGGCGTTATCCAAAGCGCATGCCCGGCCAACGCCGGCGGGACGATCGGCCTCCAGGCCGTCACTTTCACTCCAGGCCAGCTGTGCTGGGATCCCAACCCGGCCACCGCAGCCTCAACTTGCGCCGCCAAAGGTCAGGCAACGACTTTCCCAGTCGCTAGCGCGCAATGCGGGGATGGCATTGGCGGACACCCAGCCCCTTGCGACCTCATGCAAGTGGACCCGGGTCTCAGGAATCCCTATATACTAAATTATAGCCTTGGTTTCACGCACACCTTCGGCAACAACCTCTCGCTCGAGGTTGGCTATGTTGGTAACCGTGGCTCCAGACTCCTGAGTTTTGTCGACATCAACAACGCCCCGCTGGGAGCGTCTTATTGTTTGAACACCCTGACGGCGGCGCAGAAAGCTGATGCTTGCGTAAATCCTGCAATGCCAGGCGGGGAGGCTACCCAGGAAGCCCGACCGTTCTATGACAAATTCCCCTATGTTGGGTTCATCAACCAGATTGCGAACCGCTCGCGCTCCAACTACAACAGCCTCCAAGTGAACATGACGAAGCGGATGTCTCACGGCCTGTCTTTCAATGCCGGATACACATTCGCTCACGGACTCGACACGGGCTCACTGAACCGCTTTGGGCAGACACCGCAGGACAACAACAATCTAGCGGCGGAGTACGCCAGCAGCGATTTCGACGTCCGTCACCGCTTCACTTTCACGGCCACTTACGACATTCCCGGAATTAAAGGGTTTGGCCAGTTGCTGGAAGGCTGGGAGATCAATGCAATCGTGAATGCCCAGAGCGCCCAGCCATTTGCAGCGTGGGATGCCGGGGACAACATCAGCGGGACCCTGGAAAACAACGATCGCTGGAACATTTTCGGGCCTGCCTCGAACATCACGTCCGGAAAGATTAGTCTTCCTTGGTGCTCCGGCTTCGATGGGACACTCAGTGCACTTACAAATACCGGAAACAACGTAACCTGCGGCATTGCCAACCCATACGGTACTCCCCAAACCCTGTCTGCGTCGCAGACTACCGCCGCCATTGCCGGGTGCACCAGTCACGCCGTCAATGGGGGCACATTGATGAGCTACGGCTGCTTTGTGTCCGCCAACGGCAGCGGCACGTTCCTCACTCCTCCGGCGCTGGGAACCTTCGGGAACATGGGCCGGAACATCTTCCGCGACTCAGGCTTGAGGAACTTGGACCTCTCCGTCTTCAAGAACTTCAAGTTCAGGGAGCGGTACGGCGTCCAGTTCCGAGCCGAAGTCTTTAACGTCTTGAATCATCCCACCGCAGCTAACCCGTACGGCGCATCGAGTGCCGTCGAAGGTGGAAATGAATTTCAAGGCGGCGGCCCGTTCGGCTTTTCGGGCGCGACTCCGGACTTCGCGGCCGGCAATCCACTCATTGGTTCTGGTGAAAACAGAGCCATGCAGCTTGGCTTGAAGCTAACCTTCTAGTCGGTTCGGTCGGACCGGCCGCTGGCTTGGAAAAACCAAAGGTCATCTCCGGCTTCGTATGGAGATGACGGTTAGAAACAAAGAGACGGGAGGTCCAGCTTTCCTTATGCACCACGGAGAGCTGGACCGCCCGTCTTGTTTTATGAACTAGGTTGGTTCCCGCGTCACGCAGCCCTAGAACCTGCCCGTCGCTACTTCAGATCGTTCCGATACACCACGCCGCCCTTCATCACGAATTTCACGCGTTCCATCTCGGTGATATCCTCGAGCGGGTTGCCGGAAACGCCTACGAGGTCGGCGAACTTTCCTTTTTCGACGTACCCGATTTGCTTGCCCAGGTCATAGTTAAGGGTTGCGGCAGCGTCGCTCGTGGCCATTTGCAGCGCCTTCGCGGGTGACATTCCCCATTTCACATAAAGGCCGAACTGGTAGGCCTGCACGCCGTGCCCGACGGTATAGGCTCCGCTCCCGAAAATTTGGGTCACGCCTGCAGCCACCAGCCTCTTGAAACTCAGCTCCGTCAGCCGGAAGCGCGAAGTTTTGCCGCCGCTTACTTTCATATCGACCACATCCAGAGGGCCCGCTAGGTCCCAGAGGGTCTGATTCACGGGGCGAAGCGTTCCATCCGCCAGTGGGACTTTGAACAGCCGAATGGTTTCATCATCCAATCCCGGAGCGCCGGTCACGCCGACGATCACGTGGATGGGGAGGTCCACGCCCGCCGCAAGGCAGTTGCGCAATCCTTCGCCACCATACGCGTGGCAGGCGACCTTCAATCCTCGCTTGTGCGCCTCATCGACGATGGCCTGGTTTTCCTCGAGCGTCAGGGACGGGACGAGGATCATCTTTCCGTCCGGCATGAACGCGCCCCCGCCGGATGGCACCGGGTAACCGCTTCCTTCATAGTCTTCCGTCTCGTAAATTTTGATCCAGTCGGTCCCGTAATGCGAATGATCGCGAACGGCGGCGCGCGCCAGCCACGGTGAATTTACGTCTTGCGTGTTCTGCCATACCGGCATCCCTGGGATCTGGCCGAACGGGCCCGGCTCCGACGGCGCAGGATAGTACGTGGCACCCCGTGGATTGACCGCAGGCCCGGTGACCTGCAACCTCGGACCTACGATGACGCCCTTATTGATGGCGTCCCGCAATTCGACCGTCGCATAGGTGAATGGCGAATTCATGTCCTGGAGCGTCGTAAAGCCGGCGAATAAGTCCGCCAGCGCGTAATGCTGCCCGATTAGAAGAGCGCGCGCGTCGTTGGGCTCATGGTCCTGCATCAGGTGGACGTGCCGGTCGATGAGGCCCGGCAGCACGGTCGCGCCGCTCATGTCGATCACGCGCGCGCCGGCGGGAATCTTCACTCGGTCGGCGGGACCAACGTCCGCGATGCGCTCGCCCTGAATCACGATGACCTGATTCGTGAGGTTCGTTCCGGTGCGCGGATCAAACAGGCGACCGGCGCGAATCGCGACTCCTTCCGGCGGCGGAGGCTGCATGGTCATGCGAGACGCATCGAACGGCGGCGCCTCAGGCCGTGTCTGCGCCGATATCGAAACGAGATTTCCGGCAAGAAAAAACAGCGCCGCAAAAAGTAAGGCACTCTTCCACCAAGATTTCCAGGGCATCGCAATCCTCCGAAGGGTTCGATCGTTTGAATGAGAACTCAGGCAAGGCATATATCTACACCCGCGCGCGCGCGTTTCAAACCAAAAATCGTGGCTGAATGCAGTAGGGAGGATGTTCATTTTTAGTTCTTGGAGTTCCTCGAACCTCTAGCCTCTAACCTCCAGCATCCAGTATCCTGTTTGCAGTGGATCGCGCCAACATTGTCATCATCGGCGGGGGCGTGGTGGGTTGCGCCGTGGCGCGCGCGGTTTCGCGGCGCTGGAGCGACGTGTTTCTCGTCGAGCAAATGCCCAAGCTTGGCATGGGCGCGAGCACGCGCAACAGCGGCGTGATCCATTCGGGCATCTACTATCCGCCCGGCTCGCTCAAAGCGCGCTTATGCGTGGCGGGCAACCGGATGCTATACGAATTCTGCGCCACCCACCACGTGCCGCACCGGAATTGCGGCAAGCTCGTCGTGGCTCACGACGCAAAGCAGGAAGCGGAACTCGGACGCCTGGCCGAAAACGGCCGCGCCAACGGCGTCACGGGTCTGCGCGTTGTGGACCGCGCCGCGGTACGTGCACGCGAGCCGCACATCGAAGCCGCTGCCGCGCTGGAGGTGCCTTCGACCGGCATCATCTCCGCCGAGGAACTCATAAAAACGCTCGCGCGCCTGGCCACGGATCAGGGTGCAAGTTTGTTGACGCGCACGCGCGTCGTGCGGCTTGACCCGCGCGCGGATTCCGTTGCCGTGACGCTCGTTGAGGGGGATGCGGGTGAAGGCGAAGCTCGCACCGAGGAAACCATCGAAGCGCGCTGCGTGATCAATTGTGCCGGGCTTTACTCCGATGAAATCGCGGCGATGCTTGGAAACCGCGACTATCGCATCTATCCCGTGCGGGGAGAATACTGCGAGCTGGTCCGCTCCAAATCGTATCTCATCAACAATCTGGTCTACCCGCTTCCTCACGCCGACGGCCTGAGCCTCGGCGTTCACTTGACACGCACGCTGTGGGACACGGTGCTCGTCGGCCCCACGGCGGATTACATTGCGGACAAGAACGATTACGAGCGAAACCGCTTGCCCATCGAGGAATTCGTTCGCCGCGCAAAATCCATGCTGCCCGAAATCGAAGCCGCCGATTTGCAGCTCGCCTACTCCGGTATCCGGGCGAAGCTCGTGCCGCCCGGCCACTCAGGCATTGCTGATTTCGTGATCGCGCGCGACACGAACGTGCCCCGCGCCATCCAGTTGATCGGCATCGAGTCGCCAGGCCTTACCTCAAGCCTGGCCATCGCCGAGCAGGTCGTTTCGCTCGCGGCGAATATCCTCTCGTAGCCTACTTCAGAGTCCTTGTCTCAATGCGGGAATACGGGGACGTTGGAAGCATCCAGCCGCCGCACAACATCCTGCACGTGCGGATCGTCCGGAGTAAGGCTCAGACCCTTGTGCGCATCCGCGCGCGCGGCCGCTAATTCGCCTTGCTGGTAATGAAGCGCGGCGCGCGTCATCCAACCCTGGACGTAAAAAGGCGATTCGGTAATTTCGCGGTTTAGATTTTCAAGAGCCTTGTCGGGTTGATGCATCTTTATCAAGATCGCGGAATACGTTACGACCATAAAATCGTAATCGAGGCTGTTCCTTCCGCTCAAGCTCAATGCTTTTTCCATCATTGGGCGGGCAGACGCATAATTCCCCCGGCGGAATTCGAGCCCCGAATAAGCTGCCAGCGCTTCGGCAGAGTCGGGAAGGATGCTCAACGCAGTTCGATATTCTTGGGCGGCCAAATCCAATTGATTGAGTGCTTCGTATTGGGTCCCGAGATTGACATGCACTCTGACGCTGTTCGGGACGGCCCGCGCAGCGGACGAGAAGAGAGCAAGAGGGTCCTTCCAGTCCTGGTTTCGCACCACCGTCCGCACGGAAAAAGCAAATGCAAGCGTGGCGAGTAAGCCCCAGGCCAGAGTCTGCTTCCTTTGCCGAAGCCAATTCCAACCAAGCGCCAACAAAAGGCAAAATCCTGCGGACGGAAGATAAGCGAGCCGCTCGGCCATGATCGTTCCGGTGGGAACCAGGATATTCGCCGTAGTCGCAAAGCCCGCGAAATAAATCCCGCCCGCGAGAGTCCATCCCGCCTGCCGCTTGCGTACCGCCCAAATCCAAACGCCGGCGGCTGCAGCGGCCGCAAGCGCCGCGGGGAGCGTGTGGCGCCAATCTCGGTACATCGGAATTTGGTTGAAGGAGTAATCGCTGGAGAGCACAGCCGGATAAATTTGAAGGGCGACGTATCTCCACGCCACGCGCGATGCGTTCAGAATTCTCCATCCAGCGGGAAGGCTCGCAAGCGGATTGTCCTCCAATGAAATTCCAGTTTGGCCGAACTTGCCTCCCTGAATTGTCCACAACGATCCGAGGTAAAGAAGTGTGAGCCCGCCTTCCAGCGCGTATTGGATGCGCGGTTTCCACTTGCCGATCGCGTAATCGCCTAGGATCACCAGCGGGAAGAACACAACGGCTGATTCCTTCGAAAACATCGCCAGTGCAAAGCAGGCGAGCGATGCGAAGGGACGATCGCGCAAGTGCAGGATCCAACCGGCAAAAAGAAAACCGGCGGCAAGCAGTTCCGCGCGCCCCACAGCCCAGGCCACCGCTTCGGTATGAATGGGATGAACGGCGTACAAAAGCGCGGCAACCAAGGCGATGGTCTTTCCTTCGGGAGTGGATCCGATCAACTCCTGCAACAAGATGTAAAGCAGCCACGTCGCGCCTGCGTGCAGGAGGAGATTCAGCAGGTGGTATCCGACCGGACTGGGCCCGCCGAGCTTCCAATTCAGCGCGAACGTGGCGAACGTGACCGGCCGAAACACGTTGCTGACCGGGTTGGGGGTGAACAGCCGGTGCAGGGAAGGGTCCACCACTTGCGCATTCCGCGTGATGTAGAGTTCATCGTCCGAGACGAACCCGTTTACCAGCGTGTTGCCGTAGATCAGCGCAATGCCGGCTAGCAGCAACGCGACGAAGAGTCGTTTATTCATGACAAGCCAATCATGCGATGGAAGCGCGGCGATGTCGCAGACCTTATTTGAGGAGTGTTATGCTTTCGTTACTTCTGTTTCCTGGAGGAAAGTTAGGGAAGGAAGTTCTAGGACGCCGCGGCGGGCAAAGCCGTTTTTACCACGAAGTGATACAGCCACATCAGCAGCGTCGTGGCAATCCCGATCCCTGTGATGGCCCACCAGACATGCGCGGGCCGCTGCACGACTTCTCCGTAGTGATGCATCAGCCGGCCACCGAGCCATCCTCCGGCGAGCGATCCGATTCCGATGGGCACAAATGCGAAGCCCATATAAGTTCCTTCCTGGCCCGGGGGAGCCATGCGCGAGACGTATTCGTAGTAGCGCGGCGAAAGCATGATCTCGCCGAGCGCCACCACGAAAATGGACAGCACCACCGTCCACACGGCGGGATGCGACGCGACGATGAGCCAGCCGAGCGCGGAGATCAATGTGCCGATCGTGATGGCCCGAAAAGCAGGAATTTTCTGCGTTAAGAAAGTGACGAGAAATTGCAGGCAAATAACAGTTATGGCGTCGGTGATCAGAATCAATTCCACATCCGCATGCGGATCGATGTACCCGTGAATGTAAATCGGCAGCACGATGTATTGCTGCCAAAATACGATCCAGTAGCCGGGAAAAATCAGCAGGAAGAGCATGAAGCGCGGGTTCATCATTACGGCAAATAGATTTCGCCCCGTTTCCGCCACGCTGGCGGCCTGGATTTCACCGGCGCGCCGGGGCTCCCTAAAAAACAAGAGCACCGCGAAAAACATCAGCAGCACGCTCAGCGCCGAAACGCGAAAAACATATTCTACTCCCAGGCGCCGATGCGCCCACGACGCAATGTACGGCCCCGCCGCTCCTCCGACATTCACCAGCGTGTAGTAAATCGAGTACCCAATCGACCGGACATTTTCGCGCGACGCGCGCGCGGTAGTCCCCACGACACTTGGCTTGACCATCGAGATGCCGAGCGCCGGCAGCACCAGAACAAATGCCACGAGCCCCAGGAGCGGCACGGCGCTCCGCACCGGCGCCATCCACCCCGCTCCCAGCGAACCAAGCAGGAAATACGCGCACGCTAGGATCAGGTACGCAAGCGACAGCGCCCGCCGGAAACCGAGCCGGTCCGCCACAGCCCCTCCCAGTATCGCCAGAAACCAGACTATGCCTCCAAACAGCCCGGCGAGCGAGCCGGTTTGCTCCACGGGAATATTCAGCGATTCGTGCAAGTAGTTGGCAAGCGAAGAAAACGCGCCGTAGTAGGAAAGCCGCTCGAAAATTTCACTGATGTTCGCGACCCAAAAGGGGGGCTCGAACCCATCGCGGATTTCCTTCAGGCGCTGGCTGAAGCTCAAACGTAACTCCCGTCCCGCTGGATGCCCAAGGCAAAACGATCGGGACGGGCGCGATTGTAGCGGAAGGCTAAACGCTGCGCCAGATTGCGCAGGGGTGGGCTGGGACAACTTTATTCAGGCTTTGAAAACCGGCGAAGCATGGCTATTACCGCTACGACGTTGAAGAGAACGAATCCGACGAGGTCCGAAACGATGGGGCCGGTCGGAAGCTGGGGCGGGGTATCGAAATTCGCTCGCATGGCCAGCCCCATTGCGAACACCTTCACGAACAGGAAAGCACAGCCATACCAGGCAAAAAAGCTATCAAAATAGGCGAACGTTTCAGCGCGGCGCTCGGGGGCGAGCCAGTATTCTTTGTTCGGCAGTCTGAGTTTGGCATCGGGCTTTTTCGCGATCCCATACGGCAACAAAAATTCGACGACCAGAGCCGGAAGAAGCACAATTGCAAAAGTAAAGAAGAATTGCGATTTCGTCATCCAGCCGTTCGGCATCCCGGAAGCGCCGAAGTGCGATGCCAGGCGGTCCGGAAGCAGCGGAAAATCATGAACGCACTGCGCAATCGCCGCCAAAACAATGGCGAAAAATAAGACTCTGGGTATGCGTGTGCCGGACATTTTGGGCCTCTCTAAAAAAGATTACAAGGCGGAATCGGCGGACACAAGGGAACTTGTCCGCGGCTGTAACGCAAGGGAACCGGTTGGCCTAAGCCCACCGCTTATGTAATGCTATAGCGCTTCGCTCCCGGGCGGATTGTGACAGGGGAGCCGGCGAGCGCCTTGAGTTACACTGAGCCGTTTTCGATGACCAAAAAACAACTGTCAGGATTTTGCCGATGGTGACGCTTCGTTCGATCAAGGATGCGCGGGAACGCATCCGGGGCTCGATCGTGGTCACGCCCTTCGTGCATTCCGAGAAATTTTCGCAGCAGACGGGGAACTCGATTTTCCTGAAGCTCGAAAATTTGCAGATGACCGGCGCGTTTAAGGAGCGCGGCGCGCTGAACAAGATTCTGCTGCTCTCGGAGGATGAGCGGCGGCGCGGCGTGATCGCGGCTTCGGCGGGAAATCACGCGCAGGCGGTGGCGTATCACGCGACCAAGCGCGGCATCCAGGCGCAGATCTGCATGCCGCTGACGACGCCGCTCGTGAAAGTATCCGCCACGCGCGGCTACGGAGCGGAAGTCATTCTGGCAGGCGCGAATTACGATGAGGCGTGCGAGGAAGCCGTTCGCCGTTCCAAACAGTTCGGTCTAACGTTCATTCATCCGTTTGACGACGAGGCAGTAATCGCGGGGCAGGGAACGCTCGGGCTAGAAATGCTGGAGCAGCACGGAGACCTCGACGCGCTCGTCATTCCCGTGGGCGGCGGCGGCTTGATCGCTGGCGTGGCCTGCGCGGTGAAAGAAACGAATCCCAAAATCAAAGTAATCGGCGTGCAATCCTCGCGGCTCGCTTCGATGAAGGCGGCGCTAGAAAAGCATGAGCTGGTCACCCTGCCCGCGAACAAGACCATCGCGGACGGAATCGCCGTGCGCTGCGCGGGCACTCTGACGTTTCCGCTTGTTCAAAAATATGTCGACGAAATCGTGACCGTGGACGAGGAAGAGATAGCCAGCGCGATTCTGCAATTGCTCGAAAAAGA
>DATNIO010000233.1:0-9746 GCA_035604385.1 Verrucomicrobiia bacterium | reverse complement strand
GCGTTCAGAGACACTTGATGGAAACTGAAAAGATCATAACCCTGCACCCGGCAGAGCCCACCTTACCATTCAAGCGCCACACCCGCGCGCAAATGGCGATTGCTTTCAGCGTGGCCGCGGTTTCGGATGTCCTCTCCATCTGGCTTACGTTTGCCCCGCCCTTCCAGTGGGCTCTCGATCTGGCCACAGCCTTCATTCTTTTTTTGATTTTCGGCCGGCGATGGGTTCTGCTGCCGGGACTTGTGATGGAGGCGATTCCCGGGATGGGAGTATTTCCCTGGTGGGTGCTTGTCGTACTTTCTATCATCCTCTACGACGGAATCAAGAAGCCGGCCAAAGCCTAACAGCTTGCGAAAATAATGTTTATTTTGTCATTCCGAGCGAAGCGAGGAATCTCTCTGTAGGTTTTTGGCAAACGAAGAGAGATTCCTCGCTTCGCTCGGAATGACAATCGCCAGAGTTTTACCGAAGCCTCCTAAAACGCGGTTGCCCGGTGACAATGAAACCAGTATGCTTCCTCAAGATTCTTGGAGATCCCCATGAACAATTATTCGAATCCGTTTTCCCGGCGTAGTTTCCTTGCGGGTGCGTCATCGCTTAGCGCGCTGTATGCCGCCTCGAGATTCGCGCCACTGCCCGCGCTGGCGCAGGCGCTGCCCAACGATCCGCGCATCGCTGCGCAGCCGATCGCCGACAAAGGTTTTGCCTCTATTCGAAAGGTCGGGAACGGTTTGTACGCCCTGATTTCCGACCGTTCCAAGGGCTTGCAGACGCGTTCGAATGGCGGCTTCCTGATCGGCCGCGATGCGGCGCTCATGGTCGAGGGATTTCAGACGACCATCGGTTCGACATTTCAACTGGAAACGCTGCGCACGGTCACTCAAGTGCCCGTCCGCGCCGCGCTCAACACGCACTGGCACTTCGACCACACCCTGGGCAATTCGGTTTATGGCGGCGCAGGAATCCCCATCTGGGCGCATGCCGATTCGGCAGCGCGCATGGCGGCCTACTACCCCAAATGGCAGTCCGAAGACCTGGCCACGTTCCTCGCTCCGTGGGAGAAGCGCGTGCGCGACGCCAAGACCGACAGCCAGCGCGAACACGCCAAGAGCGACATCGAAGGCCTGACCGGCATGTTCAAGCCCGTAAGCGAAGCCGTTCTCGCCCTGCCGAATCATCCGCTCGATCCCGCGAAAATGCCGATGGAGATCGACCTCGGCGGCCTCACCGTGGTGATCGAAACCTATATCGGCCACACGGACACCGACCTGATTTTCCGCGTGCCTTCGCAAAACGTGATCTACACCGGAGACCTGCTCACCGGCGGACAATACCCGGTCAACATCAACGGCTATCCGACGAAGTGGCGCGCAACGCTGGCCAAGTTCGCGACCTTCGACAAGAACACGCTCTTCGTCCCCGGCCATGGCCAGGTCATGGGCCTTGAAGGCGTCGCGGAAATGCGCTCCTGCTTTGACGACATCGCTGAACATGCGGAAAAATCCTACAAGGCCGGCGTCCCGGTGGAAGATGCCGTGGAGCAGTACGCAGTCCCCGACAAATACAAAAACTATCGCATGTTTTCCTGGGGCTTCGCCATTGGCCGCACCTACGAACAGCTTTACGCCGAGTGGTCGGGCAAGCCTGTCAACGTCCTGAATTATTCCTAAATGCTGAAGTATTCGCACTGAGACGTTTGCAAAAACTGCGTAGTGAGTCGGGCTCCGATGAGTGCGTCATCAGGCGCTAGCTAAAAAGTTGGCCTGCTTTTGTTCCCGGATCAAATCCGCAATTGACGACTGACCGGATCCTTGGAGGCTCGATCTGATCGGCCGAACACTCGCCCACTATCACGTCATCGCCGCGATCGGCAGGGGCGGCATGGGCGAAGTGTATCAAGCCGCTGACACCAAGCTCGGACGCGCCGTGGCGCTAAAGATTCTTCCTCCGGACATGGCGCGCGATCCCGGGCGCCTGGCGCGTTTCCAGCGGGAAGCGCGCGCCATCGCGGCCCTCAATCACGCGAACATCGTCACAATTCACTCAGTTGAGGAAGTCGATGACATCCATTTCCTGACGATGGAGTTGATCGAGGGCCGTTCACTCGATCAGCTCATTCCGAAAGGCGGTCTCCCCGTCGAGCGAGTCCTCGACATCGCGATTGCGATCGCCGATGCGCTGGCCGCAGCCCACGAAAAGGGCATTGTCCATCGCGACCTGAAGCCCGCCAACGTGATGGTGACCGACGAGGGCCGCGTCAAGGTGCTGGACTTCGGTCTGGCGAAGGATATTCGCGAGGCCAATTCCAGCGACGCGACGCTGGTCTCGGCCGATTACACGAAGATGGGTGTGATTGTGGGGACCCCGGCCTATATGTCACCCCAACAGGTCGAAGGCCGCACGATCGACCACCGAACGGACATCTTCTCGATGGGCACACTTTTGTATGAGATGGCAACCGGTCAGAAACCTTTCCAGGGGCGCTCCACGGCTGAGCTGGCCTCTGCGATCCTTCGCGATACGCCACTTCCGGTCAGGGAGATACGGGCCGAATTGCCAGAGAGCTTGGAGGTCGTGATCCAGCGTTGCCTGGAGAAAAACGCTGCGGACCGGTTCCAGTCAGCGCGCGACCTGCTCAGCGGATTACGTGGCACAGCTATCGCGAAAAAAGAAGTTTCGGGCGCAGCTCCAGCCGAGGAAGGATTTTGGGTTGCCGTGCTGCCGTTTGAATACAGAGGCGCGAACGCCGAGATCATGGCCCTTTGTGAGGGGTTATCCGAGGATATCGTGACTGGCCTGTCGCGTTTCTCCTATCTGCGAGTCATCGCGCGCAGTTCCATGTTGCGATTCGCACACCAGGCAGTCGACGTCCGCGCCGTCGGAAAAGAAGTCGGCGCGCGCTACGTGATGGAAGGGAGCCTTCGCCAGGCCGGATCCGCGCTGCGCATCGCAGTGCAGCTTGTCGACACGGGTTCCGGTTCCCATCTTTGGGCCGAGACGTATGACCGCACCTTTCGCCCAGAAGAAATCTTCGCGCTGCAAGATGACATCGTCCCGCGCATCGTCGCGACCGTCGCCGATCCGCGCGGAGTTCTCCCTCGCACGATGGGTGAAGCTCTTCGCGGCAGAGACCCCGAGGAATTGACTCCGTACGAAGCAATGTTACGCAGCATGGCCTACCACCACCGCGTCGACGTGCAGGAACACGCCGCCGCGCGGGCCGGACTGGAACGCGCCATTCAGCGGGAACCGGGCAATGCCGATTGTTGGGCCATGCTCTCGCACCTCTATCGGGAAGAATACGCTCACGGGTTCAACCTCCGGCCTGATCCCATCGGGCGCGCCTTCTCGGCGGCGCGCCGTGCCGTCGAAATCGCACCATCGAATCACCTGGCTTACTTTGCTTTGGCCTCGGCCCAATTCTTCCAGCGGGAGTTCCAGGCCTTTCGGAACTCCGCGGAGCGGGCCATCGCGCTCAACCCCATGGACGGATTTACCGCCGCATACCTGGGTATGCAGATCGCCTATGCTGGAGATTGGGAGCGCGGCTGCGCTCTTTCGGCACATTCCAGGCAAATCAATCCCCATTATCCCGGATGGTATTGGTTCCCCTCCTTTTTCGACGCGTACCGCAAGAAAGACTATCGTGGCGCTTTGGATGTCGCTCTCAAGCTCAACATGCCCGGCTTCTGGCGCACGCACCTCGCACTGGCTGCGGTCTACGGACAACTCGGCGAACGGGAAGCGGCACGCAACGCCGTGCGAGAGTTGCTTGCGATAAGGCCGGACTTCGCCGCAGTTGCCCGCGTGGAATTAGGGAAGTGGTGGGATCCAGAACTCATCGAGCACCTGGTCGATGGCCTGCGCAAGGCGGGTTTGGAAGTTGCGTAGCACAGGCACTCTTGCCTGTGTGGGTTTTGCAATTGAACTGGAATCGGTAGCGCATCCATGGTCTACAAAACCGCACAGCCAGGAGTGGCTGTGCTACACAATGCCCGGGCGCTTCTTGCCGAAGCCGGTCGCTTGTTCGAACGCGTGGGCCATTTGCAGAACAGAAAAATCTTCTTTGTTGCGGCCAACGATTTGCATGCCCACGGGAAGTCCTTCTGGAGTAAAACCTCCCGGCACCGAGGCTGCTGGATTGCCCGTGGCCGAGATGTACCAGCAGGATTTCATCCAATCGATGTAGTTATCGAACTTCACGCCCGCGATCTCCGTGGGGTATGGCGTGTCGACATCGAATGCCGGCAATTGCGTGGTGGGCAGGACGAAGTATTCATACTTTTCAAGGAAGGCCTGAAAGCCGCGCCAGAGCTGGCCGTGGGCGGCGTCGGCGCGCGCGACATCCATGCCTGTCAGCCGCTGCCCTTCCTCGATCTCGCCCTTGAGCGTGTCCTTGAAAGCGTCCGGGTGGTCATGGAGGCGCGCGCCATAAGTATTCGCCGAGGCCAACGCACGCAGCACGCGAAAGGCGATCTCCGCGGGAGCGAAGTCCGGCTCCGCCTGCTCGACGATGCAGCCTAGCGATTCGAACGTCTTGCGGTGGCCATCCACCACGGCGCGCACGCGCGGGTCGAAGGGCGCTCCGCCCAGGTCCTTGAACCAGGCCACGCGCACGCCTTTGAAGCTGCGGTCGAGCGGGCGCGCGAAAACCTCTCCCGGCTCGTTAATGGAGAGCGGCGCGCGGGAATCCGGCCCCGCGATCGTGCTCAGCACGTAGGCAAGGTCGGCCACCGAACGCCCGAGACATCCCGAAGTGCTCAGCGTCGACCACGCGAATGCCGCTTTCGGGTTCGGCACGCGGCCGACGGATGGCCGGAAGCCGACTACGTTGCAGAAGGCGGCAGGATTGCGCAGCGAACCGCCGGTATCGGTGCCGCTGACTACGGGCGCGAGCCCGCAGGCCAAACTTACGGCTGAGCCACCGGAAGATCCGCCGCACGTCTTCGTCAAATCGTAGGGATTGCGCGTCGCTCCGAAAACTTTGTTGAACGTCTGCGATCCCGCGCCGAATTCCGGCACGTTAGTCTTGCCAATGATGATCGCGCCCGCGCGCCGCATCCGCTCGACAACAATGTCGTCATCGGCGGGGATGTAGTCTTTATAGAGGGGCGATCCAAAAGTGGTGCGGATGCCGCGCGTTTCCAGCAGGTCCTTGTGCGCGACAGGCAGGCCATGCAGCCTGCCTAACGTCTCTTTGTGCACCTGCATCTCATCGGCCTTCGCTGCGGCGTCGGCGGCCATTTCCGGCACAAGAGTCACGATGGCATTCACTTTCGGGTTGACGCGTTCAATCTGTTTCAGATGCGCGGCCAGCGCTTCGCGCGCCGAAAGCTTCTTCGCGCGGATCAGTTGGGCCATTTCGATTGCGCTCGTGAAGCAAATGGAGGAATCCGCAGCCTGCCCTTCCGGAGCGCCCTTCAGGAGAAATGCCGCGGCCGTTCCCAGCAGGACTTCGCGGCGGGTTGGTTTAATTTCGCTCATGGGCGGGAGTTTATCACGCGACGATTTTGGTAGCACAGACTTCAGTCTGTGGGGGTTTGTTAGCGAGCCCGGGCCGACTGCGTTCGCCAGGATCAACCGTCCAGCCAAGTTCTCATGGAAATCCACAGACTGAAGTCTGTGCTACTCGAGCTTCCTGCGCGCAAAAATAAATAGCGACGACGCGAGCAGCACGAACATCACAACGCCGAGCCAATCGTTTGTGGCGAGGCTGCCGATCCATTTTGTTCCCACGTCGAATTTGTCGGGCGTGACCCAGCCGCGAATTTCCATCAGCTTGATGATGATGGCCAAGAGGCCCACGACGCCGCCCGCGGCGATCAAGCCGCTGGAATAGAGCGCGCCGGGACTGACTTCGCTCTCGGATTCGGCGGTCTTGGGCTTGTTGCGCTCGACGAGCCAGCGCACGGCGCCGCCCGCGAAAATCGCCGCCGTGGTCGCAATCGAAAGGTACGAGCCCACCGCGAAGGAAAGCGAGCGCACGCCCAGCAACTCGATCGCGACGACCAGAAAGACGCCGAGCATGATCAGCCTCCACGGCAGCCGCCGCGTCAGGATGCCGTTGATGACCGTGGCCATCAGGCGCGCCTGCGGAGCGGGAGCGGCGTCGCTGCCGATTCCCTGCACCCATTGAATTTCGATCCGGTTCGTCGCGGGATCGTAGAGATATTTTCCGTCGGGAATTTCCTGAGAGCCGAGTGCATTCACGAGCACGTACGTTTTGCCCGAGTGTTCGTAATTCTGATTTTCCACCTGCACGCCTTCGGGAAGCTGCGCAAAGTTGATGGGAATGACGTTGGGCGTGTATTTTTCAAGGCCCTTGTTCATCCCGATGAGTGTCAGGCCGATAAAAAACGAAGCCACCAGGACGCCGACGATCAATCCGATCTGCTGCCGCACTGGAGTCGCACCAACCAGATAACCCGTCTTCAAATCCTGCGAAGTCGCGCCGGCATTGGCCGCGGCAATCGCGACGACGCCGCCAATCGTAATCGCCAGCGCCGCGAACGCGCCGCCCGTCCAGCCCGCCACCAGGAACATCGCGCAGGTGGCCATCAGCGTCGCGATCGTCATGCCGCTCACAGGATTCGACGACGTGCCGATCAGGCCGCAAATGCGGCACGACACCGTCACAAACAAAAAGCCGAACACGAGCACCAGGAGCGCCGCCATCAGATTGGAAAACAGGCCAGTGCTCGCCCCCGGAATCGGCTTGAATGTGAGAAGCGCCCACATCATCGCGATAATTACGATGGACCCAATCAGTACGAACTTCATCGGCAAATCGTGTTCGAGGCGATCTGTCTGCGCCGCCGTGCCGGCGCGCTGCGCGCGAACATCCTTCAATCCCGCGGTGAGCGCGCTCAAAATCGTAGGCAGCGTGCGCAGCAGCGTGATCAATCCGGCGGCGGCCACCGCGCCCGCGCCGATCGGACGAATGTAGCTGGACCACAACTGGTCCGGCGTCATTTGCGCGATGGGAATCGTCGAGGGATAAAGCGGGCCGGGCATGTTTTGGCCGAAGAAACGGATGGTGGGCATCAAGACGAGCCAGGAAAAAACTCCGCCTGCGAAAATCGTGCCTGCGGTCTTGGGCCCAATGATGTAGCCGACGCCGAGATATTCCGAAGTGATCGCGGCGCGGAAGGATGCGCCCGGCAGCCACTTCGGAAGATATTCCGGCTGGTCCGGCCACATGTGCATCGAATTCTTCAGCCAGGTGTAGACGCCGCCGATGCCCAGGCCCCAGAACACGCTGCTGGCGAACGAGCCGCCGCGCTCGCCCGCAACGAGCACATCGGCGCACGCCGTTCCCTCCGGGAAGATCAGATTCCCATGTTCCTTGACGATGAGCTGGCGCCGCAGCGGGATCATGAACAGCACGCCGAGCCACCCGCCGATCAGGGCGAGAAAAAAGACGCGCCAGTATTCGGTGTTGAGCGAAAAGCCCATGAAGATCAGCGCCGGCAAAGTGAAAATCACGCCGGCGGCCACCGATTCGCCGGCCGAGCCGGTGGTCTGCACGATATTATTTTCGAGGATCGTGGATTTGCCGAACGCGCGCAGGATCGAAATCGAAAGCACGGCGATCGGAATCGACGCGGAAACCGTGAGCCCGGCGCGCAGGCCGACGTACACGGATACCGCTCCAAAGAGCGCGCCGAATATCGCGCCCAAAATCACCGCGCGCCAACTGAACTCCGTCATCGCGCTCGACGCGTCCACGTAGGGACGAAACTCAGCAGGCGGCGCCGTCGAACTCCAGGGTTTAGTGGCCAAGAAACACCTCCGCGACCGGCTCCGCTTCGAATCCCGTCCGCGCAGGCCGTAAAGGCAAGCGCCTTCGCGGTCGCCCGGCATTATGGCTCAGATTGTCTTGTGGCGCAGGCTTCAGCCTGTGGGGGTTTGTCCTTGCGAGGAGCAAACCCCACAGGCTCTGAAGCCTGGGCCACTCTCCTACCGCGGGCAAACGAAGAGAATGCACGCGGCGCTGGGCAACACGCGCAGCGCGGAGCGCAGTTTTCCGGAGGCCAATCGATTCGCCGCGTCTTCGATCCGCGCAGCGTTTTCCGCGTCCAGATCAAGGCGATAGAGGTCCGCGCGGCGGCTGTATGAGTATTTCTGATACGCCGGATGCTCTTCTACGGCAATTTCCAGCAGGCTCTCCCAGAAACTTTTCCCGAGAAACAAGCGGCGCTTGGAAGCGGTCTCCCGGTCCAGATCCAGCAGATGCCTCGGATTTGCGCCGGCATCGTCAAATACGGCATTGGTGCAGTGGCTCGCGGCAAACGGGCGCGAGGGATCGGCGTCCGGAAACCGCGCGAGCGCGGCGGCGAGTTCCGCTTCGTCCGCTTCGAATCCGGCCCAGGAATACCGGTAAAAATGATAGACGACCGTGCCGGAATGCAGAAGTTGCCGGACGCGCGCCGCGTCTTTTCCCGCGACGCTGAGGATCATGTCGAGAAGTTCGTCCAGGCGAAACGTCTGCCGCACGAGAGGACGCACGGTCACGTACCCGGCTTCTTCCTCCGTGTAGCGAACGGGGATCGTTTCCGGCAAAGGCATCAAGGGAGGATACGGAAGAGAAGCTAAAAAGTCGATACGCGAGAGATGGCGTCTGCATCAAAACCAGCGCAGCCGCAGGTCAGGAATTCACTCTCAACTCGAAACTGTTAACTCTTAACTTGCCCTCACGCCATTTTAGACAGGCGCTCTCTCACGCGGTCGGACAGAGTCTTCCCATCCACCGTCTTGCCCTCAAGCCGCGCTTTTGCCGCTTTGATTACCGCGCCCATCGATTTGGGCGAGTTCGCGACGGTCTCCACAATGGCGGCTTCGATCGCCGCGCTCATGTCGGAATCGGAAGCGCCCGCGGGCAAGTAGGCTTCGAGAATGCCGATTTCCTTCGTTTCCTTGTCGGCGAGGTCCTGCCGTCCACCCTTGGCAAATTGCTCGACCGACTCGCGCCGCTGCTTCATAAGCGTTTGCAATACTTGCAAGGCCTCGGCGTCTTCCAGCGGACGCACCTTTTCAATTTCCTTGTACTTGAGCGCGGACTTGATCATGCGCAGCACGCTCAGGCGCAGTTCGTCCTTCGACATCATCGCCGCAGTCAAATCTTTTTGGATGCGTTCCATCAATGCCATCTTGATTTGCACGAACGACCGACCGCCCGTGTCTCTCCCGGTCTTAGGATTGCATTACTGGATGCGGAAAATTTCTGCTTCGCGGAATTTACTATAACACAGCGCCCCCGTTCAGCCGCGGCGGACGGATGCGCGGTAGGTTCTGTAGCGCCCGCCTTCAGGCGGGCATCCTTGATTCGAGCAAGTGCCCGCCTGAAGGCGGGCGCTACAAACCAAACACCATTCGGCCAAGCCCACGGCACTCTAGGCTCGGGCGGAGAGCTATGCTATTCTGAATATTCCATTCGGGCCGTTTTTTGGCGCGTCCGAGTGCGTGTCGTCGGGGCGTAGCGCAGCCTGGCTAGCGCGCCTGGTTCGGGACCAGGAGGCCGGTGGTTCAAATCCACTCGCCCCGACCATTTGTTTCAAGCAAATACGCGGGGTCCCCGATCTTTTGTCCATTCGGCTGCGCGTAAGTGTGCAGGCAGTCGGACCCTTCAAATTCTCTCAAATTCAACGTCTATAGGGCTCTTGTGGCGGATTGTCATCTCGCCTTTCTGGCTGTTCCAGACTGGAAGTCCCTGAGGGTTAACGCTTAACGCATCACGTCCCCACAAA
>DATNIO010000232.1:0-4769 GCA_035604385.1 Verrucomicrobiia bacterium | reverse complement strand
CGTTTGAGCGGCGAAAATATTGCAGGAGATTTGCGAATGAGAAGTAAAGTGGGACTGCGCGGTGAAAGGAAGGGACTTACGCGGCCCCTTTGGCCGCCGCTTCCAGGGCATCGCCGATGAGGATCGCCGGCTTCCATTCTTCAAGAAACACCGCGCCGAGGTTGTTGTAAAAATCGATGGCCTGTTTGTTCCAGTCCAGAACTTCCCAGCGCATGCAGAAGTATTTTTCTTTCCACGCGATTCCGGCAACGTGCTTGATCAGCGTCGTGCCGATGCCGTGCTTACGAAATGCGGGCCGCACAAAAATGTCGTCCAAAAACAGTCCGACGCGCCCCTGAAACGAAGAGTAAAAATCAAAAAAGATGGCGTACCCAACCGCTTCGCCGTCCCACTCGGCGATGACGGAGCGAAACTTCGGTTGCGGACCGAAGCCGTCGCGCGCGAGGCCCTCTTCGGTCGCGCTGACTTCGTGCTCGAGATGCTCGAACTCCGCGAATTCGCGGATCATCGCGGCGAGCAGGGCGGCGTCTTCCACGGTGGCAGGGCGAATCGAAAGCATCGGCATTATCCTGAAAACGGCGTTTCTGGACGCGCCATTATAGACTAGCGCGCGGCGCAATGTCGCCTGAAAGAGAATCGCGGGAATGGAGCAGATTAAGAACCGCGAGGATCTCTCCCGGTCGTCTTGCAGTGCAGAAACCTTGAAAAGTTCGCGCAACTTTGGAAGGGCTTGTATTGGCAGTTTCCGTTCGGCTACAGTTCCCGCCTGTACGCGGGAGGAGGGACTATGACGCCGCCGAATGCGGTTCCATCGGACGCTGAATTTTTCCAGCAGAGAGGCTTCGGACAAAAACTTGGATTTGGCCAGCGGCCGGCTTTGCTCGTCGTCGATATGGCCAAGGCATTCACGAACCCGGGGATGCCGCTCGGCTCGAACCTGGACAAACAGATCGAAGCCATCCAGCAACTCCTGCGCGCGGCGCACGATCGCGAGGCGCCCGTCATTTTCTCGACGGTTTCTTACGAAGATGAAAATTTGAGGGATGCGGGAATCTTCGGGATGAAGCAGAAGGGATCGGCGTCGTTGCGCGCGGGCACCGAGGGCGTGCAGATCGATCCGCGGCTCGACTTTCGGAAAACGGATTCGCTGCTGGTCAAAAAATATGCCTCCTGTTTTTTCGGGACCGATCTCGTCTCGCGTTTGCTCGTGCGCCAAGTGGATACGCTGATCATCACGGGCTGCACGACGAGCGGTTGCGTGCGCGCCTCCGCGGTGGATGCCTGCCAGATCGGTTTTCGCCCGATGGTCGTGCGCGAGGCTGTGGGCGACCGCTCGCAGGCGGCGCACGACCAAAGCTTGTTCGATTTGAACGCCAAGTACGCGGATGTGGTTTCGCTTGCAGAGACGTTGCAATACTTGAACGCGCTCCGCGCCGCCGCTGCGCCGGGCCGCGCCGGGGACTGATCCTCGGGAGGAAATCCGAATGTCCGAGCCGCCTGCCGGAAACCCGCAAGAACACGGCCGATTTCCCTATTCCGCCATCGTCGACCGGAAGCCTCTCCGCTGGCCCAAGGGCGCCCGCATCGCGGTCTGGGTGATTCCCAACATCGAGCATTTTTTATTTGACCGGCCATCCACTTCCGTCACGCAAGTTACGACGAGCCTCGTGCCCGATGTGCTGAATTATTCGTGGCGCGACTACGGCGTGCGCGTGGGCGTCTGGCGGATGATGGAGATCATGGAGCGCCACGGCGTCCGGGGGACCGTGGCGCTCAACTCCGATGTGTGCGGCCACTATCCGCGCATCCTCGAGGAAGGGAATCGCCTCGGGTGGGAGTGGATGGGCCACGGCACAAATAATTCCACGCTCATCAACAAACAATCCGAAGCGGAGGAACGCGCGCTCATCGCCCACGTCGTCGGCACCATAGAAAAAGCGACCGGGGCGCGCCCGCGCGGCTGGCTCAGCCCGGCGCTCTCCGAGTCGCACCGCACGCTCGACATCCTCGCCGAAAACAAGATCGAATACGTGGCCAATTGGGTGAACGACGAGCAACCCTACCCGATGCGCGTCAAGACAGGAACCATGCTTTCCATGCCGTATTCACTTGAGATCAACGACATTCCCGTTTTCCTCGATCATCACCAAAGCGGTGAGACGCTCGGCCGCATGATTCGCGACCAATTCGATGTGCTGTATGAAGATGGCGCGAAAACAGGGCGGGTAATGGCCATCTCGCTTCATCCGTTCCTCATCGGACATCCGCATCGGAGCAAGCATTTCGCAAACGCGCTCGCGCACATCACCTCGCGGCAGGAAGTGTGGCTTGCCACGGGAAGCGAAATCGCGGATTGGTACAAGAAGAATTATTTAGGCACGGAGTAGAGTTTCAGACGCGGACGGTTTTAGTGGCGCAGGCTTCCAGCCTGTGGATTTTAGTCCTTGCAAGGACCAACCCCCACAGGCTGGAAGCCTGCGCCACTTGGACCTGCCTTATTCGAGCGCTGCAGACGACGCAGCGGCGGGGAGTTCAATTGTATATTTTGTGCGCTGCCGTTCGCGGTGCTGCGCAAGCGCGAGTTCGATCAGGCGGTCGAGCAACTGGCGGTAAGAAAGGCCGGAGGCTTCCCAGAGTTTTGGGTACATGCTGATGGACGTGAAGCCGGGGATCGTGTTGACCTCGTTGAGCAGGATTTTCCCCGTGCGGTGCTCGAGGAAAAAATCAACTCGGGCCATTCCCAACAAATCGAGCGTGCGAAACGCCCGGACGGCATATTCCTGGAATTTTTTCACTTGCGCTTTACTCAGCTTCGCGGGAATCAAGAGGCGCGTGCCTTCCTCGAGATATTTCGCCTCGTAATCGTAGAATTCGCGGTGCGGGACGATTTCGCCGGGAATCGACGCTTTCGGGTCTTCGTTGCCCAGAACGGAAAGCTCGATTTCGCGACCGCGGATGGCGCGCTCTACCATGATTTTTTGCCCGAATTCGGCGGCGAAGTCCATGGCCGTGGCCAGTTCCTTCGCGTCATGCGCCTTGGTCATGCCGACGGAACTTCCGAGCGCCGCGGGCTTGACGAAAACGGGGAAACGGAATTTCTTGCGAATGTCGCGCAGAACTTTGCCGCGCGATTTTTCCCATTCCGCGCGCGGAATCGCGAGGAATTCTCCCACAGGCAGCTTGGCCTGCAGGAATAATCGCTTCTGCATATCCTTGTCCATGCCGACGGCGGAGCCGAGCACGCCTGAACCAACGTAGGGAAGTCCGGCAAGGTCAAGCAGGCCCTGAACGGCGCCGTCCTCGCCAAACGTGCCATGAAGGACGGGAAACACGACGTCCACGCGCAACGCGTCCGCCCGCGAATTGCCCGCGGGAACCAGCGCGGCCACATTTGGATCGGCGGAGAGCATCACGCTCTCGCCCGTGCGCAACACTTCGCCGAGCGGCGGGGGCAGCATTTTGTGCGCCGCGGTTCCGGCGAGCCAGCGGCCGTCCTTCGAAATGCCGATGGGCACGGCTTCGTATTTTTCGGGATCGAGCGCGGAGATGACCGACGCCGCCGAGATCAGCGAGACTTCGTGCTCGCCGGAGCGCCCGCCGAACAAGATGCCGATGCGTAGCCGCTTTTTTTCCGTGGTCATGTTTTTTCTGTGGTCCGCGCGTGGCGGACGCGTGGACTTCAGCCTGTGGGGGCCAGGCCTTGCAAGGACCAACTCCCACAGGCTGAAGCCTGTTCCACTCCAGGCTACAAAATCTTTTTGCCCAATCCGGAGAGCACCATTTCTACGCCCAGCAAAGCCGTCTGGTTATGGAGATCGATCACCGGATTAATTTCGACGACTTCGAGCGACACCATCGCTTCGCTGTCCGCGATCATTTCGAGCGCCAGATGAGCTTCGCGATACGTCACGCCGCCGCGCACCGGGGTGCCCACGCCGGGCGCGTCGTCCGGGTCGACAAAATCCAAATCGAGGCTGACGGCCACGCCGTCGGTGTCATCGGTCACGAAGCGCAGCGCTTCGCTCATTACGTCGCGCATCCCGCGCTCGTCCACATCGCGCATGGTAAAGACATGGACGCCGGATTCCTTGATCAAACGGCGCTCCTTGGGATCGAGGTCGCGCACGCCAACGAGACACACATTGCGCGGCTCGACTTTCGGCTTGTAGCCGAGCAATTCGACGAGTTCCGGCGCGCCGTAGCCGATGATCGCCGCCAGCGGCATCCCGTGAATGTTGCCCGAGGGCGAGCTTTCCGGCGTGTTCATATCGCCGTGAGCATCGAGCCACAAATATCCAACGCGTTTCGATTGCCCGCGAAAAAAGTTCGAAACTCCCGAAAATGAGCCCACCGCGAGGGAGTGGTCCCCGCCGAGCACCAGCGGAAAATAGCCTTCCGTGAGCGCGCGCTCGGTTATTTCCGCGAGGCCGCGGCAGGTTTCGGAAATTTCGTTCAGGTACTTGGCGCGCTTTTCTCCATAGGGCTGCTCTTCGGGCTGCCTTACGCTCACGTTGCCTATATCTTCGACCGTGTGGCCCAGCGACTTGAGCCGGGTTTGCAGGCCGGCCACGCGCAGCGCCGAGGGACCCATGTCCACACCGCGCCGGCTCTGGCCAAGGTCCATCGGAACTCCGATAATCCGAATTTTTTGCGCCATATTTGCTGCCAGTCCGGCTCGCCCCACGTGGGCGGGATAGCGGCGTGACTAAGGGTACACGCGGTAGATCATGCGGGGGAAGGGAATGACTTCGCGAATGTGCTCAGTTCCG
>DATNIO010000231.1:0-8826 GCA_035604385.1 Verrucomicrobiia bacterium | reverse complement strand
GCCTTGTAAATTATTGAATTCGCAGCAGCGTATCTATGAGCCGGAGATTAGTTTGCGGTTTGGCTCTAATGGTGCCAGTTCGATTATGGCAGATTCGATCTCGGTATTGAGGACATGAACCAGAGAAGTTCGACCTAAAGTTGGACCCTTCGGAACGGCAATTTGAATTAATTTAGGCCGCCCACACCCAACCCGGCGCGGCCCATCCCCGGGACAGTCAGCAGAGGAGTATCGATGCGCACGGCCTTGAAAATGGTCCTGCCCATGATCGTGAGCGTCGCGGTCGTTTCCGGACTGTTCGCGTGGTACCAGGTGCGGACGGAGAAACGCATCCTGAGAAGCGATCTGTCCCGGAGAGCTGAAATTCTTGGCGAGACCTTGCAGGAAAATGTCGAACCGCTGATGGATCGCGCGCCGGACGGGAATTTGCAACGGCTGGTGGAACGATTCGGCGAGCGCGAGCATTTGAAAGGCGTCGCTGTGTATGACGCGGGGGGAAGGGCGCTGGCGATCACGCCGGGAATTGCGAGGGAGTTCCAGAGCTGGCCGGAGGTTGTGAAGAACGCGGCCGGAAAGAATCAGGAACAGGGCGAATATGTTCTCGAGAAGCGCGCAGATCAATCCGGAAAAGAGGAAGACCTGGCCCTGCACATTTTGGCGTGCCCGCTGCACCGGGACAACGAGCTGACGGGAGCCCTCGCGTTGTTCCATGACACGAGCTACATCGACGCGCAGGTTGCGCATACGTTACGTGATTCGCTGGTGAATGCATTAGTGCAGACCCTGCTGATCACGGGTTTGGCGCTGATACTGGTGCGATGGACCTTCATGCGGCCGCTGAAGCACACCGCGCACTGGCTGCGCATGCTGAGGACGGGCGGCGCAAGCGGCGCCAAGGCCCCTCCGGCGCTGCCGCAGGGACAGGGAGAGATATTCGACCAGTTACATCAGGAAGTCACGCATCTGGCGCACGACTTGAGCACGGCGCGGGCGACAGCGGAGGAAGAAGCGAGGCTGCGCGATTCAGGGGCTTCCCTTTGGACGGCGGAGCGGCTCCGTGTGAGCCTGCAGGACAAACTTCATGGGACGCCGCTGTTTGTGGTCTCCAACCGCGAACCGTACATGCACGTGATGAATGAAAAGGACAAGACGATCAGCGTCATCGTCCCGGCGAGCGGCCTCGTGACGGCGCTCGAGCCGGTGTTGCTGGCGTGCAACGGAACGTGGGTGGCAAGCGGGCCGGGAAGCGGGGATCGCGAGGTGGTGGACGCCAATGACAGGTTGCGCGTGCCGCCGGATCATCCGAGTTACACGCTGCGACGCGTTTGGACGACCGATGAGGAGGACAAGGGATTTTACGAAGGATTTTCAAACGAAGGGCTCTGGCCGTTGTGCCACATCGCGCACACGCGGCCCGTGTTCCGCCCCGAGGATTGGCTTCACTATCAGCGGATCAACCGGCGGTTTGCGGACGTGGTGCTGCAGGAAATGGAGGGGACGGAATCGCCGATTCTGCTGGCGCAGGATTACCACTTCGCCCTGCTTCCGCGCATGGTGAAGGATGCGCGTCCCGACGCTCGCGTGGCTATTTTCTGGCACATTCCGTGGCCGAATCCAGAAGTGTTTGGAATTTGCCCGTGGCAGAGGGAACTGGTCGATGGCTTGCTCGGTGCGGACTTGATCGGATTCCACATTCAGACGCACTGCAATAATTTTTTGGAGACTGTGGACCACGCTCTGGAAGCGCTGACGGAGTGGGACCGCTTTGCCGTGAACCGGCAGGGGCACGTGACGCGTGTGCGGCCGTATCCCATCAGCGTCGCGTTTCCGGAGAGCTCGCCAAACGATGTGGAGATGCGCAACGCGGGGGCGGAGCGAACGTTGATTTGCGAGGAGCTGGGCATCGAGGCTTCGTTCCTTGGCGTGGGAGTGGATCGTGTGGACTACACGAAGGGAATTCTGGAGAGGTTCCGCGCAATCGAGCGATTCCTCGAGCAGTATCCATCCTACCAGCGGAGATTCTCCCTTATCCAAATCGGGGCGCCGAGCCGGACCGATATCGAGCGGTACAAGAATTTCCTGGATGAAGTGACCGCGGAAGCGGAGCGGATCAACGCGAAGTTTCACGCAGGACGGTGGAAGCCGATTGTCTTCCTGAAGAGACACCATTCGCACGAAGAGATCACGCGTTACTACCGGGCGGCATCGGTGTGCCTGGTGACGTCGCTGCATGACGGGATGAACCTGGTGGCGAAAGAATTCGTGGCCGCGCGCCCGGACGACCGTGGCGTGCTGATTCTCAGCACGTTCGCGGGAGCGGCGCTCGAGCTTTCCGACGCGTTGCTGGTGAACCCCTATGACATCAAGCAGCTGAGCGAGGCGATCCACACGGCGCTCGAAATGCCGGAAGCGGAACAGGCCAAGCGAATGCATTGGATGCGGCGCGAGGTGAGGGAGCACAACATCTACCGGTGGGCGGCAAACCTGCTCAGCGATCTGACGGAAATCCGAATCGAGGCAACCGACCGCCCGGAGGCGCGGCAGCCGCAATGACACGGGCCAAGTTTTCCCTGCGTGGACCGGCGGAAGTGGCGGCGCTTTCCAGGATGGAAGAAATTATTCGATGAATCTTTCCCACGTTCTTGCGCGCCTAGGCGGTTATCGTGTATTTAAGAAACAGAATGGAGGGTCTTCATGTCTAAAGTCTGGTTAGTAACCGGCAGTGCAAGCGGATTGGGCCGCAACATCGCAGAAGCTGTGCTTGCATCGGGCGACCGCCTCGTTGCAACGGCCCGCGACCCTCGCCGCCTTGAGGATCTGGTGGAGAAGTATGGCGATGAGGTTCGCACCGCTCCCCTTGATGTGGCAGACGAGGATGCGGCATATGCAGCAGTGAAGGTGGCTGTGGACGCTTTCGGGCGTCTCGATGTCGTCGTGAATAACGCGGGCTACGGCGATATTGCCCCGTTCGAACAGTTGAGCTCGGAGAGATTCAAGGCGCTGGTCGATACCAACTTCTATGGCGTAGTCAACGTGACCCGTGCTGCGCTGCCAATCATGCGGAAGCAAAAGAGCGGTTGCATCCTTCAGATATCATCAGTGGGCGGTCGTTTGGCACTTCCTGGCAGCGCTGCATACCACGCTGCTAAGTGGGCTGTTGGGGGGTTCACCGAGGCTCTGGCGCAGGAGGTGTCCCCTTTTGGCGTCAAAATATGCGCGCTGGAACCCGGCGGGATGCGGACGAACTGGGGTGAACGAGCGAATAAAGAAACCCCCGACCTGCTCCCAGATTATGAACCTTCCGTAGGTGCCATGGCCAAAGCGCTTAAGCCTCTCTGGGGCCAGGAGAATAGCGATCCGGCCAAGGTGGCTCAGGTCATCCTTCGTCTGGCTGCCAGCGATCGTTTGCCTGCGCATCTCCTGCTGGGCAGTGACGCCGTCAAGTACGCAGGCGAAGCCGAGGCGGCGCGTGCAGCCGATGCGGAACGGTGGCGGCAGATTAGCATCTCGACAGACTTCAACGCTCCGCGATCCTTGTCAGCTTTGGGATTCTAAGCGAGCCCGCGATTCGAACTCGGAAACTGATTCAATCAGGCGCCTGAAACCGATTCGTCAATGGCAAACTTGGCGAACTTCAGCATGGCGGCTTTCGTTCGAAACGGAAAGCGGCCGGCGACGGCGAGTTTCGCGATCCCGTGGACGAGCGACCACGCGTACAGCGCCCGCTCCATTGTGTTCCCGGACGGCAATTGGCCTTCTTCCTGACTATTTCGAATGTAATTCACCAGGGTGTTGAACGCTTCTTGCGAGGCCTGCACGTATTCGGGATCTTTGCAGGCGATGACGGGGGCGTCGAACATCACGGTGAAGTGCTCCGGTCTGCGGACCGCGAATACCACGTACGCCATGCCGGATTGCTTCAGCTTGTCCAACGCATTCGATTGGCGGTCGCCCGCCTCTCGCATGGCGAGCGTGAGTTCGCGAAACCCCTGCGCGGCGACGGCGGCAAGGAGCGCGTCTTTGTCCCGAAAATGGCGGTAGGGCGCGTTGTGGGAAACCCCGGCTCTCCGCGCGACTTCGCGAAGGGTGAACGCCGCCGGCCCCGCTTCGGCGATGACGCGGACCGCTCCTTGGAGAAGTGCTCGGCGCAGGTTGCCGTGATGGTAAGGTCGTCGGGGCATCGTTCAAAAAGTATTTTACACGGACATGTTGACAAACGCAACATCGATCCCTTACAATGTGGTCAGTGTCCACATTGATTTGCACGGGAGGCTATCATGGCGCAGGGCGGCACGTCCGAAAAACAAAAACCCAACGAGCATTCCTACGACGCCATCGTCATCGGTTCCGGCATGGGCGCGCTCGCCTTTGCCAGCATCATGGCCAAGCTGCGGAAGTGGCGCGTCCTCGTCCTCGAACGCCATTTCAAGATTGGCGGATTCACGCACACCTTCAGCCGTCCGGGCGGCTGGACCTGGGATGTCGGCGTTCATTACGTGGGCGAAATGGGCCGCGGCATGACGGGACGCAAGCTCTTCGATTTCATCACGGATGGCGGCGTGGACTGGGCGCCCATGCCGGATGTTTACGATGTGTTCGCTTATCCCGGCCTCACCGTAAAGGTGCCAAAGGGCCAGGCGAATTTCGAGCGTACTCTCGTGGAAGCTTTTCCCGCGGAAAAGCAAGCCATCCGCGAATATTTCCATGACATCAAACGCGCCGCGGGCTGGCTCAATCGGCACATCATGGCGATGGTCACGCCGCAACCGGTGAGCTGGATCGTGAAAACCATCAATCGCTTTTCAGAACAATCGGCATTGCAAACGACCGAGCAATATCTGGAAAGCCACATTCGCGATCCTCGCCTTCGCGCCGTACTCGCTTCGCAATGGGCGGACTACGGATTGCCTCCGGGCCGCAGCGCCTTTGTGGCCCACGCCGTGATCGTAAGCCACTATCTGAACGGCGCATGGTATCCCTCCGGCGGGGCGGGGGAAATTCCCAAGGCGGCGAGTTCCGTGATTCGTGCAGCGGGCGGAGAACTTCTGGCGGGCCACGAAGTCACGAAAATTATTTTGGAGGACGGTCGGGCCGTGGGCGTGGAAGTTCAGCTCAAGAAAGGGAAGGAGCAACCTCGGCTGGAATTTCGCGCGCCGGTCATTGTTTCCGATGCGGGAGCATGGAATACGTTCACGCGTTTGTTGCCCAGCGAGGCGATCCCGTTCCGCGCGGAACTGGAAACACCTCCGGAGGGCTTGGAAGCCGTCGAGCTGTTTCTTGGACTGAAGCGCGATCCTCGCGAGTTGGGTCTTCAGGGAGAAAATTACTGGATCTTCTCGTCTTTCGATCACAATCAGATCTGCGCCGGCCGGAACGACTTGCTCGAGGGCCGCGCCCCGATGGCTTACCTCTCGTTTCCGTCTTTGAAAGACCCGCGGGCACAGAGCCACACTGCGGAAATTGTGGCGCCCTTTTCCTATCGCACTCTGGAGGCGTTTCGCGAAGAGCCCTGGCGGCGGCGCGGAACGGACTACGAATCGGCCAAGGCCCGCATAACCCAAACCTTGCTGGATCTCATCGAGCAGCAGCACCCCGGTTTTCGGGACTTGGTGGCCTACGCCGAACTCGCGACGCCTCTTTCCTTTGAATATTTTACGGGAGCGCCATCCGGGACGATCTACGGATATCCGGCGACGCCGGACAGATTTCGAAAGAGCTGGTTTACGCCCAAGACGCCGATCCGAAACCTATTCCTCACCGGCGCAGATGTAGCCGTGCTCGGAATCATGGGCGCCTTGATGGGCGGAGTTGCCACGGCGAGCACGCTCCTTGGCTCCGCGGGATTCCTGGAGATTATGCGGGCGGCGAACTCATCTCCGTCAGGCGTTCGGCCAGTCCACAATTAGGCAGAACAAGATAGTGGGCGGGCGGGAAGAGCCGTTCCCGCCCGAAAGTGCGCAAGACAGGAGCGACCGATCCTGCAATTTTACGGCCCTTCCGCGGCGTGCGGCATTTTTACTGTCGTCCGAAGGTGTAGCCAATTGAGATCGTAAATTCTGGAACAGTGTTCCGCCCATATTGGTCAGTCAGGTTTGGCACATAATGGATATCAAATTGAGGCTTAATAAATATGTCCGATTTGACGTACAACTTCACGCCAACGCCGCCGTGCACTTGAAAGTGATTGGAGCTGGTGAAGAACTGACTCTGGGTAAATATGGAACCTGCCTGCTGGGACACATAAAAGGACAATTTGGCCCCGCCAATTCCTCCCTCCAGGACAGGAACCACGCGCTTGTCACTCGCGGTCGGCTGATAGACCGCGTTAAAATCGTAAAACCCAGGACGAACTTTTAGTGATGCAGCGGGCAAGTAGTCGGCTTGGGCAAAGCGGAAGGAGTACTCGCCGTTGACACCCAGATGCGGATTGATCATAAAGTCTGCGCCGAAGACGCCAAAGACCCCGCCCATGGTTGGCGCGGTCTCACAGGTCCCGCTGACTCCTGTGAAAGGGTCGAAAAGTTGTTGCGGAGCACAGCCTGAAGATGTTGCCGCGCTGTCGAACGCGCTGCCTAAACCAAAATAGGCGCTGACCCCTTGTGCGCTTGCCTGTTTGACCCCAGCCAGCAAGAGAAGAGCGAGAAGCGGAATTGTACGGATCGTTAGCTTTGACAAGGACTCTCTCCTTTTAAGAAACGTTATCGCACTTTGGAAAATACTATAGCCCTTCCACTCGACAGGTCTCAGGCGCCGTGCTGCGTGTCGTTTTGCTAAATCCGCCATCTCGTCTTTGTTCTGAGGTGAAATGGCGGATTCTATTCTTCACCCTTAGGGCGTAGGGCCGCGCACCCTGCTCGTGGCGCGCACGCCCAAGAATATAGATGGTCGCAAACAACCGATGGTTGTGCAGAGGTCAAAACAAGTCGTTCATTTCTGGTAGATTCGTACCCCGCAAAACGAGAGAATCCCGTATCGAAAAGCTGCGAGCCCCGAGACTCCCCCAAACCGGATCAAAGCGAATTGTAAAATTAACCGGCGGACTGGGTGAGAAGGACTCGTTCATCGGTATTCGGCGAAGTCTTGTTTTCCAGGAGCACTTTGCGGAGGCGGGCGCGTTCGTCCAGATCCATGTCGGCAAATTCAAATCCGAGACCCTGAGCTCGCGCATCGCGCATCAAGACCTGCGCCCGGATCGGGCGCAGCGTCGAGCCAATTTTCATGGAGACGAGCGTGCCCGGCAACAGATGCTTTTCGCCGACCGCGATTCCCCCGCTCAAGCTTAGCCCGCGAATTTCCAGCCGGTAGGAATCCTGCCCGACCGCCGCGATGGCCGTGATGGGTTGCGACAGACGAATGCGAGGATAGCGCCTGCGGCGGAAATATTTTGCGTTGGGCAGCGGATCCAGAGGCGCCATGGCCAATTCGTCTTCACTGAACCCGCTTCGGGGGACAAAATCCGCTGCCCAATTGGGATCGATTTTCTTCATGGACTGCACGGCTGCCAGGCGCAGTTCACCCGGGTGCGTCCAGTGAAACATGTGCCGAGCTTCCGCGATGCCTCGCAATAGTTCGGTGGCCTCTTTCGCCTTAAGCCTTCCAAGCGCCTCCACCGCTTTCAACCGGACAAACAGCCCGGCCGAGCGGCTCGCCTCTCCTTCCGCCAGGTGCAATAGAGTGGGAATGCAACTCGCGTCTTCGCTCAATCCAATTTCATCGATGGCCAGGGGCAACAAGACCGGGTCCAGCATGTGAAGCAGATTCACCAGCAGGCTTCCGCGCTCGGCTGCGCCGCCCATCGCAATCAGGCGCACCACGCGATCTTGCGCTTGCCGCGGCCAATCGGCCAGGCGCTCGGGCAACCAGCGGTCGATTGTGGTGTGGTCGAGGCGGCTCAGCAGGCCTGCGGTCTCCGCGGCTTCATTCGCGGAGCCGGAGCGAAGCGCGTCTCGCAGCGAGCCCATCAATTCCTCTCCCACGGCGCGCGCCAGGTCCACCAGGCGCTGCATCTCGACGCGACTCGAAGTGCGGTTGAAACGCGAAATTAAATTTTCCGCCGCGCTGCGCGGCACGCGTTGCAACAAGATCTCTAAACCTTCGAGCTTGCGATCTCCGCGCAAAACGTCTTCCAAAAATTCCGGCACGCGTTTTTCCAGCCCGATGCGCGGGCGCAGGCTTTGCGCGAAGACAGGCCGCTGGTGCTCCACCGTATCCAGCGAATCGAGCGATTGCAGCAGCGCGGGAAACAGCCGCTTCAAGCCCGCTTCCTGCGCCAGGCGCACAAACGCGGCGCTGATCAGCCCCTGCAAATTGTCGTCGCGCTCGACGCTCAACTGCGCCCCGGCGATCTGGATCGCGGGGGCGAGAGGGCGGCCTCCGAGCGAAGCGTAAACATCGGCGAGATCCGCGATGCCAATCGCCGATCGGCGCCGCGCCTCGAATTCGTCACTTTGCAGGCAGGAGGCGTAATTCTGCAGGATCGCGAGCACCGTTTTCTCATCGCCGCTCTTGAGAAGTTCCTCGACGTACTGCTTGAGGTTGCGCGCGGGAATACACCATGCGTCCGAGGAGGTGAGCACGGCGCGCTTGCCGCGTTCCGGCACCGCAGCCCAGAACTGCTGGTCGAGCAACTCCGCGGTCGATTCGACGATGACTCCCGCGTCCGCTAGTTTCTGCTCGTGCCCGCCCAGGATTTTTCGCAGGCCTTCGATTTCCTGAGACATCCTTTCAAACATCTGGCGCACGGCGTTGACTTTGACTTCGCCGCGCTGGTAACGCTCCAGGGCGAACTTGATGGCGAGATGTTCCGCGAGACGCAACAGCATCGGG